>JAGVPA010000022.1 GCA_020052445.1 bacterium
CAAAAAATGCTTTTTTTTGATGCGAAAAAATATTTTATGTTAAAAACATTGAGAATTTAAGCGCGATTGCCTAGAGAGTTGGTGCGTTTGCCCTGGGGTAAGGTGTACCTGAGGATATTGGTAATTTTCAAACTTAAAAATCAAAAATTTAAAAATTTTCTGCAACTTTTTTCATCCTTATTCCCCTTAAAACAAAAAATGTTGTATAATAAACTTAATTTTTATGACCAGCACAATTCCTTTCGGTACGGTCAAATTGGTTTTGGAAACCGTCGGCCGTGGCGTTTTTTTTCCGGTTTGGTGGTATACCCGGGGCTTGTTAGATATTTTAAAATTTATTCAAGGCTCCATTAAAAACCAGTACATAAATCTTGGGCTTGGGGTTTGGCTAGCCAATCTTTTTGTGCCCATGTATGGCAGTACGGACTGGGCTAGTCGGCTTATCAGTTTTTTTATTCGTTTATTTATGGTTGTAGTCCGGGGGCTGGCCATGTTTTTCTGGTTAATTATCATGTTACTTTTTTTGATTGGTTACCTGCTACTACTGCCAGTTTCAGTTTTCGGTTTTCTATTTCATTTTGTAGGTTTTTTCTTTGCTTAATATGTCCCCTCTTGAAAATACATTGGTTAACCCTGATCTCGTCACTGGTAATGAAAATTCTGTTCGAGCGGTGGTTATTAATGGTAAATCTTTTGCTTGGCTCGAAGCCCTGGATCATTCGTCGCGGACGGTTAAACATTTAAGAAAAAAAGCCGACACGGTTTTAACCATGGTCGGTTTGATTATCGGTTTGGCCGCCTTGGTTTTTTTTGCCGCCGATTTATATATTCGCGGTAACAGCAATCTTATTCTTGACGCAAAAACTTGGTTGGTACCCAATTTGGCAGCCATGTTATTTTTTCTGGCTTTAATTTGCGGCGAGTTTGTGGTTTATCGGATGGCTGAATTTTCACGACAAATTCATCGAATGCCAAAACGCATTTATCAGGGCGGAAAACCGGAAATCGTTTCTCTGCCATTGCGTAGCCATTTGGAAAATATTGCCGGGGCCATGGAACAGAGTGCATATAAGTCATTCGAAAGTGCTTTCGAATTAGCCGAACGTTTCCACCATGCTCAGGTTGCCCCAATTCATATTTTTTCCGGTTGTTTAATGGCCGAAAAACCTCGAGTTGTTTTGGCTCGTTTAGGTGTGCGTTTTGATGACCTTAAACCGGCCATCGAACAAGCTTTGGCAGCTAAGCCAACGGGTGAAAACGCCCTGTTTAGTGAAGCCGGATTGGAAGTGGTTTTGCAATCTTTTATTTCCGCTTACGAACAGGGTAAAGAAACGGTTTCAGCTTTGGAAATTTTACAAGCTTCTTTTCATGCCGAGCCTTTGTTGGCTGACTGGCTGTCGGCTAAAGAAATAACCGTAGATCAGTTTGATCATGTGGTTGAATGGGTGCGAATTAATGAAGATCTTCGGGTTCGTTACGATCTTTTCCGCCGAGCCGCGCTTCATAAACCGGTTGGCGACATGAATCGGGCCATGACTTCGGTGGCCACGCCAATGCTCGATCGTGTGGCCGATGATTTAACGGTTGATGCGGTTTACGGTCGCTTGCCGCTTTTGGTTGATCGTGAAAATGAAATCAATGAAATTTTTCGAGCCATTGAAGGTGGTGGCCAAAGTGTAGTTTTGGTTGGTCAGCCCGGAGTAGGCAAGGACGCAATTATTGCCGGCATTGCTGAACGTATGGTTGAGGAAGATGTGCCGGAAATTTTGAAAGACAAACGCTTGGTTTCTCTGTCGCTGGCCACCCTTCTTTCCGGAGCCAATCCAGCCGAGGCTCAAGAACGACTTATGACGGTTTTGGTCGAGGTTTCTCGTTCAAGAAATATTGTTTTGGTGATTTCCGATATTGAAAAAATAACCGGCATAACTTCGGGTAGCGAACACACCATGGATTTGGCTTCGGTTTTGGCCGATGCCTTGGCTCGTGGCATTTCTTTTTTGATCGCGACGACGACACCCGAGGCTTACACTTCGGCCGTGCAACCATCGGCCTTGGGTCGGATTTTGCAAAAAATAAATGTACCCGAGCCAGATGTCTCTTCAGCTATAAATATTTTGGAATCAAAAATGGCCAATCTTGAAGGTCAAAATAATGTCATTTTTTCTTTCGATGCTTTGGAGAAATGTGTCACTCTTTCTGATCGCTATCTTCATGAGTCGTATTTGCCGGCCAAGGCTTTTGAGATTGCTAAGGAAGTGGCCTTAGATGCCAAGCAAAGAAAAGGTACTAACACTTTGGTTACCGGCGATGATGTTTCCCGAGTCATTTCCCAAAAAACCGGCATCCCTTTAACAAAAGTTTCCGAAGATGAACGTGAAAAACTTTTGCATTTTGAGGATCGTTTGCATGGTCGAGTTATTGGCCAGGAAGAAGCGGTTAAAGCCGTTTCGTCAGCTTTGCGTCGAGCCAGAGCCGAACTTAGAAGCGGTAAGCGACCAATCGCCAACTTTTTATTTCTTGGACCGACCGGTGTTGGTAAAACCGAACTGGCCAAAGCGGTGGCTGAAGCTTATTTTGGTAACGAAAAAGCCATGTTGCGTTTTGATATGTCTGAATATCAGGACACGGCCAGTATTCATCGGCTCATTGGCAATCCTGATTCCAAGGAGGGCGGCATGTTGACCGAGGCCGTGCGCCAGGAACCATTTTCTATCGTACTTTTGGATGAACTTGAAAAAGCTCACCCAAATATTCTCAACCTGTTTTTGCAGGTTATGGACGACGGCCGCTTAACCGATGCTGCCGGTCGCACCATTGATTTTACCAGCACAATTATTATTGCCACCTCGAACGCCGGAACAAGTTATATTCAGGAAGCGGTGAGCGCTAATCGGCCAATGGAGGAAATCAAAACTCGACTTTTGGAACAAGAATTAAAAACCGTTTATCGACCGGAGTTTTTAAACCGTTTTGATGCGGTGATTGTTTTCAAACCATTGACCCTCGACGACGTTCGTCAGATTGCTTTCTTAATGGTTAAACAGGTTGGTGAGAGAGTGGAAATGAAGGGTTATAAATTCAGACCAGACGACGCGATTATCGAGGAATTGTCGAGAAAGGGTTACGATCCTTTATTTGGCGCTCGGCCTTTGCGTCGGGTTGTCCAGGAAGATGTGGAAAATGCCATTGCCAACGCCATGCTTTCCGGTGAGCTAAAACCTCGAGACACCATTGTGCTCAAGGCCGGCGGTAAAGTGGAAATCGAAAAAGCGGTATGATTTTAGGTAACTGGCAAATATTTTTTCAAGATGCAAAACTTTTGTTTCCTTGGTTTGTGGCGTCTTTTTTACTGTCAGTCGTTTTAACTTTGATTATTAAAAAACTCGCGGCGCATTTTGGTTTGGTTGATGTTCCGGTGGCGCCAAAAAAACTTCATGATAAACCAATTCCTTTATTCGGCGGACTGGCGATTTTTATTTCTTTGGCCAGCGTGGTTATTTATTTACTGCTGACTTCCGACGCTCTGACAAGTGGGGAAATCGGACTGCGGCATTATTTGGGTTTCTTTTTAGGTGGTTTGATTTTGATGATCGGTGGTTACCTGGATGACAAATATTCCTTGCCACCAAAAATTACCATCATTGCGCCAGTCTTGGCCGCTCTGGTGGCGGTTTTGTTTGGCGTTGAGGTGGAGAAATTGACCAATCCTTTTGGTGGAATAATTTATCTTGCCGCTTGGCAATCGAATATTTTGGTTTTTGTTTGGCTTTTGGTGGTTATGTACACCACTAAGTTTTTGGATGGTTTGGATGGCCTCGCGACCGGTGTGAGTTCGATTGGTGCTTTTATGATTATGTCCTTGGCTTTGACAGCAGCTTATTTTCAGCCAGACGTGGCCTTGTTGTCAGTTGTCGCGCTTGGAGCTTTGTTGGGTTTTTTAGTTTTCAATTTTTCTCCGGCTTCGATTTTTCTTGGGGAAGGCGGCAGTACTTTTGTTGGGTTTCTTATTGGTACACTCGCCGTCATTTCCGGTGGAAAATTAGCCACTGCGCTTTTGGTGGTGGGTATTCCACTACTCGATGTAATTTTTGTTGTGACTCGTCGCGTGCTTCGTGGTGGTCTGAAAGCTGCGGTTAAAGGCGATCGTTCGCATTTGCATCATAAATTATTGGCGGCCGGTTTTTCAAAAAAGCAAACCGTACTTTTGTATTATGTGGTAGCTGGCGGTTTTGGAACTCTGACTTTGTTTTTGCAAAGTCGAGAGAAGTTGATTGCTTTAGGTTTACTCGCAATTTTGACGGTTTTGTCGGCAGTTGGGTTGACGCTGAAGGAGAAAAAATAAAAAAAGTAAAAAAGAAATTTAAAACCGAGTAAAGTGACCGACTGTGTCCCTCGAAGCCCAGCGAAGCGGGATCGGTCACTTTACTCGGTTTTTTTACGATCGATTTTTCTATTACGGATTATTTGAGAAAAAAGAGTTTCCAGGCAACCTGCGGTTGACATTTTTTGGTTTTTTGCTTACTGTTATCCTAGTTTTCGTCCTTTCCCCAAACGAGAAGGAGTCTGAAGTGGCACCACCAAAGAAAAAAGCGCCACCATCCGCCAGCCGTTCACGTATCGGAAACTCTAAAAACATTCAACAAAAATACAAAATGATTCCATTAGTTTAAAACCAAACCATGATTGATGAGATAAGGACACTTA
>JAGVPA010000102.1 GCA_020052445.1 bacterium
ATTTAAGTGTCCTTATCTCATCAATCATGGTTCGGTTTTAAATTAACGGAATCGTTTTGTATTTTTGTTGAATATTTTTAGAGTTTCCGATACGTGAACTGACGAAGATTACCGCGCCGTCTGCTTAGTCTTTCGACCAGCCAAACGAACGGTGCGTTTAACAATTTTAACCACACCTGGTTTGTTGGCCATGGTTTTAATACAGCTGGTGCAAAGTTTTACTTTACAACCGTCAACTTTGCGAGATTGCAAGTTAACGTTCTGTTGAGATTTAACGGCTTGTTCACTTTTGCTGCGAAGATTGATGGTTAAAGCACCACGACCGCAAGCGTCACAAAATTTGGACATAGATATTTAATTCTGTTACGAAACGACGAAAGGACTACGAAACTACGAAAGTGGTATCAACACACCTGTCATCCTGAGCCAGAGAAGGATCTCGCCACGTGATACCGACCGATTTTCGTAGTTTTGTGATTTTTCGTAGTTTCGTAACATTCTTGATTTTTAATGCCTGGATTTTATACGAATAGTCGAAAAAAGGCAAGAGTCAGATAAAAAAACGCCGTCCCGAGAGGGGCGGCAGTTGGAGTCGGGGTGGTGTCGGCTCAGAAGTTGACGGCAGTCGCGAACCGAACGGCGCCGGCCGAGAAGTTCGGATCCACATACCCTTCGAGCTGGATGTGGAAGGCACCCTTCGTCGCACCAACGTGCGGGCCGATTACGAATGCCGTGTTGACGTTTTCGGACTGGAATCCGAGGTTCACGACCCCGTGGTTCCAGTCGGCCGCGACGTATCCGTAGATATCCGTCGGATTGTCCGATGCGACGTAGACGTCGCCCTCGCCGAAGAGCGAGAACGAACCGTGAGTGGCACCGAACCAGACCGACCCGAGGGCTGCGTCGCTACCGTCGGGCATCCAGCCGCTCATTACGCCGACCTGCGGGGAGACCCAGAACCACGGTGCGATGTTGAACACGGGTCCGGTGTATACGAACCTCATGCTTGCCTTGGTTTTCGGCACGCCGAACTGGTGCACGGAGGCGCGGATGTCGATGTGGTCAGCGATTGGGAGCTGGACTCCGATCGAAGCCGCATACTGTGCGGTCCACTCGAATTCAGAAGCTTGAGTGGGGGGGGTGACGAGCGCGAGGAGGACGAGAAGTGTGGAAATCATGGAATCCTCACTGTGACAGGGTGAACTTCCGCACAAAAACTAGGAACCACAGAAACGCGGAAGAGGACTTCTTATCTCAATTAGAACAAAAAGTCAAGCAATGATAATATGACTGTCATCCCGAGCCAGAGAGGGATCTCGCCGCGTGATCCAAATATGAATCACTTTGATCTAAAAAACAAAACCATCTGTCATTTGTGTGGCGGATTAAATTCCAGGCCGTTCATAAAAGAACTCTGGCAATGTTCTGATTGTTCTTTTTGTTTTATTCCCTTGTCTAAAGCTGAAGAAAATAAAATCAGCGGGCGTTATGTTGGTAATCAGGTTTCTACGGTTGAGTATTATCAATACTTGGTCGAAACTGAAAAGAAAAATTTTTTTGAGCGCTTAAAATTGATTGAAAATTTTGTTTCTCCAGGTAAACTTCTGGACGTTGGTGCCAATATTGGAACTTTTTCTGTTTTGGCCAGAGAGCACGGTTGGCAAGTAACAGCCGTTGAACCGAATTCTGCAGCGGTTCAAATTTCTCGAGAGCAGGGAATTGATACGATCGAAAATTTTTTTTCGGCTGATCTTGCTGAATTAAAAAATCTGTCATCGTTTGATTGCGTGGTAATGAATGATGTTATTGAACACGTGGTGGAACCGGTTGTTATGTTGAAAGATGCTTGGCAAGTTTTGAAGAAGAGCGGCCTTGTTGCCATTACCACACCAAACATCGATCATCCTTTTTGTCGTCGATACCAAATTAAACCTGCCGAGCATTTGGTTTATTTTAATCAAAAAACTTTGAGAGCGGCTTTAGAAAAAGCTGGTTTTGAGGTATTATTTTGTCAGCCGGTTTCTCGATATCGAAATGTTGCGGTGGCTGCAGAAAATCCCACCGCTTCATTTTCTTCCCTCGATAAAATAATTTCTTTAGTGGCCAAAGTTGAATGGATAAATAAAATCCTGGCTTACTTATTAAAAAAAAATATAAAAGACGAAATTTTCGCCATTGGTCGTAAGGTGTAAAAAGTAAAAATAAAAATTCCATAATTAAATAATTCAGAAATTCAATAATTTGAAAATTAATCCGTTATGTTCTTCGCCCTCCTTTTTTCCGAACCAATCCTAGCCGTCGCCTGGATTGTCGCCGTGCTCTCGGCTATCACTATCCACGAGTTTTCGCATGCTTACATGGCTCATCTGCGTGGTGATACTACGGCCGAATCCGCCGGTCGGCTGACTTTGAATCCTTTGTCGCATATTGATCTTGCTGGTTTCATTGCTTTTTTGCTTATCGGTTATGGTTGGGCTAAACCGGTGCCTTACAATCCGTATTATTTAAAAAGTCCAAGATGGGATGGGTTTCTGGTAGCCATGGCTGGTCCAGTTTCGAATCTTTTGCTGGCAACAGTTTCAGCTTTGATTCTCCGTTTGGTTATTGAATCAGGGTTTTTTCCTGTCTCGAATCTTTTGGTCTTTTTCTTGTATTTGGTTATGACACTCAATCTCGGTCTTTTGTTATTTAATTTGATTCCACTGCCACCGCTCGACGGTTCAAAAATCTGGCACGGAATTTTTGATACAGCTTTGCATAACCCACGATTAGGACAATTGATCGAATCTCGAGGGCAGATGGTTTTGATGGCCCTGATATTCCTGTCATTTGCCGGCGTAAACATCTTCTTTTTTCTAGATTATTTAGTAAAAGGCGCCTCAGCCATTCTTTTGGGACCAGTCCAGAGTTTGTTTTTTTAAATATTTTTACACCAAAACTCCAGATTCAATCCCTTAGTCCCTTTTAATCCCCACGAAGGCCCTGAGCGAAGTCCAACGAAGTCGAAGGGTTCACTTCAACCACCCAAACCACTCATCCACCCCAATTTCCTTGACCATTTCCAAACCCCGTGCTAATCTTTTGTCATTAAAAAGTTAATAATCCATCCATAATTTGGAAATTTGAAAATTCAATAATTTGAAAATTCAACAACAGTTATGCCTACAATTCATCAATTAATTCGTAAAGGCCGTCATTCCAAGGTCTCAAAGAGCAAGTCGCCAGCTTTGCAGTCTTCGCTCGACTCGTTGCATCGCAAACGCAATGTTATCGCTAAAGGCTGTGCTTTTAAACGCGGTGTGTGTGTTAAAGTTACAACCATGACTCCAAAGAAACCAAACTCAGCTATTCGTAAAATCGCTCGTGTTCGGTTGTCTAACGGTATGGAAGTTACCGCTTACATCCCAGGCGAAGGTCATAACCTTCAGGAGCACTCCATCGTTATGATTCGCGGTGGTCGTGTCAAAGACCTTCCTGGTGTTCGTTATCACATTGTTCGCGGTGCTTACGACACTCAGGGCGTGGCTAACCGCAAACGTAGTCGTTCACTCTACGGTGTTAAAAAGCCAAAAGCCAAAAAATAACTGATCGTAAGGGCGAATGGCCATTCGCCCCGTACTTAATCCACCTAACCTACCTTAAGACGGAGTACCTCACACGCGGGGAAGCTAACCGGTCTAAGGCAAAATATTTATGCGCGGTAAATCTGCAGTTCTCCGGGTTATTGCTCCGGATTCCAAATTTAGCAATGTCCAAGTTGCCAAACTTATCAATTACGTCATGGTCGACGGTAAAAAGACCACTGCTCAGGATATTGTCTATACTGCTTTCGATATTATTTCCGAAAAAACCAAATCCGATCCAGTCGAAGTTTTTGAAAATGCTTTAAAAAACACCATGCCTTCACTCGAAGTTAAGTCAAAGCGCGTCGGTGGTGCTAACTATCAAATCCCAATGCCAGTCAGAGGTGAGCGTCGCTTAGCTCTGTCTTTTCGTTGGCTTTTGGATACCACCCGTCACAAAAAAGGCCGTCCAATGGCCCAAAAATTAGCTGACGAGCTCATCGCTGCCGCTAAAGGTGAGGGCGACGCGGTCAGAAAAAAGCAAGACGTCCAAAGAATGGCCGAAGCCAACAAAGCCTTCGCTCATTTTGCTCGTTAATTTTTTTGTTCAATTTGTTCAAGTGTTCAAAATGTTCATATTGGCTTGGTTGTGTTTTTTTACGTCATCAAAAACCAACCAAAAAATAAGTGAACAACTTGAACCAATGAACGCTTGAACAACTTGAACACCTGAACAATTTAAAATATGCCCAGAGAATATTCTCAAGAAAAAACCCGTAACATTGGAATTATCGCCCACATTGATGCTGGTAAAACCACAGTTTCTGAACGCGTTTTGTTTTACACCGGTAAAAAGCACAAAATCGGCGAAGTTCACGAAGGTGCTGCCACCATGGACTGGATGGAACAGGAACAGGAACGTGGTATTACCATCACCGCTGCCGCTACCACTTGTTTTTGGAAAGGTCATCGCATCAACCTTATCGATACTCCGGGACACATCGACTTTACTGTCGAGGTCAAACGTTCTTTGCGGGTACTCGACGGTGCCTGCGTGATTTTTGATGGTGTGGCTGGTGTTGAACCTCAGTCGGAAACTAACTGGCGTTACGCTGATGATTACAACGTGCCTCGTTTGTGTTTTATTAACAAACTCGATCGTACTGGCGCTGATTTTTTCAAAGATGTTGAATCTATCCATACCCGTTTAACCAAAAGAGCTTATCCAATCCAGTTACCAATCGGCACTGAAGATAAGTTTATTGGCATTGTTGATTTATTGCGCATGAAGGCTGAAATTTACAAGGATGACATGGGTAAGGAAATCGAGGAATCAGAAGTTCCGGCTGATATGTTGGAATTAGCTAAAGAATACCGAGCCAAACTTCTTGAAGCAATTGTTGAGAACGATGAAGTACTCATGACCAAATATTTGGCTGGCGAGGAAATTCCTCTGGAAGATTTGAAACGTGTTCTTCGTAAGGCTTGTATTGCTGTTCAAATTATTCCGGTTCTCTGCGGTTCTGCTCTTAAAAATAAAGGTGTGCAAATGATGCTTGATGCCGTGGTTGATTATTTGCCGTCGCCAATGGATGTCCCGCCAATGAAAGGTTTTGATGTTGAAAATCATGACATTGCTATTTTGCGTGAGCCAAAAGACAGCGAACCGTTTACTGCTTTGGCTTTCAAAATTGCCGCTGATCCTTTTGTTGGCAAACTGGCTTTCTTCCGTGTTTATTCAGGTTCAATCAAAGCTGGTTCCTATGTTTTGAATACCGCTAACGGTGAACGTGAACGCATTGGTCGCATTGTTCGTTTGCACGCTAATTCTCGTGAAGACGTGGACGAGGTTTTTGCTGGTGAAATTGCTGCGGCTGTGGGTTTGAAAAATACTTTTACCGGTCATACTCTTTGTGATCCGGATCATCCAATTGTTCTCGAATCTATTACTTTCCCAGAACCGGTTATTTTCATCGCCATCGAACCAAAAACCAAAGTCGACCAGGAAAAAATGGGTGTGGCTTTGCAAAAATTGGCCGAGGAAGATCCAACTTTCAAAGTTCATACTGACGAAGAAACCCTACAGACCATTATTGGCGGCATGGGCGAACTTCACCTCGACATTATTGTCGAACGCATGAAACGCGAATTTGGTGTTGAAGCCACTGTTGGTAAACCACAGGTGGCTTACAAAGAAACCATTAAAGGTTCAGCCGAAGCCGAAGGTAAATACATTCGTCAGTCTGGTGGTCGTGGTCAATATGGTCACTGCTGGCTCAGAATCGAAAAGAACGAAAAAGGCAAAGGCTTCGAGTTTTTCGAAGAAATCAAAGGCGGCTCCATTCCAAAAGAATTTATTTCACCAATCGAAAAAGGTGCTCGCGAAGCCTCAATGCGAGGTGTTTTGGCCGGTTACCTCATGATCGACATTAAGGTTACGGTTTTTGATGGTAGCTACCACGATGTCGACTCTTCCGAAGCGGCCTTTAAAATCGCTGCCTCCATGGCTTTCCAGGATGGTTGTAAAAAAGCTGGACTTATTTTGCTCGAGCCAATCATGAAAGTTGAGGTTGTGACTCCAGAAGATTTTATGGGTTCAGTTGTCGGCGATATTAGTTCCAAACGTGGCCAGATTTTGGAAATGGGTGAACGTCCTGGTGTTAAAGTCATTAAATCAGTCGTTCCACTCGCCGAAATGTTCGGCTACGCCACTTCACTTCGTTCCATGACTCAAGGTCGGGCCAGCTACACCATGGAATTCGATCATTACGAAGAAGCACCAAAAGCCGTAACCGAAGAAATCGTCGCCGCTCGCACCGGTCAGAGACGATAACCAGTTTAAGTAAAGACGCCCAACTTGGGCGTCTCGAGATAGAGGTTATCTTATAAGAAATAAAAAAAAGACTGTCAAAAATCGACAGTCTTTTTAGTTTCCCCAATTGCTTGTTAATAAAAATTCTTGCTAAAGCAGTAGTGGGGGGGGGTAAACTAGAACCAGTTTTAAAATATCTTTATTTTTATGAAACAAGAATCGGGTTTTTTACCTCCGGAGGCAATAGAGCCACAATTAGAACAAGACTCAATAATTTCAGCTACAGCCGAAGCTGAATCAAGAAAATATTTTGAGGAAAGACAAGAACATGCCAGACAGACACTCGAAGATAAAACTAAAGAGCTGACAAGTTTATTGGAAAGATCGGGAATAGATTTTGCCAGTTTAACTCCCGAGGATGTGGCTAAGGCATTAGATTTGGAGGGTGAAGAAAATAAAACTTTGGTAAAAGTAATTACAAATACGCTTCGTCAAGAAAGTGCTGGGGTTCCGGTTGACCAAATCAAAACAAAAGTTTTGGCTTTTTTGGCTCCAGATTCTCAATTGGCCACATTTAAACAAGATTTTAGCCAAGGTCGAGGTTGGTATCACGAAACTTCAGAAGGCCGTTCTGTCTTGGAAAGAATTTCTGAAGAATCAAAAGACAAATAATAATTTAATTTACATTTAACTTTTTAAATTTATGTCAAGAGAGGAACTACAGCCAGGTGGCGAAGAGATAAATTTTAAAGTCACGGATGGAAAAAAAGAAAAAAAAGAAACTCCAAAGTTACCGCAAATTTTTTCCGAAAATCAAGGAGGAGAGGCTTATAAAGGATCTGGGAAAAAGTCTGAAGAAGGAAAAACTATTCGTTGGGATTTTGTTTATCTACACGGTGAAGCCGAAGACGCTATTGGTTATGATATATTTACGTCCGATCAAGAAAAACCCGGCGAAGGAGTACACGACTGTTTGATAGGAGAAAAAGAAGCTAAAGTTTATATTTGGACCCCGAAGGATATGGAATCCACTGTAGGATTGGTTGTTTTGGCGGATGATGCAAAGGCAAATACCGAGGCAAAAGATAAAATGGCAAATAGAAAACCTGTTTAATAAAAATTTTTATACTGTCTTTTTGGCCGATGAAAGAAGTAAAGAATAAAAATAGCAAAAAATTAATCAATTTTTATGCAACGAGTAGGTAAAACACTAACACAAGAAACGTCGGTTTCTTTTGATCAGAAAGAGACACCTGGTAAAAAAACAGAGTTGGCACAGCCCGCCGTGGTTGCGGATAAATACGGCCCCGAAGCCATTCGTGAACAAATTAAAGACCAAGCTAGACTTATTCGTGCTTGGGCAGCTGAACAAGGATTTGAAGAGGGTAAAGATTTTAAAGTTATTGAGAGCATAAGAAATGTTTTAGGTGACGCAGCTTCGGTGGCGCCGCAAGAGCTTAAAGAATTTTATGTACTCATTCATGAAGATAACTATCTTCAATTTAAGGATTATTTCACTGGTAGATATAACGATGAGATGAAAAAAATAGATCCTAAAAATAATGTTGGGCTTTATTATAGTTGGGGTGGTCGATTTTTGGTTGGTTGGGCTGGGGTTTCTGTGGAAACAGCACCGGCGTCGAGTATAGAGAAAATGACCGCATCGACTCATCACGCGGAATTTAAAAAATTTTTTCTCGAAAAATATGGATTTGAATTTCCTACCGCCGATATTCTTAATATCCAATTAAAAGAAATGTCCGAGAAAGGTCTGGACAAGTATCAAGAAGCTCTTGCCAAACTTCGTGAGTTGAAAGATTCAGAAACACTTCCAGACGACGGGTATGGTCTTGTTGACGGTATGGTTCACGCCATTGATTTATTAGAACAGTCCAAAATTGGAAACGCAGTTCAGGAATTACCCGAAGAACTCCAAGGTGCTATGCCTAGGGAAATGCGGACTTATGGTGACTTAACTTATAACGCTTCGTCAATAGTAGATTTAGATCGTGTGTCTGAAATTACCGGTATTAATATTCCTGACGAGGTCAGAATAGATAGAATTTTCGAACATTTGGGTTTTGACAGAAATAGAATGCAAGAAGTTTGTAAAAGTTTTTCCGATTATCTGGTTGCCAAAAAAATCGCCTCATAAAAAAACAAACCCAACCTGTCATCCCGAGCCAGCTCTTCGATTGGACTCAGAGCCCTGATCCGAGTCGAAAGGAGAGGGATCTCGTCGCGTGACTCCAATAAAACAAAAAACCATTTGTCAAAGTTGTGAGCGGTTTTTAGTTCATTGAAAAATATATAGGACTTTCTCACTTTAACAAAACACCGTACTCGGGTTTCTCCACTGTTTGGCCATAAAATCCAATAAAGGTCGATGTTTTTGTTCGTAAGAGGTTATGCTGTTTCGTCTAGCTGTTTCTTTGAGACAAATCCAAGCCAGAATGGCCACACAGATATGGTTGCGTTGACTGCGTCCAATTCTTGCTTGGCATTTTTCAATACCGGTCAATTGTTTCAGTTCGCGGTGAAACTCCTCAATCTTCCAACGGATGGCGCTCTCCTTCCGAGTGACATCCGTCGAATCTTGAGTCAAGTCGTTCGTCACGACAAAGTCCGTCCGGTCGGTGGAGACCGTGATACGAAAAAGTTTCATTTTGTAGGCGGGTGGAAATTTTTTAACATGAACAGTTTTTCCTGAAATCAGGTCGGTTTCACTCCAAACAAGAGAAGAAACGGGTTGGGCAATAGAAGGTCGGTCTCCTTCATGAACCAGACGATTGGTTTTTATCGGACAATAGAATTTCTTCTCTAAATCAATATCAATATGGAGCATAAGGTCGGTAACTGCATACCATGAATCCATGAGCACTGTACCGAAAGAAATTTTCCTGGAAAAAACCAAATGGTCGATCATTTCTCGAACGTGGTCAAGTTTGGTCTTTCCGTCCTGTTCCGGATCAAAGATCCGGAAATCCAAAGCATAGAATTGTTGAGTTTTAGGTTGATAATACACACAGATGACAATACCTATGCCTTTAACAAGTCCATGAGCATTTCCGCTATACTGTTTCCGAACCATATCAATATCAAAACTGAAATCCTTGTCGGCCACCGTATCATCAAAAAGTACATACCCATCTTCTGAAGCGTCTAGAAATTGACCGGTCTTTTCCCAAACCATACTTGGAGTCATCTTGGACCCTTTCAGAAATCTGTATACACTATTATGGTCGAGTTCAGGAACAGAATCGGCAAAATATGTTCCGGTGTAATTTATTTGTGTATTGAGCAGAAACTGCCCATAACTCATAGAGGTTACTTTCATATGCCTCTATGATACTATTTTGGGGTGGTGTTAGAGAAATGAGAAAGTCCTATATTTGAATTGTTATTTTAAAAGTCTAGAACATAAACTTTCATAACCAGACCGTAATATTTTAATTCAAACGGTATAACCTTGTGTTTAGTCACCGCCTGAGGCGGTGGTTTGTAGCTAGGAGCTAATCAAGAAAATATCGGTTTTAATTTTGTAGATCTGGAAAGAATTATGGCCGAAATTGTTGCGAGTTCGGATATTGAAGATTTTGATGAAGACGAAGATATGCTTTTCGATTTTATTAGCAAGGCTGACCAAATTTTCTCCAAAGCTTGGGTTCTCAGTAAAATAAATAATGAACCCATCCCCGATATTTTAGAAAGATTAGCTGGTCGTTTGGTTGTAAATGTTAAACAACTCTTGTCTGAAAGATCTTCGGAGATATACCATAGGTTTTGTATAAAGATGGCAGAGACGGATTTTTGTGATAGAAGCGGCTGGTATGATCCTACGGGCGGGCGGGTACTTTATCAAGGCGTTTTTGATGAAGAAACGTATAATAGGTGCATAAGAAATCTTGATGAGTGAATTAGCAGCAAAGGAAAAAGGAAAATATTAAAAACCGATTCATTACGGATCGGTTTTTGTTTATCCACACCCCCATTGCCAAATTAGTGGGGGGGGGTAAAATTGAGTTAGTTTTAAAAATTAATTTTATTTTTTATGGAAGAAGGGTCAAAAGAGGTAATTAGTATAAACAATGAAGACAAGGACAAGGAAACTGAAAGAGAAAAACAAATCCAGTATATAATTGATTTTGTAAAAAAAGAAGAAAGAGATTCGAAAACCGAACTTGAAGTTATAGAAATGTTTTTTAATCCGGAAACACGCAGATGGCTTGACGATGTCTTATTAATTTCAGGAGGAACAGGAAGAGACGCTTACGGCCGACCTACAGGAAAAGGCAGTGAAGGAATAGTCCTTGGTACAGAAGGAGATGGAGTACTTTGTGAAGAAAGTGTAGTGTCATCGCCATGGGCTGGTGAAATAGCTGTGACACACAGTGTTTTTTATTTGACAGTAGAACAGATTAAAGCAAAGAAAATTGAAATCAAAGCTTTTTTACGGAAACAGCTTAAATTACTTGAATCCAAGTAAAAATACCGGGTGGGAGTAAAAAGGAAAGAGAAGTTTTCGAGGCGTACAAGCAAGGTGTTTCGAGACGCCAAAAAGAGGGAGTAATTTAAATAAGTCTCATAATCCTCCAGCTCTGCTGGAGAGACATCAATAGGCTCTGCCGTTCACGTATCGGAAACTCTAAAAACATTCAACAAAAATACAAAATGATTCCATTAGTTTAAAACCAAACCATGATTGATGAGATAAGGACACTTA
>JAGVPA010000034.1 GCA_020052445.1 bacterium
AACCATAGGACGACTTTTTTGATATTCATGACCAACTGTTTCAGGTGAAGTTTTAACAAACCAAATTTCTCCTTGTTTCATAACTACAAGTTTGAATAATAATCATGTTCTTCTTTGGAAAGAGGGGGCAGAAACTTTTCCATATCAATACATGAAGCAACTTGCCACATTTTTTCTTCGTCTGGTTTTTTTATCACCCCAACCACCTTACCAGAAATGAAATAACCAGAATAATCTTCTTTTGATATATAAATTGGCGGCAAGTCAAAACTTGATTCGGAAATTAAAATAATTTGTTTATTTTGCTGATCAAAAATAAACTTTTTTATATTGGCCAAACCCTCGATGGTTGAAACCACATAATCACCATTATTTGGGGTGCCGAATTCTTTTTCGACAATAACAAAATCTCCGGCTTCAATATTTTTACCATTTACACTGGCTCGGTTCATGGAATTACCCGTAGCCCGCAAAACAAATAAATTATTTACTTTATTTTTTAAATGATTGCCAAGAACACCTAAAGAAATCTTCAAGTAACCCTCAACTTTCTGGTCAGCGCAAACCGTAGCTGGCCCACAATTTGCCGAACCAACTATTGGCAGAGAAATTAATTTTGTTTTTTTGTCAAAACCGTTATTAGTTGGTTTTAAAATTTTTCCATCAGCGCCAACCAAAAGCAAACCTTTTTCAATCAATTTATCCAAATGATGTTTTATTTTTTGTGGACTTCCGGATTCACCGATTAAGGCTCCAGTTTTACGCAAAGTTAAATCGGCCAAATTTTGTGTTTTGGCCAATTCCAGCAATTTTTGTTGAATGACATGCATACTTATCCACAATTAAAATTAACTTTTATCTAAGCTTAAACAAAAAAGACGCTTTTGTCAAGCGTTGTGGACAAAACTTAAAGTTGACAAAGACTTCTTTTCCCGGCTCTACTAATAAAAAACCTGACTTAAAAAATTATTCGTCTTCAGAAAATTCTTGGTCTTCCTCTAAAACCGAAGTCTCACGCAAGACACGTAAATCAGCCGCCAAATTCTCGGTTTGCATTAAGCTTTTTTCCGCGAGCCAACGATATAGCGCGATATTGGCTTGTTTGTATCTTTTCAAAGTTTCATTTCCACTCATAACTTTCCGAGCCAAAAAATAATCGATAAAACCTAAAAAGTCAGCCAAGGAAAGAATTTCGGTACCAAAAAATTTTGTGAAACCAACCCCGTCTTTCTCCACCTTTTCCCATTCGTGAATCTCATCATCTTCAAGAGAAACGTGAGCATAAGCATCCAGATATTTTTCAAACAGCCCGACACTTGATTCATAATAAAGAAAAGTTTTTTCTGAAAGACGTCTGTGTTGTTCTTGCAAAAATAATGAAAATATTTCTTGCAGATTGTGCAAATTTGTTCTCGGCTGTTGACGAACCGACAGTTCAAGCCCAAGTTTTTTAATAGCAAATTCGTGCATGCGAATAATTGCCATTTGTCCGGCCCGAGCCCGCTCGTGGGCAATTTGAATATTTTCATCCAACAGTTCGGCCGAAAAGGAACAAACTTCATACCCATCGCCCAAGCCTCGATATTCAGCGTGTTCAAGTATACCGCTAATTTCCGAATCAAAAGCAAAATCTTCGGCGTGATCGCGAACCGTTTCAAAAGTCAACGGATTGATATTAAGCGAAACCACCAAAAACCGACGCGAAACTTTATTAGCCAAAATGCGCGTTTCAATTGTTTCTTGAACTTGCGAATAAGGACAATCTTCGCCCCACATCTTATCTCGTTGTTGGCGTGAGAGGTTCATAGGTTTTTTATCTCAAAACTTTTTCCTTTGCGTATAAATTCCTTTGAAAGTCAAAGAAAATTGTGCGGATTGATTCTACATTACCCAAAGTATTTATAGCATCGGCCGGTGAGTGATATTTTAAGTTCAACAAAATTGGTAATTTTTCCTCACCTAGCTCCTCGACGCCTTTTTCTTCGTATTTTGACATAACAAAATCCAAAAATTCTTGTTGGTCAATATCCAAGCCTTCGAAAACCTTTTCTTTGGCTTGTTCTACTCGATCAGTTCTTGACACCGGTTGCGTCAAAAAAGAAATGTAAGTAAAGACATCAAACAAATCACTGTCTTCGGCGTCAATCATTTTTTGCAAAGTTTCCAATTCATCTTTGCCATAACCAAACTCGGCGATTCTGTCTAAAAAAGCTTTTCTGGTTATGGGATTTGACCAAATTTTCCTTAATTGATCTTCACTCTGAAAAAACTCTGGCAAAGCACCGAATAAATTGTCCATGAATTCTTGAACAGAAACTGGCTTACCATCCGCACCCCAAAAAGAAGTGGAAATCATGTGTTGAATTTCTCGCTCTTTACCGTCGCGAAGTTTAATTTTTAATTTTTGTTTTGGTTCTTCTTGATTTTCTTCGCTGGTAATCGAAACCGTATCCTTAAATTCTTTCGGCTCCTTAATTTTTTTCGAAACTTTTTCCGTTGTTTCATCTATCGGCTCACCATCCCATTCCGGATCGGAAAAATGTTTGTAAGCGTCGACAAAATCGTAAATAGTAAAATATTCTTTACCGTCAAAAAGTCGAGTACCGCGACCAATAATTTGTTTAAATTCGATCATGGAATTTACTGGTCGCATCAAAACGATATTTCGAACGTTACGAGCATCGACACCGGTGGAAAGTTTTTGTGAAGTCGTCAAAATAGTTGGAATAGTTTTTTCATTATCCTGAAACTCACGCAAAAACTGTTCACCGCGAGCGCCATCATTGGCCGTAACTCGTGCACAATAATTCGGATCCTTACTCTGTTTCATTTGATTTATCAGATCACGAACAGCCAAAGCATGATCTTGGGTAGCACAAAAAATAATGGTTTTTTCAGCTTGATTTATCTCGTCCAACAAAACCCGAACTCTTTTGGCCTCACGTTCTTTAATAACAATGATTCGGTTGAAATCTGCTTCTTCATAGACCTTCCCTTCCTCAACTTCCCCCTCGACGATCTGGTCGTCGGAAGTATAAACATAATCATCGAGGGTGGTTTTAATCCGCTTAACTTTAAATGGTGTTAAAAAACCATCGTTCACACCTTCTTTTAAAGAATAAGTATAAACCGGCTCGCCGAAATATTTATAAGTATCCACATTATCTCTACGTTTCGGCGTAGCCGTAAGACCAAGTTGAACGGCTGGCGAAAAATATTCCAAAATTCCGCGCCAATTACTTTCATCGTTCGCACCACCACGATGGCACTCGTCAATTACAATAAAATCAAAAAAATCGGCTGGATAATCACCAAAATATGGTGCACCATTCGGACCACTCATAAAAGTTTGAAAAATAGTAAAAAAGATACTGCCACCAGTTGGCACACCACCTTTTTTACGGATATCAAACGGGTTGATGCGAACCAAAGCATCCTCACCAAAAGCCGAGAAAGCATTAAATGCTTGATCAGCCAAAATATTTCGATCGGCTAAAAACAAAATCCGCGGTCGACGAGCGCCGTCGCGTTTTAAATTCCAACGAGCTTGAAAAAGTTTCCAGGCAATCTGAAAAGCCACCGCAGTTTTTCCGGTTCCAGTAGCCATGGTTAAAAGTATACGATTTTTCTCTTCGGCTATCGCGTTTAAAACATTGTTGATGGCGATTTCTTGATAATATCGTTTACCATAGTCGCCTTCATTTGGAACAGCGGCGAATTTTTCTTTCCATTCATTTTGATCGGAATAAGTTTTGTTCCAAAGTTCATCAGGCGTTGGAAAATCCGAAACAGTTCCTTCCGTGCCGGTCTTCATGGAAATTTCGTATATCTCTTTACCGTTTGTGGAGTAGGTATAATCGATCTGTAATTTTTGAGCGTAAGATTTAGCTTGAACCACACCTTCGGTAACAGCCAAATTTTCAGCTTTTGCCTCGATCACGCCAATCTTACGATTTTTATAAACTAAAATATAATCAGCAATTTCCGGCTTACCGCGAAGACCACCAGTTTGAATTCGACCATCGGTAATATGAAATTCACGTAAAACTTTCGAGTCCCCGACCTCACCCCAACCACTGATTTTAAGTTTAGGGTCGATATATTCGGCCCGAGTTTCTGATTCGTTCATAATATTTTTTGTCTAAAGTCTAGAATAACACATTCTTTAATTCTAGTTTAACGGCATTTTCTAGAATAAAAATTAAACTTATAATAATTCACAATAATCTGGATAATTATTTTTGATTATTTGTTTCCATTTTGTAGTCTCATTGCCATCGCCTAGATGATTTTTATGATAAACCAAAAGAACATTAACAGAATTGGCGTCTTTGTGAATAGCTACAATACACCGATTGCCGGATCCGTGACGCGATTCATCGGTTCCGGCAATTTTGAATTCGGTTTTGCAAATCTGTATTCCTTCCGTATCAACTATAATTTCGGCCACGCTTTTTACAAAAAGCAAATCAATCTGTTCAAACTCTTTTTGCAACAAGGCAAAAGTAAAATCCCAAGCATTTTTATATTTTTTAGCAAAATTTTTAATAAAATGCCTTTTGGTAAAATCCTCAAAAACAACTTTGTAAGCCATAGCTAAAAAATTTCATCAGGATCTTCTTGAGTAAACAAACCGTATGACACAATTTCATTATCTTGCGCGTACAAATATGGAAATTGTTTGTGAGTAAAATCAACTACTTCGGCAGTTTTTTTGCCTTGCCATTTTTTATCAATGGTTGAAATTAACTTTTTTTCTTCAGCGTTTAGCGCCGACAAAGAATTTTTTGCTCCACTACGGGTTTGAGAAATAAGCATGGCACCGTCTTCAGTTTTAACAATATCGATTTCGCCTTTGTCAAACAAATCATCGATAATTCTAAAATAAGCGTCAGAAACCGGACCGTAGGTCATTTTACGATATGACATGCCACTCATGCTTTTAAGATGATAATAGAACCAACCAAAGTCGGCGAAATACAATAATTTAGCGAGTTTGGTTTTTGTAATCTTTCTGTCTAAACGCAAAAAAGCCAAAATCATTTGTTTGTATTTTTCGTTGTCGGGTATCATACCACTCTTAAGTTCCTCCAAAGAAACCCCAAAAAGATCGGCGATTTTTGCCGCTTCGTCCAAACCCAATTCTCTTTTACCTTGTTCAAAAGCGATATACGAAGAACGAGAAACCCCAATCTTTTCGGCAATTTCGGCCTGCGACAAACCCTTTTCAACCCTTAAACTTTTTATCATTTTAAAATAATCATTAGACATAAGTTAAAAGGTTAATTTTTAATATTTTAATAATACACCCATTATGTCAGAAAGTCAAACTTTCAATGTTGACATTTTAGACATCGTATTTTGTCGGAAAAAAATAACACTTTCTACAACTCCCCATCAAACACCTTCCCCGTCTCGCCGAAGCTCTTAAGGTTTCCCAGCGAAGGCGGACCTAAGCACCGCTTTTTTAAGTTCCTCCAAATCCGCCAGTTTTTGTTTATAAATCGCTTCCAGTTTTTTAGTTTGTTCCGAAAGAGCGTCAAGTTTGGCGACGATGGATTTTTGTTCAACAATGGATTTTGGAAGAAAAATTTTATGCTTTTCTATTTTTTCAATAGTTAAAGCACTATACGCTGAACCTTTAGATAATTTATTTATTTGCTCAACAAACGACATTAAAACAAATTTTAGAAAATATGGATCAACTGAATTAAAATTTTTAAACCAAAGTATATTTCCGTCTTTAAAATAAAATTCCTCATCGTTTTTTACTACGTATATTTCACCAATGGTTCCGACGGCGGTCATAAGTATGTCTCCAATCAACGGAACACCAAAAATATTTTTTATTTCTTTATATCTTTTTCTGGAAATAAATAACTCAAGCGAAATATTTTTGCCGTGTGCAAGCTCTTTAATTTCTTTAATCCTATAAAAAGGAATTCCATCTTTTACATATTCTTTTTTATAAATTCTTTTGCTTGAAGTAATCTTTCCGAGTTCTTCAAGACTCTTCTCCTCCCAACCCTCCCCAGGATTTGCAAACACACTCTGCAAATACGACTCAAAAAGATCTTTGGCATTTTGGAGATTTTTTTCAGTATTTTCTTTGGCTTTGGTTATTTTTTCGAATATTTCGTCGAGGAATTTTACGATTCTTTGTTGTTCGGGGAGAGGCGGAAGGGGGATTTCAATCTCTGCCAATTTTGAACCAGATAGTTCTTTGAATGTTGTGCCACTTCCCAGTTTGTTTAACAATTCAGTGGAATTAAACAAAAAATAAAAAAGAAACAAAAAACCTAATTCTTTGTTGGGAATAAGTCCTTTGCATCCCTGATTTGTTGCCATCGGAACTTTATTTATCGCGAGATAACCAATAGGAGCGCGAGAAGAAAGAATTATTGAATTTGGTGGAAGAATTTTAGCAGAAGAATTTTTTAAACCTGCGTCTGTGATTTTTCTTGATGTTTCTTCAACATACATATCTATCAATGATCCCATGTCTTTTGGTGTAATCCAAAAGTGATCACTGCCCCAATAAGACAACTTTTTAGTGTCTGGAGTTCCACCATTATAAATTTTACAAACCTCACCGAGTTTTTTTGTTGACCAATTAGTTTTCATACATTCTTTGTTCTCTAAGATAGTCATCCCAAATGACCGGCTCTGTTAAGTCCGTCGCAGATTTAACAAATTTAATACCTTCCGTTGTTAGTTCTCCTATTTTCTCAAAAGGACCCCAACCCTCTAATTTAATAAGTCTTCTTTTGACAAGGTGTGTATTCTTGAATTGAAATTCGAATGAGTTACCAGCGGTGTCAGTTTTATTAAAATGATTTTCACTCATTAAAATATTATCTTTGTACTTATTACAACGAGTTAGCATAGTGCCAACAAAAGATGTTTTGTCATTATCATCAAGAAAAACTATAAAATGAAAGGCTGCGTCTCTATCTCGATTTTTTCCCTTCAATATATCGCCGAGGGTTTTAGTTTGCTTTTTATTTTGAATTGTCATAACCCAAACAACTCATTAATTTTATTAAACAATGGCTTAAAATTTTCAAAATCGTCTTCAACATTTCGTTCTTCACAAATATATTTTTCGAACATTGGTTTACGAAGACTTCTTACTCTTGAAAGAGTATTACCATCTCTTTTGGTTTCTGTGATACTAAAGATTTTTTGTTCATCGGAAAATAATTCCGAGTCAAATAAATTTTCAATTCCGCTTTGTATTTCTTCTTCTTTATTTCCTAGATTTTTTTTAAAAATAAAAGGCAAAAGATAATCTGTTTTTTTTAATTCACAGGCCTTATATTCTTTATCAGCATCACAGTCAAAAATAAATAAAATCTTATACCTTTCAAAATTTGCTTGACTAAAACGAAAAAAGAATTTTTTTATATCGTCCTTACCCCCCAAACTTTCAATATCAAAATCTAAACTGGGGGCATAAAACTCTTTTGCCTTTTTAATATAAACTACATTGTTACCTTCTGTATAAATTATTGGTTTATTTACCATTTTTAATCTTTCAAAAAATTCCTTCTTAGTTTTTTCAGTTTCAGTAAATAAATTCTCCAAGTCTTTATTTAATTGAAATACACCTAATTCTTCATTTAATTTTTCAGAATCAGTTTTAAGGTCATATCCCTCGAATTGAAACATTCCGTTGCTATCCTTTTTTATTTTTGTAACTCGCGAGCATTTATTTTTTTCATCTCGCCATACTCTATATGTTGTAATGTTATTTCCGTCTAATGAAAGAAAATTAAATGAGTGGGTGGTTATAAATATTTGAGCGTTGTCAACAAATACATTTTTAAATTTATTCGCAAGTAACTGTGCATTTTTGTATTCATAGGAATTTTCTGGTTCTTCAAACCCCCAAATAAAATACTTTTTTGCTTTTTGACCTAATTTAATCTTTTTTGATGTTAGAGATTGCTCTTTTATGGAAATAAAGTTTAAAATTTCTGGAATCAGCTTGGCTTGCATTCCATCACCACGAAGCCGAAGTGGAATTCTTCCAGTTTGAACGTTCAAACTCTGAAACAAATTCACAAGATCTGGAAGTTCAAAAACCGGAACGATATTTACATTTGAATTACCATTACCTAACATATTCTCAAACTCTAACATAAGAGTTTTTGTGTCTTCTTGAATAGCTTTTTCAAAATCTCCCTTTTTGGTGTCAACATTAGAATCTTTTGCTTTTAAAAGAGTTTGTCTTAATTCTCCATAAAGATGAGAAAAATAATTCTGATCTTTAATTGCTGGAACATAATGATATTGAATAGAATCGAGAAAATCTGTAAGTTGTTTTTGCAAACTTGCGGAATTATTAGATTTTAATTTTTTACTATTAGAATCAAGAAAATTACTATACAATGATCCTTTTTCTTTTTTAAAACTTGTCTCAACACCAGAACTTTGACTGAAATGACTGTATTCTGAACTTTTAGTAAATTTTTTACTTACCCAAAAATTTTCTGGAAGAAAAAGTTTTTCCTTTTGAGTCGCGTTTTTCCCTTTATTTTTAGAATTTATAAAAGTTATTCTTATTGTTACTAATTCTTCTTTAATATCTTTACTATCGTTTTCTATATCTTTTTTGAAATAATCTTGCTCAAATGAAAAAAAATGTCCTAAACTTGTTTGTCCGTTAAAAAACAGATTTAACGCTCTAAGAATATTAGATTTCCCTGAATCATTTGCTCCTGAAAATATATTCAAATCTGATATTTTATAAATTTCAGATTTATCTCCTTTTCTATTACAAAACGATCTAAAACTTTTAATTTCAATTTTTTCAATTATCTTCATAACAGTGATTTTACCTTATTCAAAATATCTTCACTTTCTTCATCCAACTTCCCAATTTCTTCCAAAATCTCCCTCGGCTCCCGTAAAACCACTTCCCCGCCCTTGCTCGGATTCTTAACTGACAAATCAAAAGTCGTCTGATCAATATCTTTAACATCAATACTCCAAGAATTGTTCGAATCGACTTTGGTTTTCTGTAACTCTACAAACTCCGCCAAATCGTTTTCATTTAACGGATTACCCTTACCAAGATTCCGATCGAGATTTAATTGATAAAACCAAACTTTTTTCGTCGGCGCGCCTTTTTCAAAAAATAAAACCACGGTTTTTACACCGGCGCCTTGGAAGGCCCCGCCTGGCAAATCTAGTACGGTGTGCAAATTACAATTTTCTAAAAGCAATTTTCTTAAACTTACCGAAGCGTTATCAGTGTTGGACAAAAAGGTGTTTTTAATAACGATACCAGCTCGACCGCCGGCTTTGAGGATTTTGATGAAGTGTTGGAGGAAAAGAAAAGCAGTTTCGCCGGTTTTGATGGGAAAGTTTTGTTGGATTTCTCGACCGATACCGGCACCGAATGGTGGGTTGGCTAAAATTACTGAGTAACGGTCTTTTTCTTGAATGTCATTGATATTTTCGGCCAGCGTATTCATGTGACGAATATTTGGTGCTTCGATGCCGTGCAAAATCATGTTCATGATGCCGATAATGTAGGCCAGTGATTTTATTTCTTTGCCGTAAAAAGTTTTGTTTTGCAAAGTTGCCATTTGGGCGGAAGAAAGTTTTGATGGATCTTCGGCCAGAAATTTATAGGCCTCGACTAAAAATCCGGCACTGCCACAGGCACCATCGTAAATTGTATCGCCGATTTTTGGGGCGACGACTTTGACAATAGTTTTGATGAGCGGACGCGGTGTGTAGTACTCACCGCCGTTGCGTCCGGCGTTGCCCATGTTTTTTATTTTGGCTTCGTAAAGATGCGAGAGCTCATGCTTTTCCTCATAAAGCCGAAAATGCATGCTGTCGACAATATTCAAAATTTCCCGCAGTTTGTAACCGCTGGAAATTTTGTTTTTAAGTTCGGAAAAAATTTCACCGATTTTGTATTCAATGGTATTTGGCGCTTCGGACTTAAAACTTTTGAGATATGGAAAAAGTTTGTTATTTATAAAATCCCTTAAATCGTCACCATCCAAGGCTTTATTATGATCCAATTTGCCGTCATCGCTTTTCGGACAAGCCCAAACATCCCAATGGTCTTCTGGCGACAAAATATATTCGTACTTTTTACCAGCCAAAGCTGCTTCGGTTTTCTTAGTTTCCTCCAAATCATCCAAATATTTCAAAAAAAGAATCCACGAGGTTTGTTCAACATAATCCAACTCGGTTCCACAACCGGAATCGGTGTGAAGAATATTGTCGATATTTTTAAACGATTGTTCGAACATAACTTTTTAGACAAAATTTCATTTATTTCCTCCCCATTCTCCCACCAAAACCCAAAAAAATCAACCGCCAAACCGACGATTGATCCAAATTCAAACTCACAAAAACTCAGCCAAAAAAAACACCTATTAATGAAAATTTGCATTATGCATTTTTTGCACAATGCTTTTTTGACAACTAAGAAAAAACAAACGACAGCTCTTTAACCTTCTTTTTGGATTGTTGCAATTTTTGCAATAGTTCCGTTTTTACCAAAAAAAAATCGACCCATAATCCTTGACCTTTTGACCAAAATGTGATAAAAAAATCCCGCCAGATCAAACCTCAACCACAGAGGCAATCAATGAGAACCCTGGAAATCAATAGACTACTCGTAAAAATCGGCGGTCGTGAATACTTGGTCAATCCAGCAGACCCGCGGATCGACAATCTCCTATTCATCGCCACGAGTCTCGTGAGTACAACCGCTGTCCTTGTGATCGACGAAAGGTACCAAAAAGACGACTTCGGGACCTGTGCTCACATCAACGAGAACCCCGACAAGGATAACGAGCCGGGCAATCTCCAAGTCCCCGACTTGAAGGTCGACCTCGGAAATGGCGCAATCGTCCAGATCAACGACTCCAGGCACCCCCTGGTTCGTTTCCTGCTTTTGCACACCACTACCATCCGAGCGGATCAGCTCGTCATCTGCCTGCCCAACACAAACGAAGCTGCAGCCGCCTTCGGGCCTATCTTCTTCATTCCGTTCAACCCGGCCGAGTAGCCCTGACCTCAACCAGGCAACAACTCATCACAACCATCCCCACGGGATGGCTTTTTTTTTGGGACGCAAATTACGAATGTGTGTCGAATATACAAATTACGAATTGGTTACTAATATTAGTATATTCACGAATATTAGTAATTCGTATATTTGTACAATTCATAATTCGCGCCCCTCTGCCACCTTACCAATTCAAAACCGTCACCGTAATCTGCAAAACCGTGGCAAACGAGACCCAAAGCAAATACGGAATATTCACCAAAGCCACCCACTTAGCTCGCGGATAAATGGCCACCAAGGCCCAAACTAAAGTTCCAAGAACCAAAAGAATATCAATCGCCGCCAACAAATTATTTTGTAAACTAAATTGGATTGGTGAAAACAATAAATTAAAAACAATATTTAAAACAAAAGGCAAAAGAACCAAACCGGAAATTTTCTTTTTTAAAAACAAACGAACAACATAACCAAAAGAAACAATGATGATTAAATAAAGCACCGTCCAAACCGGACCAAAAAGCCAAGCCGGTGGCGCCCAGGTTGGTTTGATGAGTGATTGGTACCAGAGTTGGGTGGACATACTTTTTGAAATTAGTGAATTATTGAATTATTTAATTTATGAATTAAGGAATTTTATTTCTTATATATAATTTTACACCCAAACCACCACCAACCAAAACCAACTTTTACGTTTTTACACCTTTACACTTTTACTTCCATTCCGCCTGTGGATAACTTCCATTTTCTACTATTGACACCTTTTAAACTAAAGTCTAAACTACACATTACCGTCGTAAAGAGGTTTGGAATCAAGCATTCCGAGCGCAGCCCAACGGCTTCGCTCACCGGTGTCACCTCGTGTGGCACTATGGAGTCTAAACTCCAGACCTTTGAAGATGGTGACCTATTGCGTCTCCTTGCCCCAATAAGGCGGGACCTTGCAGGACACCTTCGGGGTTCTCGCATTGGCTCATGTGAGGCCAACGTGATTACCACCTTTCCGGTCGACCCTCAAAAGTCTTCCCGAACCGGTCGTCATGACCCTTGCAAACGCAGTACCTGAGATCGAGCAACATCTATCCGAACGAAAAACAGCCAGCCTGTGCACCAATGATTTCGAACGCCTTCGTCGCGTCCGACGTTCCCCTGGTCAGCCTGACTGTCGAGGCTTCCCCTCCAAGGGCGGTCACTGAGATTCGTCATCGGATTTCCTAGAAAGATCAGTCGGTTCCCGACTGGATTACACTCCCTCAAAGGAAGGATACGGTCTTCGGTGCCTTCGCCTCTCGTCGAGACGCTAGCCAGTGGATCACGGAATTTCTCCAACTTCCACACCCATCGTCCTCTGACGTCTGTGCCACCCGGCATCTTTTATCGCCCTTTGGTCGTCTCCTCGGCTCCCTCGGAATCAACCCCTTGGGAGTCGCTTTTTTTAACTTTAAAAACTATCGACGAAATAATTCCGTCGATTGTTTTCATTTTAAACCAAGGATTCTCCCTCTCGGCGGGAGAGGGTTGGGGTGAGGGGAACCACCGCCAAAATCCTGGCCACATTAAAATTCCTTCGGCCTTCGCTTTCCAAACTATAAGCTTCCAAACCAAAAAATTTGTTGCCCTTGAATTCCATATCGCCGAGACGAAGTGGCAAAATTTTGCGTTGGGATTTTTCGTCCTTGGCTTTCAAATAAGTCATGAGGAGGTGCTGTTTTTTCTCGATGGCTTTTTGGATAATTTTTAATTTCTTGGCCATCGGCATCGCTTTCTCAGCCAGACCATATTGGAGCGAAGTCAGAAATTTCATGACTCGGTAATCAATAATGAGTTGAGACAAGCCGAGGGGCTGACTTAAAAAAATTCCTTCGAGTGAGCGACAGCGACTGAGGGCAACATAAACTTGGCCGGCCGCAAAAGCTCCGCGGCCAAGATCGATGGCCACGCGTTCGAAAGTTTTACCCTGGCTTTTGTGAATGGTCACGGCCCAGGCTAGACGAAGTGGCATTTGGGTAAAACTGCCGAGTTTTTGTCGCTCCAAACATTTGGATTTTTTATCAAACTCAAAACGAAAAAGATTCCAGGTGTAAGGCGCGACTTCAACCTGATCACCACTATCGAGATCAACGACGATTTCTTTTTCTGAAAGTTTTTTGACTGTGCCGAGCGAACCGTTTACCCAACGACCGAGCGAATCATTATTCAAAAACATAACTCGAGCTTGCGGTTTCAATTCCAAAATCTCGTCAGTCGGCGCATCTTTCTCGGGAAACTTGCCACTGGCGTTGGCTTTATAACTCTGTCTTTTGCCAAGCAGTCGAGCTAAACGACAAGCATTAATGGTGTCAGCTTGTTTATTCGTCGCCGTCAAAATAATTGTTTCGTCCAAATCTTCATCACACTCAACGCAATTACAACGCGAGTTTAAAATCTCCAAATGTTCATCGGTCGCCGAACGATTACGCACGGCGTTCAAAACTTTGATGAAGCGAGAATCTTTTTGACGATAGATTTTTTCCAGTTCGACAAAAGCCAAACCGTCTTTTGTTTCAAGTAATTCCTTCGTGACTTTGGCTGAGAAAAAATATGGCGTTTCATAAACCTTTTTCAAATCATCAGCCTCATCGCCACGAACGACTGGTGGTAACTGATATAAATCGCCGATCATGATAATCTGTTTGCCGCCAAAAGGTTTTTTGCTGTGCATGGCGGCTTTCAAAAACACATCCATAGCGTCGAACAAATCCGCCCGCACCATGGAAATCTCATCAACGATAATGGTTTCAATTTCTTGAAAAACTTGATTGTTACTGGCCTGCGTCCCTTCCCGTTTGGCTTCACGTAAAGTAATACCTGGTCTGATAAGAAAAAAAGAATGAATTGTTTGACCATCGATATTCAGCGCAGCCACACCAGTCGGCGCCAAAACCACAACTTTCTTTTTTGAGGTCAAGCGAAAATGTTGCAGCAAAGTCGACTTCCCTGTCCCGGCCCGCCCCGTCACAAAAACCGGCCTAGTAGAATTTTCCATCAGGTCGAGGGCACGAGCAAAGTCGGGATTAATATCAAGATTGGGCATACTGATTATTTTTCAGTTGTTTCCTGAGGGTTTTAAAATTCGGACAAAACCTAACCACAAAATTCCAAAAATCTTTGGAATGATTTTTGTGTGGGACATGAGCCAGTTCATGGATGACAACGTAATCAACCACCTCGAGCGGTTGCAAAATTAATTTCCAACCAAAATTGAGTTGATTTTTGTGACTGCAAGAACCCCATCTTTTTTCAGCACTGTTAATTTTTATCGCTGTGAATTTCACCCCCATTTGTTCAGCCCAAATTTTCGCGCGATCAGTAAGAATTTCTTGAGCCTCTTGTTTGTACCAGGCAATCATTTTTGTTTTAGCTTTTGGTAGAAACTTTTCTGGGAAAATCAGATCGTTTTTTAATTCGATCTTTTTAGCCTTCATGATTTTCAAACAATAACTTTCACCAAGATAAAAAAAATTCTCACCGTTAACAAACTCTTTAGCTCGAGACGACGGTCGTTGCTTCATCTCCGAAATTTTCTTCTGAATCCAAATCATTTTATCTTGAACAATTTTCTCGATAAAAGATTCCGAAACTCGCTGTGGTGCTCGAACAACCAAAACCGCCTCGGAAGTTATTTCGAGACTGACAGTACGACGGTTGGAGCGGATGATTTTTATTGAATTTATAAATTTTTGATTGATTCACGAGGCGAGATCCCTCTTTGGCTCGGGATGACAGATAAAAAAACACCTTGTCATTCTGAGCCCTCGCGAAGAATCTTCTGTCCTTATAACAGAGCCTTACTGAAAAGACGAATAATTTGAAAAG
>JAGVPA010000021.1 GCA_020052445.1 bacterium
AGCAGATTTTGTTCTTTTTGTTTTGGTTTCATATTGACCAAGGTTAATATTTACCTCGTAATTTTAGACCTTTTTGAAAGAATAGGCCAGCCGTGGGGTTGGCCTGCTCCGCCGAAGCCCAGCGAAGGGGAGGGTGAGGGAAGTCACGTGGCGAGATTCTTCTCTGGCTCAGAATGACAGCTGGTAACAAATAAAAAAACTTCCCCGGCACATGCGTGCTCCAGAGAAGCGGAGACCGAACCGAAGGGTCCGGTTTTTTTAGGAAAGCCCGATCTTCGGCTTATTTGTCTTTCTTGTGGCTCTTCTTCTTCTTCTTTCGCTTTTCCTCTTCTTTGGCGCGGTTCAAACGCGCCTCGTACTCTATTGACCCGCCACACATCTGGGTGTCCTCCTGGTAGTGAATCTATTCGACGTCGGGCTGTTTGTTAAGCCAGTCGAGAAGGGCTTCCAGGCCGCCCTCTTCTTCGTCCGCCGCGACGACGATGGCCTCGAGGCCATAGAAGTCGGTGATATTTTGATGGAAGCTGAAGTTACCCAGTTCGACAGCAGTGCTAATTTCGATCCGTAATACCAAATTAACTAAATCTATGCTATAATAGTTTTGTAAGTAATTAAACAAAACTATGCCCCAAGCACCGCTAAAAATTAAACCTCATCTAGCCCACGAAGAAATAGCAAGGCAATATCGTAAATGCAAAAATCCCACAGAAAAGAGCCGCTGGCACTTGATCTGGTTAATGAGTAATCCTGAAAATGAAATTTTAGTAACAAAAGCAGCTAAAACAGTGGGGTTTTGTCAGCGTTGGGCAAGAATATTGGTTAATAGATATAACAAAGAAGGTGTTGAGGGTTTGTCTGATAAAAGAAAGAATAATCAGGGCAGGACTGCGTTTTTAACTAAAAAACAGCAAGAAGAATTAAAAGAGTTATTAACAAACAAAAGACCGCCGGATGGCGGGCTGTGGACAGGTCCAAAAGTAGCTCAATGGATAAAAAAGAAAACTAAAAAGCACATCACCACTGTAGGTGCTTGGAAATGGATTATAAAATCAGATTTTACGTTGCAAGTTCCAAGACCAAAAAATATTAAATCAGCAAATGTAAAAGAGACAAAAAAGTTTAAAAAAAAGTGGATAATGAATTCATAAAAACCAAGAAAGAAAATCCAGACAAACAAGTGGAAATTTGGGCTCAAGATGAGGCCAGATTAGGATTGCAACCCACTGTCAGAAGAACCTGGTCACCAAAAGGAATTAGGTTTATTGCTCGACAAACTAAGAAATTCCAATGGATTTATGTATTTGCCTTCGTACATCCGCTCACAGGAAAAAGTTTTTGGCTCATTCTACCAACCGTAAACACCGTTCTCATGAATATGGCACTCAAAGAATTTTCTAATTATATTGATCCTAAAAACGAAAAGATAATTCTATTATTAATGGATAATGCCGGTTGGCATAATAGCAACGAATTGGAAATTCCTAAAAACATTAGAATATTTCCACTTCCGCCATATTCTCCGGAATTACAACCAGTTGAATGCAGTTGACCATTACTCAAAGAGTCCGTCGCAAATAGATATTTTGATGATTTGGACAAGCTTGAAAATATTGTTTTTAAAAGGTGTGAATGGATACTTAAAAACCCTGAAATCTTAAAAGGAGCCGTGGGATTTAATTGGATACAAGAAATTGAATGTAGAAGAGATTAAGTTAATTTGGTATAAGTCGTCGATGCAAGCCTGAGGGAATTTCTTCCAGAACAAAGCCATGACTTCCGGAACGGTGGGTTGATCAGCAGACAAGGGTTTCTCTCCTCGTTTCGAAGGTTTCGACCATGTTTCCTCAACACCCTCTTTCGAAAGTGCGCCCACACCTTATAGAAAAATCTCAATAATGTCAATATAAAACAAAAAAACCGCCGGGCTAAGGCGATTTTTTTTGTTTTTTTCATCTCTGTCGTCGACAAGGAACGGCGGCCGACTCAAGAAGCGAGTCAGCTTGGAGGGACGGGGGGTGGCTAGCAGTAGAGGTTGAGATATGTGCACATGGACAGTGTGGCACAAAACCCACATACAACCGCCCGGGTTACGAACTTTCTGGAATATCTTGCGGCAAGAACGGTGTATATCATGGCCGCGACCGTATACCCGATCATGGTCGCCGCTCGTACTGGCATGATATGAAAGTTCGCTGATATCAATTCCGCGATTTGGAGGAAGAGTGCCACAGTTACCATGGTCCCCGCCATGACACTAAGGAATAGCCTGTTTTCTGAGCGCATGTGCTCTCCTTTGTCTGTGATCCGCTTTCGGATCAGGTTTTCTGTCTCTGTTTTTTTACCCTCTTTATCAATCACACCAAAGTGACAAACAAAGAGGGTCGGCCAAGTGAAAGATAGTCAGTTGGCCTAAGGACGTGGGCGACGCCGGGCTGTGGGACGTTGGGCGGCCGGGCGGCGGGCGGGTGGTGGCGGCGGAGCGGCCGAACCGTGCCAGAGGTATCCGAAGAAGGCTCGGATACCTCTCCATGCGGCGCGGCCAGTCCAACGGAGCAGTGCCCGGAGCCCGCGACCGAGGAGGCGGAACGGTAACGTGACCAATTGCCAAAGGCCACGTTTTACGGGCTGGAGAAGATGCTTGTCCCAGAGCCCGATGACCGCTCCCGCCTTCCCGAAAATCATGGCGAAAGCGACTGTCATGATTACTAGAGTCAGAAGCATGCCAAGCAGGGAATCCATTGAAATCTCCTCTGAAAATTTGGAAACAAATAACTCACCTTTTGGGCGAGTTTTCGTGTCTTCTTTATTCCGGAAAATCTGGAGGTCTACGGCGCGGTGACCTGTGCAAGCACTGGTGCGCGCCACGATCTCTAAGGTTGGATAAAGCCAGACAAGCCAGGTTTACCCATTTAGTGATCAAACCTCGGCCATCAAGTTGACTTGACGTACTGAGGCGACTCTCTCCTCCAGGTTTCCGGGAACAAAGCTCGCCGTCCTCAAAGCCCTTCGCCCAAGCCTTGAAAACCGCTGCAAAATAACCTCTTCATAATAACATATTTTGGGACTTTTGTCAAGCCCCTGGTAGCGATTTTGAGGCTAAAATTAGCCAAAAGTGAATGTCGGAAGGCTTCCTAAAAATCTTTAAATCACGTGGCGAGATCCCTCTCTGGCTCGGGATGACGGATAGGAAAAACCCTTCAACCCCTTCGTCCCCTTCAACCCCATAAACTCCAACCAACAAAAATATGTTATAATCACAGACGTATGTCAGCCCCTGCTTCAGGAATAATTGGTCATGAGAAAATTGTCTCGTTTCTTACGCGTTCTTTGGCCGGTGGGCGGTTAAGCCAGGCTTATCTTTTTGTTGGGCCGTCCGGAGTTGGTAAGACCGCGGTGGCTGAGTGGTTAATAAAAAAGATTTTGGGGGCTCAGGGTTTTGGTCATCCGGATGTTACCGTTCTTTCAAGATTGGTTGATGAAAAGACCGAGAAAGTAAAATCAGAAATTGTGGTTGATCAAGTTAGAAAACTTCGGGAGCGGCTTTCCATGAGTGGTTTTATGGGCGGACCAAAATTTGCTTTCATTGAGGAAGCCGATGTGTTGAATACCGAGGCTTCAAATGCTTTGCTCAAAACTTTGGAGGAACCAACTTCAGATACAACTTTAATTTTGCGAGCCACCTCGGTTGATCGTGTTTTGCCAACCATTGCTTCGCGCTGTCAGATAATTCGTTTCACTTCGGTGTCGCGTTTAAAAATTGTTGAAGCTTTGGCTGGTCGCGGGGTGATAAAAAAAGAGGCTGAGGCTTTGGCCGCGCTTTCCGGCGGTTGTCCGGGTTACGCACTTAATTTGTTGCGTGATGAGGAAACGCGTTCTTTGGAAGAAACTTCGGTTGAACAATTTGTTGATCTTTTACGCTCGCCGGTTTCGGTTCGTTTGGCCCGAGCGGCAGATTTATTACCGAAGGACGAAGTCAATAAAAAAGAACAACTAAAAAATTTATTGGATCGTTGGGAATGGTTGCTGCGTGACGTTTTACTTATTTCCGTCGGTTCAGAAGAATGGGCCCCGCGAGCCGTGGCTTATCCGGAAATTATCAAATTAGCGAAAGACAAAAATACCGATCATTGGCTTAAGGCTTTAGAAAATTTGCGAGTTATAAAAAACGATTTGGCTTTTCACGTTAATCCAACGTTGGCTCTAGAACACTTATTTCTTTCTTTTTAAAAATATTTCAATACTTAAAATAAAAAAAGTATGATAAAAATTTTTCGTTCATTAATTGTCTGCTTGGTGGTTTTGGTCACCATGGGTGCCGGTTGTTCATTAACCGGCGGATCTAAGAGCGTCGATAACTCTAAAGGCGGCGGGGTTTATAAAACCACTGACAGCGGTGCAACTTGGGCCCAAACCACAGTTTTCCCAACTTCTAAAGGTTTGGGAAATATTGGAACAGCCAATATTGTCACCATGGCTTTTGACCCTCAAGATTATAAAACAATTTATTTAGGAACAACTGAAAACGGTCTTTTGTTTACCAACAACAGTGGTGTAACTTGGCAAACTCCGGTTGATGGTCAGGTGCAAGGTGGTACGGTTTCTACGGTGGCCGTGGATCCGAAAGATATGTGTACTTGGTACGTTGGCATTGGGGCTCAGCTTTTTAAAACCGAAACCTGCGGACGTAAATTTGAAAGTGTTTACGATGAAACCAGAGCTAAAATTCTTGTTCGTCGGGTAACTGTTGATTGGTACGACAACAGTGTTGTTTATTTAGGTCTTTCCAGCGGTGACGTTTTAAGAAGTTCTGATTTTGGTTTGTCTTGGACCAAAGTTGCTTCAACCGGCAAAGATATTTCTGATTTGCTTGTCAGTAACCAAGACAGCCGAATAATTTTAGTTGGGACGAGTGAAGGGCTTTGGAAGAGTACTGATAGTGGTGCTACTTGGGCCAGTAAAGCCGATGCTTTAAAAAGTTTTAAAAACGGTAATGTCATTTCACGAATCGTTCAGGATTCCAACGGTTCAACTTTTGTTATGGCCACCAAATACGGTCTTTTACGCTCATCTGATGTTGGTGACAATTGGTCGGCCCTTAATTTGTTGACCTCGGCTAACCAAGTAACCATTCGTTCTCTGGCTATTGACCCAACCGACTCAAATAAGCTTTACTATGCCACAGCCACCACCTTTTACAATTCAACCGATGCCGGTGCTACCTGGAACCCTCAAGAACTTTCCGCTGGTTGGGCGGCTTCTTATCTTATAGTTGATCCACAAACCCCGGCCAATATTTATATGGGTCGGCAGATGATTGAAGAGTAAAAATTTAATTTAATGTCAAATTTCAAATTGATCGAATGTCAAATGACGGAGGTCCGTTTGAACGGAATCACGCGACGAGATCCTTCTCTGGCTCAGGATGACAGAGAGAGGAAATTAACATCCATCATTTGTCATTGGACATTAGAAATTGGACATTCCAAATAATACTTTGACATTCCCAAAAATATGCACCCACAACTTGCTAGCCAAAAACCGCTTTTCGAAACCGTGCTCGATCATCTCCATTCGGAATTTAATCAAATGCGCACCGGTCGAGCGACACCGGTTTTGGTTGAAGGCCTCAAGGTTGAGGCTTATGGTTCGACTATGGAAATGAAAGGTGTTGGTTCCATCTCGGTACCAGATGCCAAAACTTTGGTTATTGAACCATGGGACAAAAATCTTTTGAAAGCCATTGAAAAAGCTATTCAGGAATCTTCGATCGGCATTAATCCGGTTGTCGATAGCAAAGTCGTTCGCCTTACCATGCCAGCCATGACCGAAGAAACCCGAAAAGCTTTGGTAAAAGCCTTGAAGGAAAAAACCGAAGAAGCTCGCATCTCGGCTCGCGGCGTCCGCGAAAAATCTCGCAACGAAATTACCGAAATGCAAAAGAACGGCGAAATAAGTGAAGACGAAAAATTCAAACTCCACGAAGAACTCGACCGCATGACCAAAGATTATGTAGAGAAGATTGATGAACTTGGGAAACAGAAGGAGGAAGAGATTATGACGGTTTAGTTTTCAGCCCTCTCCCCAGCCCCTCCCCCACAGCGGCTGTGAGGGAGGGAGAATCAGTTGGATAAAATTATTATCTATAAATTAATCTCCCTCTCCTGTCGCCGCGACGGGGGAGGGCTGGGGTGGGGGAAGTAAAAAGGAGTCTCGCCTCGTGATTGAAGATAAAATAAATTAAATCAATTATGTCAGAATTAAACATGGAAACCATCGCCAGCTTTTGTAAAACTCGCGGCTTTGTTTATCCTTCCTCTGAGATTTATGGTGGCCTGGGCGGCGTTTACGACTATGGTCATTATGGAATTTTGTTGAAAAATAATATTCGCGATGCTTGGTGGAAACACATGGTGCAGTTGCGCGATGATGTGGTTGGTTTGGATAGTGCAATTTTTATGCATCCGCGGACTTGGGAGGCTTCAGGGCACATTGATAGTTTTGATGATCCGCAAATTGATTGTCGAAAATGTAAGGCGCGCATGCGAGCCGATCACGTGCTCGAGGAATTCGGTGTTGTCGCCGATAAAATGCCGATTGATTTTATAAATGCCGAGCTTGATAAACTTCGCGAGGCAAAAAAGTTGAAATGTTTGTCTTGCGGTTCGAATGACATTACACCAGCCAAACGTTTTTCTTTGATGGTCAAATCAAATCTTGGTTCACCGACCGATGTTTTGTCCGAAGAGAATGTGATTTATCTGCGACCGGAAACTTGCGGTGGAATTTATCTCGAATATAAAAACACCATGGACAGTTTGCACCCAACTCTGCCTTTCGGTATCGCCCAAGTTGGTAAGGCTTTTCGTAATGAAATTATTGCTCGCCAATTTGTTTTTCGCACGCGCGAGTTTGAGCAAATGGAAATGCAATATTTTCTCCACCCATCGGAAATGGAAACGAGATTTGAAGAATGGAAGAGTGCTCGTTGGGCTTGGTATTTGGAGTACGGAATTCCGGAAGAAAAAATTCGTTGGTACAAACACGCCAAACTGGCTCATTATGCTTCGGCGGCTTTTGATGTGGAATTTAATTTTGCTTGCATCAACGGTTTCAAAGAAGTCGAAGGTGTCCACGCTCGCGGTAATTGGGATTTAAGTCGACACGCCGAATTTTCCGGTGCTGATCTGACTTATTTTGATCAAGCTAGAAACGAACGTTACATTCCACACATCATGGAAACCTCAGTCGGTCTCACACGTCTCTTTCTAATGTTTATCGATAATGCTTACATCGAGGAAATTGTGAACGATGAAACTCGAGTTGTTCTAAAACTCGATAAACGCTTGGCACCGGTAAAAATTGCCATCCTGCCACTTTCCAAAAAAGAAGCCCTGTCCGGCATCTCGCAAGAAATCTACAAAACTCTCCGTCAAACTTGGATGTGCGAATACGACGAAACCCAATCCATCGGCAAACGCTATCGCCGTCAGGACGAAATCGGCACGCCGTATTGCGTGACAATCGATTTTGATTCGCTTGAGGATAAGGCCGTAACCATTCGCGATCGAGATACGATGAAACAGGAGAGGGTTGCGACTGATGATTTGGTTAAATATTTTATGGAGAAATTAAACGATTAATTTTATGTCAGAAAAAGAAACGCCAAAACTTTTTGAACAAAGATTAATTGATTTTCTCGTTGCCCTTAGAACAAGATTGGAATGGGCCGAAGAAGAAAGTTTTATGGTTCAATTCAATACCGTAGAAACTTCGGCACAAGCTGACATTTTAATCAAAGAAATTCAAGCAATTCTTTCTTTAAAAGAAATACCGGTTGAGATTTTTGACTGGTCAAAAATTGATGATGATATTGCTTCTTTTTTGGTAAAAAATAAATCAAATTCTTTATCAAAAAAACCGGTTGTTATTTTTGATTTTACTAAAAGCAAAAAAGAAGAAAAAGATTACCGCGAATCGTCGTTAAATTTACGTAGCGTTTTGATGGTTTTTTTGAGTGGTATAATCATAATTAATTTGCCAAAATATAAAGCTAGGCTTCGTAGTCTTTTGCCGGACATTTTTACCGTAAGAGAGTTTGGAATTAATCCGGATTAAAATAATATGAAAGATGCCAAAATCTCTCTGTTTGAAGGTCAAAAAATTCGTCGTCATTGGGACGATGAAAAAGAATTGTGGTATTTTTCGGTTATTGACGTGATAGAAGTTTTGGTTAATTCGAGTGTTCCAAAGAGATACTGGAGTGATTTGAAAATAAAGCTTAAAAATGAAGGAAGCGAGGTGTACGAAAAAATCGTACAACTGAAATTACCAGCCAGTGATGGCAAAAATTATTTAACTGATGTGGCCGATACCGAAATTTTGCTCCGTTTAATCCAATCCATTCCTTCACCAAAAGCCGAACCTTTTAAACTATGGCTAGCAAAAGTCGGTTACGAAAGATTGGAAGAAACCGCTGATCCTGAAATTGCGATAAATCGTGCTTTAAAAACTTACTTGAAAAAAGGTTATAGTCCGGATTGGGTGAATCAGCGATTGAAAAGTATCGAGATTAGAAAAGCTCTGACTGATGAATGGGAAAATTGTGGAGTCAAGGAAGGCAAAGAATTTGCGATTTTGACCGATGAAATGGTTCAAGCTTGGGCTGGTTTAACTACCAGAGAATATAAAAACCTTAAGGGTTTGAAAAAAGAAAGTTTGCGTGACAATATGACCAATCTGGAATTGGTTTTAAACATGTTGGCTGAAACCGCAACTACAGAAATTTCTCATAAACAACAACCTAAAAACCTCGAACAAAACAAAAAAGTCGTTCGCGAAGGTGGTGGCGTGGCCAGGGCAAACGCACCAACTATTGATAAATTTGGCTTAAAATAGCAAAATATAACTAGGCTAACCACTAAAAAGCCCAGTTATGAACCAACAAAAACAA
>JAGVPA010000009.1 GCA_020052445.1 bacterium
CGGCAGGCGGAGGCGGAGAGCCGTGCCCGTAAGCCGGCCGAGCGGGCCGAGTTCAACGCCTGGGTCGACGCCCGCCTGGCCGACCCGCTCATGGGCGGGTCGATCTCGGGCCGGAGGTTCACCTCCACCCGACCCGACCGGATCCGGGTCGCCCTCGACCAGCTCGTGACGAGCTGGCTTTCGGAAGTCCCCCTCCAGGGAAACCGATTCGCCAGCGTCACCGAGGTCAACCGGAGAGTTCTTGAACTCTCCGGTAGCCAGAGTTGGGAAGAGGGGACGAAGTTCCTCCTCGAACGCGTCCGCGCCGCGTTCGAGGCCGAGCTGGCGGCGAAGAAGGCGGCCTGGCTCGCGAGGTAGCCTTCCGGGTGGACTAGGCCACCCGTTCAACAACCTCCGAACGGTTTCCTAGATAAACCGTTCAACCAACTCTCTCCCGTCGAATGAGTCAGACGGAATGAAAACAAAGAGAGACACTCTCGACTCAAACTTTTAAACCCCGGGTTCGCAAGAATCCGGGTTGTCTGTTTTAAAAAATATTTTTTGTTTTTTGTCGATAAAAAATAATCCAATCCAAGCCACCCCACCTTAACCCTTTGACTTGCACCAGCTCTAAACTGTAAGTCTATTTCTTTTGGTGACTTTTCTTTGGGCCAGCAAAGAAAAGTTATAGTAGGATTTTGTAAAATCTTTCTAACAATACGTAATCTTCTAATTTCAGCCCACAGAAAGTCCTAAAAAATCTATCCACCTCTTTTCTTGCTTTTTTTGGGGCTAGAGATTAAAATAGCACCGATTTATTAAGTATTTTCTATGCAAAACTGGAAACGCAAAGCACCGTCAAAATCTGGCGCTGCACCTCGAAAAAAGTGGCTAATCCCAGCGCTTACTGCTTTTTTTCTCGTTCTGACCCTGGTTATGGCCGCTTTTGATTTTCCAATGTATTGGAATCAGGGCCTGGCCTGGGCTGGTTCAGTTACCGGCCTCAACACCTCATCCATGAAGATGAGTGAGACGCCATATCGTTTAGGTCTTGACCTTCAAGGCGGTACGCACCTTATTTACGAGGCCGACGTTTCGGCTATTGCCGAAACTGATCGCGAGGCGGCTCTTGAGGGTGTGCGTGATGTCATCGAACGTCGCGTCAACTCATTCGGTGTCTCCGAACCTTTGGTTACCACCGCTCAGGGTAATCGAATCATTGTTGACTTGGCCGGAGTTTTAAATGTTTCAGAGGCCATTAAACAAATCGGTGAAACGCCGGTTTTGGAATTTAAGGAAGAGAATACTGATGTTGGTCGAGCCGCTACACCAGAGGAACAAAAAATTATCGATGAAAAAAATGTGGCCGAGCGTCAACAGGCTAACGATGTTTTAGCTCGCGCCAAAAATGAGGACTGGACAGCTTTGAGTACTGAACTTAAAGGCCAGGATCTTGGTTGGGTGACAATCAAAAACGCCAGCTTGGGTTCTTTTGCTCAAGCGGTTTTGGATCAAAAAACCAAACCTGGTGCCGTAAGTTCGAAGGTCATCGAACAGTCTGGTGTCCTCGCTGTTGTTAAATATGATGAAAAGAAAGACGCCAAGCGCATGGAACTTTCTCATATTTTGATTTGCTTCGAAGGCAAGACTGGTTGTGCTAATCCGATTTCCGCTCTTGAAGCCAACATTCAATTAACCAAATTACGTGAAGGTTTGACGGCCGAAAATTTTGCCGAGAAAGCCATGGCTTACTCAACTGATGAAAGCAATAAAAACAGCGGCGGATATCTTGGTTGGGTTGAACCAGACCAAACAGTTGATGCTTTTGAAATGGCCGCTAGTTATGTAGCTGTCGGTGCTATCTCAGAAACCGTGGAAACTGAATTCGGTTATCACATCATTTTAAAGAAAGCCGAGGAGACGGTTCCGGCTTATCACCTGGAAGGAATTTTTGTTCCTCTCACCACTCTGAACTCTATCGCTCAAGTTGATGAACCTTGGAAAACCACTGGTTTAACTGGTCAGCAGCTCAAAACCGCGACCGTTGAATTCGATCAGAATACCGGAGCTCCGCACGTCGCTTTGCAATTCAATAGTGAAGGTGCGGATTTGTTTGGTCAGGTGACCAGCCGAAATGTTGGTAAACGAGTAGCTATTTTCCTTGATGGTTCAGCCATCTCGACTCCAACCGTTCAGGATGCGATTTATGGCGGTCAGGCGGTCATTACCGGTTCGTTTACTTTGGATGAAGCTAAAACTTTGGCTCAACGTTTGAATGCTGGTGCTTTGCCAGTCCCCGTCAGTTTGATTTCACAACAGACGGTTGGACCGATTCTTGGTCAAGCTTCACTTAATAAAAGTATTATTGCCGCTTTGGCCGGTTTTGCTCTGGTTGGCTTGTTTATGATCGGAATTTATCGTTTGCCAGGTATTGTTGCGGTTCTGGCTTTGATTTTATTCGCCTTGCTTAACTTGATGGCTTACAGAATTTTCGGCGTAACCATTTCTTTATCCGGTATTGCTGGTTTGGTTTTGTCTGTCGGCATGGCGGTTGACGCTAACGTGCTTATTTTTGAACGAACTAAGGAAGAACTGCGAGCCGGTCGTGACTTGCGTTCAGCTATCGACGAAGGTTTCAGACGCGCTTGGCCAGCTATTCGTGATGGTAACATCACCACATTGATTGCCTCAGTCGTCCTTTATGGTTTCAGCTCCAGCTTTGTAAAAGGTTTTGCCTTAACTTTGTCGATCGGTGTCTTGTTATCAATGTTCTCGGCTATTTCAGTCACCCGAACTTATCTTTTAGCTGTTCAAAAAAGCGGTAAATTCTCAAAACCTTGGATGTATTTCTCTGGTATCAAAGAGATTAAATAAAAAATATGAAATTCTCTATCGTTAAAAATAGAAAAATTTGGTACGGATTATCCAGTGTCATGATTGTTGGTAGTATTGTGGCCATGTTTGCCTTCGGTTTCAATTTTGGCATTGATTTTACTGGTGGTAGCATAATGGAAATCCAAACACCGGCCGGTTTGAGTACTGCCGATGTTAGTGCTGCTTTTGCTAGTGCTGGTTACGAACACGCTGTCGTTCAGCCAAGTGGAAATCAAGAAATGATTATTCGTCTTGAATCTTTGGATGAAACAGCCCACCAAGCAGTTTTGACCGCTTTAAAAACCAAAGATGCCGGTCTGCAAGAATTAAAATTTGATTCTTTTGGTCCAGCTATTGGTTCAGAACTCCGAAAAAAGACAATCACCGGTATTGTGGTAGTTTTAATTCTGGTTTGTCTTTACATTGCTTTCGCTTTTAGAAAAGTTTCCGAACCAATCGCTTCCTGGAAATACGGTATCTTAACCATCTTGGCCGGTTTACATGACGTGATTGTGCCAATGGGTTTGTTTGCCGTTTTAGGTCATTACTTGGGCTGGCAGGTCGACACTGCCTTCGTGGCGGCCGCCCTAACCATTCTTGGTTATTCGATTAATGACACAATTGTGGTTTTTGACCGAACTCGTGAAAATTTGACTCGTCAGGTTGGTAACGAAACTTTTGAAGAAACGGTTGATAAAAGCATTAAACAAACCATTACTCGTTCCATGTACACAACCTTAACCACCATGTTGGCTTTGGCCGGTATCTTTATTTTCGGCGGCGATACCACCAGACCATTCTCACTCGCCTTGCTTGTTGGAATTGGAATCGGAGCTTACTCATCGGTATTTATTGCCAGTCCGCTTTTGGTGACTTGGGAGTGGTTGAAGAAGAAGTAGAAGTTGATGTGTTGGGGGCATTAAGGCATTGAGGGCGTTATGGGGCGTTGGGGATTGGGTAGATTGTTGAAAAAATAAAAATCGTTGATTGAAAGATCGGCGATTTTTTTGTTCATTTGTTTTTTTGGTTGGTTGTTTGTTGGTTGTAATCGGATCGGCCCCCACCCCAGCCCTCCCCCACCGTGGCGGTGAGAGAGGGAGAATCATTTTGTTATTTTATTACCAAATAAAAAAAATAATTCTTCCTCTCCTGTACGCCGCGTACGGGGGAGGGTTGGGGTGGGGGAAGTAATCCTTATCCCAATCCAAAAAAGCCACCGTCACTTTTCCACAACCTCCTTCAACCCCTTAAACCCCTCCGTCCCCTTCAACTCCATTCCGTGCTATAATACCAACCGATATGTTCCTCATTTCTACTGTAGCCTTTGCTACCGAGAAGGCTTATTTGCAGGCTTTTCTAAATCAGCCGATTGATGTCGCGCTTTTGGAAATTGTTTTGCTTTTTGGTTGGATTCCGATCGCGGCCATTTTGCTCGATGGTTTCATGGAAATTTGGAAAGATTATAAGCAAGGTCTTTATCAAGGTAAACTTCGTTACAGTCTTTTGGCGATCGATGTGCCAAAAATGACTGAACAAAGTCCAAAAGCTTTGGAAAATTTTTTCGCTTCGTTGCAAGGCGGTTTTTCCAATTTACTTTGGAAAGAAAAATGGTTTGACGGCAAAGTTTTACCACGTTTTAGTTTAGAAATTGCTTCAATCGATGGCTACATTCAATATTATATTCGTTGTGAAGCCCGTTTTCGCGACATGGTTGAGGCGGGAATTTATGCTCAGTATCCTGATGCACAGATTGCTGAGGTAGAAGATTACTTGCAAATAATCCCAGGTCGCTATCCTGATCCGGAATGGGACATGTGGGGCACGGAATTTGTCATGAAAAAAGAGCAGTACATGCCTTTTCGCACCTGGCCGGATTTTGAACATAGCATGTCACAGGAACTTAAGGATCCATTAGCAGTGCTGTTGGAACAAATGAGCCGTATGCGGATAGGTGAATGTTTCTTTTTTCAGCTAATGTTTACAGTAGTCGAACAGAAAACCTGGAAAGAAGAAGGTGGAAAATTTATCCAAAAAATTTACGGGATTAAGGATGCTAAAAAATCAAGCAGTGGAATTTTAACCGATCTGGCTTCTTTTCCCGGTGGTATGCTGGAAGAAGTGACCGGTGTTGGTCTTAATACCATGTTGGGTTTAGCCGCTCCGGCCGAAAAACCGAAAGACGAAGATCAGTGGAAGGCTTTTAAGATTACTCTTCGAGAAAAAGCTCAGGTTGAAGGCATAACCAATAAAATTTCTAAAATCGGTTTTCCGACCAAAATTCGCATTGCTTATTTTGCCAAAAAAGGTGTTTACAGCAAAGGCACTCGAGCTTCTATAGTTAAAGGTTTCCTCTTACCTTTCAATCATCCGGACATGAATGAATTTGGTATGTATGGTCCACAAATACCAAAAAATGATTATTTTTGGCAGCGTTGGGTTTATCCACATCGTCAAACTCGAGTGGCGCAAGCTTTAAAAAATCGCAGTTTTAGTATGGGGGCAATTCCTAAGGTTATGTGTACCGAGGAAATGGCCACGCTTTGGCATTTTCCAACCATTACCATCAAAGCGCCGCTTATCAAAAAAACCGAATCTCGGCGAGCCGAGCCACCGGTTTCTTTACCGATTGCCGGCGAGGATGTGCCGCTTTATCGAGCTGTGCCAACGCCAGCTAAAAAGGAAGCCCCGCCAGCCTCATTACCGGTCGGTGATGATATTTCAACCCCAGGTTTTGTCATGAGTTCTGGTGGAATTGAGGGCTTGGGTTGGGAAGGCGAAAAATTATCCGAACCAAATATTCAACTTGATTCACCATTTAATGTTCCAGAAGTAAAAAAAACACCAGTTCAACCACAACCAACGGTTGCTCCAATTAAAAAAATTCCCGACGCCTTGCGTCTGCTTATTGATCCGGATGTGGAATTAGAAGATGTTAATCTACCCCCGCCAGCTCACGAAAAAGAACATGTAAGTGAAGGGGAAAGTGCACCACCGAATTTACCATTGTAGTTTTAAAAATTTTCGAATTTTCAAATTATCGAATTTTCGAGTTATAGAAAAATTCTTTGATTTTGAAAATGAAGTTTAAAAAAGAGATAAAAACTAACTTCCAAAATTTCGATAATTCACTAATTCGAAAATTCGAAAATTCCAAAAGTTATGCCCGCTTACACCGATCACGATCACGAGCACGATGTAATTTACTTCGCGCGCACCAACTATCGCAATCAAATGCGTAAGTTTGGTATTAAAACTGACGATCGTCGTCGGCATACTTATGTGGTGGGTAAAACCGGTATGGGCAAAACCACTTTGCTTGAAAACATGATTTTGTCGGATATTTATTTGGGCCACGGTTGTGCGTATGTTGATCCGCACGGTGACACGGCTGAAAAACTTACCAATTATATTCCCGAATGGCGACAGAAGGATGTGGTTTATTTTTGTCCATCGGACGTGGATTTTCCCATGGGTTTTAATATTTTGGAATCCCACGATCCTAACACCCGACACGTCATTGCTTCCGGTTTAATGCAAGTTTTCAAAAAAATCTGGCCAGATGTTTGGAGTGCTCGGATGGAGCATATTTTGAATAACTGCATCATGACGTTGCTTGAAAATCCCGGCAATACACTCATGGGTGTAAACCGTTTGCTGGTCGATCGAGATTTTCGAGTGCGCATGGTTTCTAATCTTCAAGATCCAGTCGTCAAAGCTTTTTGGATAACCGAATTTGAACAGTGGGAACCAAAATTTCGTACGGAAGCCATTGCGCCAATTCAAAATAAAGTCGGTCAGTTTCTTTCCACAGCCATTGTTCGTAACATTGTGGCTCAAGTCAATTCAACTATTTTGCCGCGAGAAATAATGGACTCGGGAAAAATTTTTATTGTCAATTTATCCAAAGGCCGGATTGGTGAAGACGCTATGAAACTTCTTGGCGGTATGCTAATTACCAAAATTCAGCTTTGCGCCATGGAGCGGGTCGACATGCCTGAAAGTGAGCGTCGCGACTTTTATCTCTACATCGATGAATTTCAAAATTTTGCCACGGAAAGTTTTACTTCCATTTTGTCTGAAGCCAGAAAATATCGTTTGGCTTTAATCATGGCTCACCAATACATCGAACAGTTGTCCGAAGAAGTTCGAGCGGCGGTTTTTGGTAACGTTGGCACAATTATTTTGTTTCGAGTTGGTTCACCAGATGCGGCTTTTTTGGAAACAGAATTTATGCCGCGTTTTTTGCCGGAGGATTTGGTGAACCTGGCAAAATTTGAAGTTTATTTGCGTCTCATGATTGACGGTGTAGCCTCCGAACCTTTTTCGGCTCTCACCTTACCGCCAATTGTCCAAAAAACCGATTCGGCCGAATTCATTGTTCAAAACTCTCGAGCTAATTATGCTCATCCGCGTGATCAAGTGGCGGCTGAAATTATGAAATGGAGCGAAATGGAAGGTGGCGGGGCCGAGGCAGGTGAAGGTTCAGCGGCAGTTGAAAAACAATTTGAAAAAGCCGAGGAACAAAGAAAGGCCGTAAAAAAATTCGGTAACAAACCTTTATTCGAATACGATTGCACACGTTGTAAAAAACACATGGTCTTGCCAGTCGAGCTCGATAAATCTCGGCCAATTTATTGCGAAGATTGTATTGAAATTGTTCGTGAAGAACGTAAAAAGGGCGGACCAGCTCCATCATCTCCACCGCCCGCTCCACGCGATAATTCCAACGGTCGTCCACCAGAACCAAGAAAAATAATGCCAGCCCCGCAGGTTAGGGAAGGTATTATTGTTACCAGAGAAACTTCAGAAACTGTTAGTCTGTCGGCTCTAAAACCAAAAGAAAATAAACCAGAACCGGCAGTCGCTCAGCTTGCTCCAGCCGCCATTTTACCGGCTGTGCCACCAAGTATTGGTTTGGATTTTTTGGCTCAGGAATTTAAGCCGGTTTTACCGGTTCAAACTGTTCAAGTTGTTCAACCTGTTCAAGCGGTGCCTTTGGTTCAGCCGGTTCAAAATGTTCAAAATAGCCAAGTTGTTCAAGCGGTGCCGGTGGTTCGGCCGGTTCAGTCGGCTCAAGGTGGTCAAGTTGTTCAACCTGTTCAAAATGTTCATTCTGGTCAACCGAATCAAGTTAATCAAAGTGGTGAATCTCCAAACCCAAACCGAAGACGCCGAAGTCGCGGCGGTGGCGGTAGAGGCAACGATAGACCTTCACCTGGAGGTTCCTCTGTTTCTCCAAGTTCACCTATGCCATCAAGAGCACCACAGCCAATGACACCTAAGTCAAAGGACGACGTGTTTCCGTGGTAACAGGTGATAATTAGGTTACGAAACAACGAAATTTTACGAAACCACGAAATTGGTGTTGGGTTGATTCAAAAACGATCGATCGCCAATTTCGTAGTTTCGTAGTCCTTTCGCAGTTTCGTAACCCCCAAAATATGCCACTAGACTACCCTCAACAAGAAGACCAAATCGTCGCCAGACGGCATGAACCGCCGGCGGCTTTGGCGACTAAGGATAATATTCCGGCCGAAGAAATTTCTTTATTTGGTCGGACTAATTTTAGCCAAGGTATCTCCATTAAGCGCTATGTTTTTGGTATCAAAAGGAAAGATCGCACTCGCCATTTATATGTCATTGGCAAAAGCGGAGTTGGCAAAACCAAACTTTTGGAACTTTTAATTCGTTCTGATGTTTTTTTTGGTCATGGTGTTTGCGTTATTGATCCGCATGGTGACTTGGTGCAAACGGTTTTGGATTTTATTCCCGAGGAAAGAATTAAGGATGTGGTTTTGATTAACCCGGGTGATCGAGAATTTCCGATTTCTTTTAATCCTATTTCAAATGTCGTCGAAGAGGACAGATTTCCGGTGACTAACGAACTCATCGAAATTTTTAAAAAACAATTCGGTTCAGATTGGACGCCGCGCATTGAACACTTGTTGCGCATGACCACGCTCGCCATGATCGATTATCCGGGTGGTACCATTAACGGCATGATGTCACTTCTTTCGAGCGGTCGTTTTCGCAGCAAGGTCATCGAGTATGTGAAAGACAGCGTGGTGCGCCGTTTTTGGGCCATTGAGTTTCCGGAATGGTCGCAGCGTTATGATGCCGAAGCCGTCTCACCACTTTTGAATAAACTCGGACAACTTTTGGCTGATCCGCTCATGCGAAATATTTTTGGTCAAAAAGAAAACAAGATTGATTTTTATCGTTTCATGCAGGAACGAAAAATTGTTTTGGTCAACTTGTCAAAAGGTTTGCTCGGCGACGATGTTTCAGCATTTTTTGGTGCGACTTTGATTACCAAAATCAAACAATCATCGATGAAGCGCATTAATCTACCAGAGCATTTGCGTCAACCGTTTTATTTGTATGTTGATGAGTTTCAGAACATCGCGACCAAAACTTTTGAGAATCTTTTATCGGAATCGCGAAAATTTGGTATCGCGGTAACTGTCGCTAACCAAAATCTTTGTCAGTTAGAGACAAGTCTCAAAGCTTCACTATTCGGCAACGTCGCTTCAATCGTCACTTTTCAAATTGGCGCCGATGATGCCAAGATTTTGAAAGACGAACTCGCGCCGGTTTTTGATATGCAAGATATTATTAATCTCGGCGCTCGCGAGATTTATGTGAAGATGACCATTGACGGTAAACGTTTCGATCCTTTTTCGGCCGATGTTTTAGAAGTCACGCCACCGAGGCACGAATCATTCTCAAATCAGATAATCGAAGAGTCACGAGGTGCTTATGCCAAAACTCGAACCGAGGTAACAGCCGAACTGGAACGTGGGGATGTAGAGATTAATGCGCCGGCAGCCAGGGTGGAGGAGAGTGAAATAGTCGTGTAAAATAATAAGGAGCGAGGAAATCGCTCCTTATTTGTAATTTTTATATGGAAAATACAAAAATAACTTTATTTAAAGGTAAAAAAGTTCGAAAAACTCTTTATCAAAACGAATGGTGGTTTGTAATTAATGATGTTATTGAGGTGTTGACTGATTCGGTTGATCCGGCTCAGTATTTTAAACGAATGAAACAACGAGATTTGGAACTATCTAAGTTGGTTGATAAAGGAGGGGTACAATTTGTACCACCCCTTATGATTGAAATAGAAACCGCCGGTGGTAAACAAAAAATGTATTGCTGGAATACTGAAGGAATTTTTCGTATCATCCAATCCATTCCCTCGCCAAAAGCCGAGCCTTTTAAACGTTGGTTGGCTAAAGTCGGTTATGAGAGAGTTCAAGAGATAGAAAATCCCGAACTGGCCACCAAACGAACCAGAATGCTTTATAAACTCAAGGGTTATTCGGAAAATTGGATTGAAAAAAGAATGCGGGGAATTGCCATTCGTGAGGAACTGACTGATGAGTGGAAAAAACGTGGGGTTCGAGAACAAAAAGATTACGAAATTTTGACCGCGGAGATTTCCAAAGCAACTTTTGGCGTAACTCCAAAAGAATATAAAAAACTCAAAGGTCTTAAACGAGAAAATCTTCGTGATCACATGGATGATTTTGAGTTAATTTTTTCCATGCTTGGTGAGCGCTCGACGACCGAAATTCATCGTTTGGAGAAATCAGCTGGTGTACCGAAACTAAAACAAGATGCCAACCGTGGCGGAAAAGTTGCTGGGGTGGCTAGAAAAGAACTGGAAAAAGAATTGAAGCGACCAGTGGTTTCAAAGGAAAATTTTTTGCCAAGGAAGAAAAGTAAGAAAATGTTTAAAACTATCAACCGTGAATAGTGACCGGTCGGTCACTATTCACGGTTGGGTTCCGTTTATGATTAAAACTCCAAATTACGACGAAAAAATAAAGAAGATTCTTGACTCGCTTCAATCCGGCGAGCGGGTTTGCACACTCACTGGCGAAAAGTGGCTGATGGACGAGACGGAAATTGGTTGGTATCGGAAGTTTAATGTGCCGCCGTCGAAATTGAGTCCACTCGCTCGGATGAAAACACTTTACAGTTATTTTACGGTTTTTGATATTTGGTATAACCGGCACGCTGAAACAGGAAAGTCGATTGTTTCCAATATTCATCCTTCAACCGGTATTCGAGTTTTACCAGACTGTGAGTGGTTTGCGAGGGATTTTTCAGAGATTAATTTGTCTGTCGAAACAAACCTTCCTTTCTTTGAACAACTTTATAACATCAGTCGACTTGTCCCGCGGGCGGCTGGAGTTAATTTTGTTCCGCCAAAAAATTCCATTGCCTTTTTGTCTTTTGGAGATCAGGATAGTTTTTTTGTCCTGGCCAGCAATTCCACTCGCTGTACCTCCTGCACCAATGTTTATCGTGCCGAGGATTCAACTGAGAGCGCCATGGTTACTTCGCTCAAAAAGTCGTGTAATGTCTTACACTCCGATCGGATTTATAATTCGGCTTTTGTTCGTGAAAGTTATGATTGTTTAAATTGTTATTTTATTTTTGATTGTCGCAACTGTGAATTTTGTTTTGGGTCGACTAATCAACGTCATAAGAAATATTTGTGGTTTGGAGAGCAACTAACAAAAAATGATTGGGAAAAACGTTTTAATGAAATTGACCTCTTTTCCTTTGAGACCAGAGATCGGTTGGAAAAACAATTCCATGAATTAGTCGCGACTGCTGTTTGGCCAGAAAATTTTAATGTTGGTGAAGAAAATTCCACCGGTGAATACCTTAACAGAACCATTGATTCAAGAGATTGTTATTATATTGCCACGTCCGGTTGTCGTAATTTGGACCATGTCACTTATGGTTTAACCGATCCACCTTCGCACGATGTTTATATTGGTGTAGGAATAATGGCTTCTGCAAACTGTTATTACAGCATCGGCCCCAGCAACGCGGCGAATATTAATTTTTCTCTTTCTGTTAATTCTTCGTGTATTAATTGTGAATACTGCGAAAGTTGTTATAATTGCGAAAATTGTTTTGGGTGCGTTGGTTTACAAAGAAAAAAGTTTTGCATTTTAAATAAACAATACAGCGAGGATGAATATTGGAAAGTTTTGGATGAATTAAAATGTTCTATGCTGGCGCGCGGCGAGTACGGCGAAATGCCGCCGGCCAGTTTTTCCACTCAAGTTTGTCAAACCTCTGGTTTGGGTGTGGCTTATGGCGCTTCTGACACCGAATGTCTCCTTTTTGGTGCCAAAGACATTAAACCCTCGGATGATGGAGCTGAAGGAGCAGTCCTTGATCCATCGCTTATTCGTTCAGTGTTAGAAATCCCAGACTGTATTAGAGATAAAGAAAAAGTCGCTGGAACAGTTTGGTGGGACGAAAAAATGAAACGGCGATTTTCCTATCTTTTACCGGAGCTGGAAATTTATAATCACTTAAAAATTGCTCCGCCCAGAAAACATCCAACACGACGTATCTCTGATCTTTATCGCGAGATGAATATGCCTGTATTTTTTGAGACAGAATGTCAAAAGTGTCAAAAGAAAATTTTGACTGCAAAAAATCAGGCTTATCCGGATCGTAAAATCTACTGTCATGCTTGTTACCTCAAATATCTTGAAGAAAACAACTGAACCGTTGGAACCGAATAGTGGCCGACCGGTCACTTTTCGGTTCCTGTCATCCATTATTTTATGTCTAAAACTCCGAATTACGATGGGAAAGTTAATAAAATCCTCGATTCACTCGTCCCAAGCGAGCGAATTTGCGCTCTCACCGGCGAAAAGTGGCTGATGACCGACGAAGAGATTGGTTGGTATCGGAAATTCAGCGTTCCGCCGTCGAAATATTCGCCATTGAACAGAATGCGAATCATGCATGGTTATTTTATAATGTACAACATTTTTTATAACAAACACGCCGATACTGGTCGTCTAATGTTGGCGACAATTCCGCCGGCCAGCGGGTTCCGAGTATTAGAAGATAAGGAATGGCACGAACGAGATTTTTTGGAAAAAGGTGTGCCGCTTGATGAAAATAAAAAATTTTTCGACCAGCTTTTCGATCTCCATTTGAGCGTACCTTTACCGGCCCATGACAATATCGTTCAACCGGAAAACTCAATAGCTTTTATTTCTTTTAGTGATCAAGACAGTTATTTTGTCATGGCTAGTCGGTCTAAGGGTTGTTTTTATTCTTCGAACGCTTTTGACTGTGAGGATTCTTCGGAGATTGTTATGGGTACCGGAGTAAAAGAATCTTATAATGTTCTTAATTCTTCCGGTCTTTTCCGTTGTCAATTTGTTCGTGATAGTCATAATTGCCAAAATAGTTATTTTTTATTTGACTGTCGCGATTGTGAAAAATGTTTTGGTGCCGTTAATCAACGACATAAAAAATACCTTTGGTTTAACGAACAACTTTCAGAAGAGGAATTTAATCGTCGTTTAAGCAAGGTTGATTTGTCATCTTATATTGAACAGGAGAAGTACAAAGAACAGTTTCGTCGGTTTATAAAAGAAAAAGCTATTTGGCCAGAAAATAATAATTTACACACAGAAAATTCCACCGGTGAATATCTTGAAAATACCACGGATGCTTGTGAGTGCTATCATGTTCGCGGTGGTTCACGAAACATCGATCATGTTACTTGGTGCCTCGGCGCTCCTTCATCTGATTGCGCTTATTGTGGCGGAGCGACCGCGGCCACCGATTGTTATTATTCGGTTGGCGTGACTAATTGTCATCGGGCTTTTTTTAATCTGAATATTGTTACCGGTTGTCAGAACGTTGAGTATTGTACTCGTTGTTTTGATTGCGAAAATTGTTTCGGTTGTGTTGGTTTAAAGAGAAAAAAGTTTTGTCTTTTGAATAAACAATATTCCGAGGATGATTATTGGAAAATTCTTGACGATTTAAAATGTCGGTTACTCGAAGAAGGGAATTACGGTGATATTCCAGGTTTGCGATTTTCTACCCAGCATTGGACTTCTTTACTCGACCTTTTTGAAATCGATGAAGCTACCGCTTTAAAACTCGGTGGTCGTAATTTTGATTTAACAAGTCAGGGTGCCGAAGGTCCGGAAATTTCTCCGGAACTAATTAGACCAGTTGAGTCTATTCCCGATCGACTTGAGATAAATGATTTTGATAAAGTGCTTGGACAATTTTATTTTGATCCAGTTATCGGTCGGCGTTTTGTTTATTTAAAACCAGAGCTCGAGCTTTACCAAAAATTAAAAGTCGCTTTGCCGCGCCATCATCCGCGGGGCAGAATTATGGAGATTTATCGACAATTGAATAAACCGGAGTTTGTCGGCATGGTTTGTCAGAGTTGCAAAAAAGAAATTAGAGTGGCAAAAAATTATGCTTTTCCAGATCGAAAGATTTTTTGCCGTTCTTGTTATAATGCCTATATCGAAGAAAACAATTAAAACTATCAACCGTGAATAGTGACCGACCGGCCACTATTCACGGTTGGGTTCCGTTTATGTCTAAAACCCCAAATTACGAAGAAAAAGTAAAGAAGATTCTCGATTCACTCGTCCCAAGCGAGCGAATTTGCGCTCTCACCGGCGAAAAGTGGCTGATGACCGACGAAGAGATTGGTTGGTATCGGAAATTCAACGTTCCGCCCTCAAAATTAGCCCCCGAGACCAGACGGCGATTTTTATTCGGTTTTCCAGTCGGCTTGGCCGCTTGGTATAAACCGCAGGCCGAAACTGGTCAAAAAATATTGAGCTGCGTTCATCAAGACAGTCCTTTTAAGGTTTTGCCAGATAAGGAATGGTTAGATCGAGATTTTTCTCGAACCGAACCAGTTTTGCAAAGTGAACAAAGTTTTTTTGAACAATTTAAAACCCTGGCCTATACCATTCCGGTCGCGGCACGACGTGACGACGGCAGTAATATCAACACCCTGGGTTTCCATGTTCTTTTGTGTCAGGATGCCTATCTGATGTTTTGCAGCGGTTCAATGAAGCATTGTTTTAACTCGGCTTTTAGTTTTGATTGCGAAGAAAGTACTGAGGTTTTGAATTCCGTCGGCTGTTTTAATTCTGCTTTTCTTAGTCGAGTTTTTAATTCCAATAATTGTATTTTTTCTTTGGAAAGTCGGGGTTGTGATCACTGTGCTTTTTTGTTTGATTGCCGAAACTGTCGTGATTGTTTTGGGGCGACCAATAAGCGAAATAAACAGTTTATATTTTTTAATGAACAATTAACCAAAGAAGAATACCAGGAAAGAATTTCTCAAATTGATTTAGCTTCATCGAGCCAGTTTGAAAATCAAAAAATAAATTTTGGGAATTATTGAAAGTGGCCGTCTGGCCAGAAAATTTCAACACCGGTGATATCGATTCCAGCGGCGAGTATTTAGAAAATTGTGTGTGTTGTCAACACGAGTATAATAGTTCAAAAAGTACCGATGGCTTTTTTTCTTCGATTTCTTTTGAGTTTCATAATTCAGCTTTTTCCACGCGAATAAGTTGGGGTAGTGATACTTTTTATTCTTGTGATACTAACGAGTCGAGTGATATCAAGTTTTGTTTTCGAGTTTGGCGCAGTCGGAAGATGGAATATTGTATGGATTGTATGAATTGTGAAAATTGTTTTGGTTGTTTTGGTTTGCAAAGAAAAAGTTTTCATATTTTCAACGTGTCATATACCGAAGAAGAATATTGGCAGAAAGTTGATGAAATAAAATGTGCCATGCTGGAACGTGGGGAATACGGTGAGTTTTTCCCAGCCATTTTTTCAGCTGTCGGTTTTCAATTTTCCATGGGTGATGCCTTCTTTGGTTACAGTGCGGACGAATTGCAAAAAATGAACGTGCCGATGCTTGATCCAAATAGCGGTGCGGTTGTGGTTACCGATGAAACAAAAGTTTCTGACGTAATTTTTCCAGAGGTGTTACCGGATTCCTCGCTTGATTCCAAGGTTGATGAATATGTCGGTCGACCAATTTTGGATTCTAAAATCGGTCGAAAATACAGTATTACTTCTGATGAACTGGCATTATATCGTCGCCTCCATTTACCTTTGCCGCACCAACATTTTTTAACCAGACTTTCAAATTTGATAAGAATGTCGAATTTTTCTGTTCCAGAATTGACTGAGTGTCAAAATTGTCAAAAAAAGATTACTACTTACAAAAACGCCACTTTTTCCGAACGGAGAGTTTTTTGTCTGGCGTGTTATAATCAATTTCTTGAACAAAATAACTGAAAAACGAAAATTTTCCGTGAATTAAACCACTTTTATCATCTAAATTCACGGTTTATTGACAGTTTTGCATTAATTTTGATTATAAAACTTGGAAAATAATTAAACCACTTGCGGTGTAAAGTGTCCGGTCGGTCACTTTACACCGCAAGGTTTCAATATGGCGCATACTCCAAATTACGATGAAAAAGTAAAAAAAATTCTCGACTCGCTCGTTCCAAGCGAGCGAATTTGTACTCTCACCGGCGAAAAATGGCTAATGACCGACGAGGAAATTGGTTGGTATAAAAAATTCAATGTTCCGCCGTCAAAGATCTGTCCGGAAGTTCGCATAAATTTGCTGAACGGTTTTAATACCGGTTTGGCAATTTTTTGGAAAAAAGACGTGAATGGCCATCTGGTCATTTCGGCCGTTTACCCCGATTCGCCGATTAACATCATGAACGACGTAGATTGGTTTGTGACAAACATGGATAGTTTTGCCCGCGTTCCGACAAACGATAAATCAATCATGGAACAGCTGTGGGGAATGATGACCGCCGTGCCTATCAACGCCACGCGTAACGATGGAGACACCAAAGGTTCGGTGGTAGTAGGCTCGTTTAAAGCGGTCGATTGTTATTTGGTAAACGCGAATTTATCCAGACACTGTTTTTATGGTTACGCCATAGTTAATTGTGAAGACTGTATTGATGTTGTGAATACGACAGGGGCAGTTCGCTCTTATTATTTAAGTGGTTGCCAGCAGATTGCCGATAGTGCTTTTTTATTTGAATGTAATTCCTGCCATGATAGTACTTTTCTTTTTGATTGTCATGATTGTGAATCGTGTTTCGGGGCTGTGAATCAACGTCATAAAAAATATCTTTGGTTCGGTGAACAGCTGAATGAACTGGAGTGGAAAAAAAGACGAGCTGAAGTAGATTTGTCAGATGAAACTCAATTAAAAAAGTGGCGGGAAGTTTTTTATACTTTTTGGCAAGAAAAAGGTGTTTGGCCGGAAACGTTTAGTCTGGGGAATATAGAATCGCCGGGTGAACGCATGAACGACAGTGTTCGTTGCAAAAATTGTTATTGGCAAGGCAAGTCAACCGATTGTTATTATTCACGCTTCGGTATTGAAAATACCCAGTGCATGTTTTGTTCGGGACACGGTTGGGAAACTTCGGTCTATTCTAGTACGGGCGGGTCACACGGAAATAATAATAAGTTTTGTTTAGGTTGTGCCAAAACGTCGGCTTCTGAATACTGTGTTTTTTGTGTCGACTCAGAATATTGTTTTGGTTGTGTTGGTCTGAAGCGTTCAAAATTCTGTGTGTTCAATAAACAATATTCTGAAGCGGAATATTGGGCTCTTGTTGATCAATTAAAGTGTCGAATGCTTGAAGAGGGAAGTTACGGCGAATTTTTCCCCGCTAAATTTTCTCCTTCTGGTTTTCAGTTTTCGACTGGAGAAATTTATTTTGGTTATTCCGAAAACGAGCTCGATAAATATGGCGCCTTAAAATTCGACGCCAAACGAGGCCAACTTTTGGCTCCAGCTCAGTCTGAACAGATTTTTAACTCCAATGATTTGCCCAAGACGTTGGAGAAGTTAGAATCGATGGGTTTGGTCGGCAAACCAATTTTTGATGCGGTTTTAGAAAGAAATTTTAGTATCACTATAGCTGAGTTTAAAATGTACAAAGAAAATAACTGGCCGTTTCCTCGCCGACATTTTGTTTCTCGATTAACCGACCTGGTTCGTCATTCAAATTCACCGATTTCAATCGTCACTGCTTGTAAAAAATGTGGCAAACAACTGCAAACGTACAAAAATTACGTTTTTCCCGAACGCGCGGTATACTGTAGAGAGTGTTATTTAAAATATCTTGAAGAAAATAATTGAGGAATCGAATTATGAATTTTTTGCTAATATACGAATTTGGAGTGGTATCGTCTGTCATCCCGAGCCAAAGAGGGATCTCGCCACGTGACACAAATTCAAATTAGTATATTCGTACAGATTAGTAATTCGATTCCCCTTAATATGTCTCGTACTCCAAATTACGACGCAAAAATCAAAACCATTCTCGATTCACTCCAGCCTGGTCAAACAATAAATTGCCCAATCACCAAAAAAGATTGGGTTCTTGATGAAAAGGAAATCGAAATTTGTCGTCGTTTTCAGGTTCTGCCGTGTCCGATTGAGCCACAAACTCGGATGATGTTTTTAAATGGTTTTTCTAACGGATTGGTGCTTTTTTGGAAACCTCACGCTTTTACCGGTCGGCCAATTTTATCGGCCATTCATCCAGATTCACCGTTAAAAGTAATAACCCCAAAAGAAGCTTTAGAAACCGATAACACTAAATACGGTTTTGGATATGATTCACAAAAATCAGTTTTAGGACAAATTTGGTCATTACAAACCTCGGTACCTTTTAATGCAACGCGAAATGTCGATGTTGACGAATCGTCGGTGGTAGTCGGCTGTCTTAAAACCAGAAATAGTTTTTTTGCCTGTTGTTCGGCTGTCATAAATTGTTTTTACACTTTGACGGCAATTTTTTGCGACGATTCAATCGATTTAAATAACTGTGAAAAAGTTAGCCGATCTTTTCGAGTTGGTGGTTCACAAAATATTTCTGATTCTGCTTTTGTTTTTGAATCTCGGTCGTGTTTTCAGAGTGCTTTTTTGTTTGATTGCCAAGAGTGCGAGAACTGTTTTGGTGCCGTGAATCGTCGTCATAAAAAGTTTCTCTGGTTTAATGAACAATTGACCGAAGAAGAATATAAAAAACGTCGAGCCGAAGTGGATTTATCTAATCGTTTTCAGATTGCTGAAAATTGGCAAAAGTTTTTAGACTTAGCTAATTGTGAAGCTGTTTGGCCAGCCGCTCATGGTTTTGGCAATATCGAATCTTCTGGCGAGCGTTTATATAATTGTGTACGCTGTGATGAGTGTTTTTTTGAACACGCTTCAACCAGTTGTTACCGTTGTCGGATTGGTGTAAACCTTGAGAACAGCTGTTACTCTTCTGGCTCCGCCTATTCCGGAAATTTGTATTTAGTTACTGGTGGAACTTATTGTCAGGGTTTAAAATTTTCCTCAGCCTGTACTTATGGGACTAATCTTGAATATTGTATTGAATGTGAAAATTGTGAATATTGTTTTGGTTGTGTTGGTTTGAGAAATAAAAAGTTTTGTATTCTTAATAAACAATATACCGAGGTTGAATATTGGTTATTAGTCGATCAAATTAAGTGTGACATGCTGGCTCAGGGTGAATATGGAAATTTTTGGCCAGCCAAAGCTAGTATTGCTGGTTTTCAAAACTCGGTTGGTGAACTTTATATTCATTATACTAAGGAACAGCTTGAACAATTTGGTGCACTTAATCTTGATCCGGTGCGAGGTCAAGTTTTTGCTCCGCAAATTGATTCGGGTAAGGCAAAAGAAGCTGGTGATATCCCCGAAAAACTTGAAGACTGTGAATTATTTGTTGGCGTACCAATTTATGATAAAGTTGCTGGGCGGCATTATAGCGTTCTTAAAGCCGAGTACGAAGTTTATAAAAATAAAAAATTACCTTTTCCGACGGAGCATTACGCCACACGTTTGGTGAGGTTGTTGGATTTTTCTTATGGGCCAATCGCTGAAAAACGAATCTGCACCTCGTGTGGTCAGGAAACCGTAACGTATAACAACCAAGCTTTCCCCGATCGTCGAATTTATTGTCAGACTTGTTATTTGAAATATCTTGAAGAAAAAAATTGAACCGTTGGAACCGAATAGTGGCCGACCGGTCACTAATCGGTTCTTCTCACCTATTATTTTATGTCTAAAACCCCAAACTACGACCTCGCCGTCAAAAAAATCCTCGACGCCACTCAACCTGGCGAATACACCTGCTCTCTCACTGGCGAGAAGTGGTTGATGACCGAAGAGGAAATTGGTTGGTATAAGAAATTTAACGTGCCACCACCAGGACATTCACCATCAGCCAGCTGGTTGTATTTGGCTCATTTTTCTACCGGCTATCAATGGTGGTGGAATAAACATTTTGATACTGGCGAACCTATTTTGACTTATATTCATCCGGCTAGCGGTCTTAGGGTTTTGCCTGATAAAGATTGGTTTGCCAGAGATTTTTCAAAAATTGTTCATGATTATCAATCTGATCGTTCTTTTTTTGAGCAGTTTAAAGAATTGCAAATAAAAATTCCCTTAACCGCTTTCTCTACGGCTGTTCCGGCTGAAAATTCTATTGCTTTAGTTTCTTTTGGTGATCAAAATAGTTATTTTGTTTTGGCTTCAAAAAGTAAAAACTCGTATTTTTGCGACTTAGCTAAAGATGTGGAGGACTGCTCTGATTGTGTTGCTTGTGCGTCCTTAACCAGTTGTCACAATGTTATTCAAAGCGAACGTCTACACAATTGTCAGTTTATTCGTGACAGCTTTGATTGTCTTAATTCAGCTTTTCTTTTCGATTGTCGAAATTGTGAATACTGTTTTGGGGCGACTAACCAGCGCAATAAAAAATACCTGTGGTTCAACGAACAATTGGATCAAAAGGATTATGAACAACGCCGGGCATCAGTGGATTTAGGACGTCGTAGCGAGCAAGAAAAATATTTGAAAAAATTTGATGAACTGTTATTGTCCGATATACTTTGGCCGGAAAATTTTAATATTGGTGGGCAAAATTCCAGTGGTGATTATTTACACGATTGTGTCGATTGCAAAAATTGTTTTTCCCTTTTAAGTCCGGGGTGCGGTAACTATTGGTGCGGCTATGGCCCAGGCATAAGTGAAAATTGTGCTTTGTGTTGGGGGTTGTCAGGTTCGTCTGATTGCTATTTTTCTTTAACTCCTTCGAAGGGTCATGATTGTAAATTTGTTTGGCGCTGCATGGGGTGCGATGGTTGTGAGTACTCGGCCAGTTGCTATAATTGTCAAAATTGTTTTGGTTGTGTGGGTTTACAATATAAATCTTTTTGCATTTTTAATCAGCAATACAGTGAGGGGGATTATTGGCAAAAGTTGGATGAGATAAAAACAAATATGTTGTCTCGTGGTGAGTATGGAAAGTTTTTTCCATTTGTTATGGCCACCGGATGTCCAGAATACGGCGGTCTAGTTGGCTATACGGATCATTCTTTATCTGACGTAATTAAATTCGGCGGCAAGCTTTTTCCAGCTTGTTCTGAAGGGGCTTGTGGTTTTGAGTTGTCAAAAGAACGAGAAAAAATTAGTGCCGATGTTTTGCCTGATTCAATAGATGATTACGATGATAGTTGGTGTAATTTTTCTATTGAGGACAAAGAACTTGGTCGTTATTTTTCTTATTTTAAGCCCGAGCTTGCTCATTATCGAAAGAATCGTATAGCGCCACCAAATCGACACTTTATTTTCAGAACGTTCGAATATTTTAGAACAATGCAATTAGCCCAGTTTGAAAAACGCGAATGTTTTGAATGCCATCAAGAAATTCTGACCACAGTTAACGTTAAATACCGTCAACGAAAGATTTTTTGTAAAAAGTGTTATACCAAACTTATTGAAGATAGAAATTAATATGTCTAAAACCCCAAACTACGACCTCGCCGTCAAAAAAATCCTCGACGCCACTCAACCTGGCGAACGCACCTGCACCCTCACCAGCGAAAAATGGCTAATGACCGACGAGGAGATCGGTTGGTATAAAAAGTTCAATGTACCGCCACCAAAAGTTTCTTTACAAATTCGTTGGTGGTTAACTGCTGGTTGGTTTACTTCGTTTCAATGGTGGTGGAACAAACATGCTGAAACTGGCAAGCCGATTTTATCTTTTATTCATCCAGCCACGGGTTTAAAAGTTTTACCGGATAAAGAGTGGTTTGCTAAAGATTTTAGTGAAAAAGGTAGAGATATTTTTTTGGATAGATCGTTTTTTTCGCAATTACGAGAATTGCAACTAGCGGTGCCGATTCGGGCTGAACAAAACGAGAAGGAACCAGAAAACAGTATTGCTAGATTTTCCTTCGGTGATGTTAATAGTTATTTTAACATGGGTTGTTTGTCCAAAGATTCAATTTTTAATATTTGGTCTTTTGACGTTGAGGATTCAGCCGAAACAAATATTTGTTCTTCAATTAAAAATTCTTTTAATATTGGCTACTCACAACGAATTTATAATTGTAAATTTGTTAGAACAAGTTTTGACTGTTTAGACAGTACTTTTTTGTTTGATTGTCGTAATTGTCAGTTTTGTTTTGGAGCGACTAATAAACGTAACGCAAAATATGTATTTTTTAATGAACAATTAAGCAAGGAAGAATATGAAAAGCGGGTTGCGGAAATTAATTTTAGCCGGCGTTCAATAATAGATGAATATTATCAGAAGTTTTTTGAACTTGTGAACAATCAAGCGGTTTGGCCGGAAAATTTTAATGAGCAGACAGATAATTCTAACGGTGAATTTTTAGATAAGGTTCGTAACATTAGATTTGGTTTTAGCGATACAAAAGGTGCCCACGATTTGTTTTGGGTTAATTATGGCAATGGCGATTGTTTTGACTCGGCTTTTTGTTCGGGTCTAGTCGATTCTAATAATTGTTTTTATAATACAAATATTGTTAATTCAATTAATATAAAGTTTTCTTATCATTGTGGTACTTCTCAAAATCTTGAATACTGTCTCGATTGTTATAATTGCGAGAATTGTTTCGGTTGTGTTGGTTTGAATAGAAAAAGTTTTCATGTTTTAAACAAAGCTTATTCCGAAGACGATTATTGGCAGAAAATCGATGAATTAAAATTGGCAATGTTGAAACGTGATGAATATGGTGAGTTTTTCCCGCTTAGTATGGCCACCAGTTATTTTCCTGATTCCGGAGCGGTTTTATATCTTGGAGCGCCTAAAATTTTTGGTGCCGAAAAACTTGGTGCGCTTGATTTTGAACCGGAATCAAATGGTGCGGTTGGCGAAGAATTGTCCGATACGTCTAAAATGAAAAATGTTAGCGAGATTCCTGACAGTATTGATGATTTAGATGAAACTAAATGGGTTGGCGTTCCACTTTGGGACGCAAAATGGAAACGGCGATTTGCTTTCATTAAACCGGAGATTGATTTTTATAAAAAAAATCGTCTTGGTCCGCCTCGAAGACATTTTATCGCTCGTATGCAAAGTTTGTCTTTGGAAGCGAACGTTGGAAAGTTTGAAAATCAGAAATGTAATCAGTGTCAAAAAGAAATTTTTGTTGCTCAAAATTTGACTTATAAAAATCGCAAGGTCTATTGTCGCGACTGTTATTTGAAATATCTCGAAGAAAATAATTAAAACCGTCTGCCGTGAATAGTGACCGACCGGTCACTATTCACGGTTGAATTCCGTTTATGTCTAAAACCCCAAATTACGATGAAAAAGTTAAGAAAATCCTCGACTCGCTCGTCCTAAGCGAGCAAATTTGCGCCCTCACCGGCGAAAAGTGGCTCATAACCGACGAGGAACTCAGCTGGTATAAAAAATTCAATGTCCCGCCAGCCACCCGCTCACCGCTTGCCAGAATGCGCATCCTTTCCGGTTTCATGAACGGTTTTCAATGGTGGTGGCAAAAACATCCGGCGACGGATAAACCGGTTTTGTCGTATGTTCATCCTTCGAGCGGCTTAAAAGTTTTGCCTGATCAAGAATGGTTGACCAAAGATTTTTCGAGCGAGGGCAGGGAATACACATCGCAGAAATCTTTTTTTGAGCAATTTCGAGAATTGCAAATTAAAGTTCCGCTCAAGGCTGCTAATAACACCGTCGACCCGGAGCATTCAATGGCTCTTGGTTCCAAAGGTGACATTGATAGTTATTTTGTGGCCGATGGTGGTCGGAATCGTGAGTGTTTTTTTACATTATTTTCAGCCCTGGGCGAACGCTCGGCCGAGATTCATAATGTTTTGCAAGCGGTTGATAGTTATCACATCAACGACGCTTTTAATGTTCATCGTTCACAATACGCTTCTGACTTACGGGCTCTGTCAAATTCAGCTTTTGCCTTTATTGCTTCCGAATGTTCGGACTGTTTCGGTGTATCGATTCGAAAACACAAAAAGAATATTTTTTTCAATGAACAATTAACCGAAGAAGAATACAATAAACGTCGAGCGGCGATTGATTTGGGTCGTCGTTCGATCGTCGACGAATGGAAAAAGAAATTTCATGAAATGCTTACCCAAAATACTGTGTGGCCGCAAAACATGAACTTCAACACCGAGGGTTGTGAAGGTGAATATTTGGTTGGGGCTCGTGATTGTCGATTTTGTTTTGCTTGTGTTGAAAAACCGATTGGTCTTTATTATGTGGCTTTTACTGCTCAAGAAGTTCGCGATAGTGCGTTTTTAATTAGCGCCAGCGATGCAGCTGGGTGTTATCAGTGTGTTTTTGCCGAAAAAAGTTCTAACTGTCTCTTTTCTTACTCAGTTATTCGCTGTCAGAATTTGGAATATTGTTTTGAATGTAAAGAATGTGAAAATTGTTTTGGTTGTGTTGGTTTGAATCACAAAAAGTTTCACATTTTTAACCAACCTTACTCCGAGGCAGAATACTGGTCTCGAGTCGATGAACTCAAAACCGCCATGCTCGAACGTGGCGAATACGGTGAATTTTTTCCCTTGAGTTTCTCGCCGGTTTATTTTCTTCAGTCCGCTTCGGCGATGTACTGGCTCTCAACAGAAACCGAAGCCCAACAACTCGGGGCGAGTATCTACGATCCGGTCTCGGCTGACGCGATTGGTGAAGGGCGAGTGGACATTTCCAAAGCTCGCTCGAGTTCCGAGATTCCTGATGGTATCGACGAGATCGATGATGGTTGGTGTGGTGTGCCAATTCGCGACGAGGTGCTTGGACGTTATTTTACTTTTTTAAAACCCGAGATTGCTTTGTATAAACAATTAAGAATCGCTCCGCCAAGTAAACACTTCATTCGTCGCATGTCCGAAATGATTCAGGAGGCAAACAGTGCCGTTTTTGTCAGTCGAACTTGTGACAAATGTAAAAAAGAAATGATTATCTCAATCAACAAAACTTTTCCCGAGCGGACAATGTATTGCTTGGCTTGTTTTTATAAATATTTCGAGGAAGTATCATGAGGGTGATTATGGATTTTTACGGATATACAGATATTGGACGGAAGATTGTTTTCAATTTAAAATCCGTATATCCGTAAAAATCCGTAATCAAAAATATGTTTCAATCAATAATTCTCGGTCTAATCCAAGGTCTAACCGAATTCTTGCCAGTTTCAAGCTCTGGTCACCTAATTCTAGCCGCCAATTTTTTTGGTGATACGGCCAACGACGTGGCTTTTGATGCGGTTATTCATTTAGCCACTCTGGCCGCTGTTATTGTCGCCCTCTGGACTGATGTAAAAAAAATCGTTCTTGGAGTTTTTAAGAAAAATTCCGATGGTCGGCTCGGTTGGTTTATAATCGCCGCCACAATTCCGGTTTTATTTGTCGGTTTCTTTTTTGGTGATTGGCTCGAGGAAACTTTTCGTTCACCGCTAGCTGTGGCTTGCTCGTTGATTTTTTGGGGTATCGTTTTGTGGATTGCCGATAGCAAGATGAAAAAAATTCCCGAGACCGAGATAAATAAAATTGGTTTTAAAAAGTCGCTAATGATTGGTTTATCACAAATTATCGCTTTGATTCCCGGCACCTCGCGTTCCGGTATCACTATTAGTACTGGATTATTCGGCGGTCTGTCGCGCGAAGCGGCCGCTCGTTTTTCTTTCCTCCTAGGCATTCCTTCCATTGCCGCGGCTGGTAGCTTTGCTTTACTGAAAATTATTTTAGACAAAGGAGATTTTGATTGGTCGTCATTAGTCGTAGCTTTCATCGCCGCTTTTATCTCCGGTTTTTTGGCTATCAAATTTTTGTTGCAGATTATGAAAGGCGTAAGTTATAAATGGTTTGCAATTTATCGAATTGTTTTGGCCGTCGTTATTATTTTTTATACCTGGCTATGAAACTAAAAATCATTAAAAATTTATCCGGCCAATCTTTGGCGGTTGTCGGTCGGCCGAGTGTTGGTACGGTGCTGTTTACTCTGGTTTTGTTTGTCGCTTTTATTTGCTCGATAATTTATGGTAGTGATTCCTTTGGCACTATCGCTTTGTTTCCACTCTTTCTTTTATTTGTCTTTTTAATTTTTCAGAGTTTTATTCGCTTGGAAATTTCGGTTGGTCAAGAAGTTGTGTATAAAAATGGTTTAAAAGTTGAAAGGTTGGCTTGGCAAAAAATTAAAAGTTTTTTAACTTATTTTAATACCAGAACTGCCAAAGGCACCACCATTCACGCCGCCGACATAACTGCCGTCTGCGACGAAGGCGAAATAAATATTTTCCATGTCGCTTCTGGTGAATGGGGTAAGAACAACCAGGCGGTCTGGCAAGAGATGAAAGATTTTATTTCTTCAATAAAGTTTTGAATAAAAAAACACCCGGGCCTTGAGTGGGCGAGGGCGCTGGAGCAGGGAAATGACCGGTTGGATCAGGACTGGTACGGAGCACCAGCAACGGTTGCGATGAACTGGTAGGCTGGATGACCTCTACCCAGCCGTTCCATCTCCGACCGGAGGATTATCGCCATGTCATGAACTTCTCGTGAGAATAGTCCGACCGCGAGCAGTGATCTGGTGCGACTCTCTCGGACTCGGCGCCAGTCTCCCCCGCTATTGTTCACGTTGAACGCCTCGAAGGCTGCGGCAGCCAGGACGATGACCACGTCTTGAAGATCGTTTGACTGAATTGGCGAGAAGAAGCTGGGGTCCTCGGGATGGTTGGCTATGATGCCAAAGGCGATTATTTGGTCATCAAGGATCAGGATTTGAGCTTCGCTATCACCAAGCTGGGCACAAATTAGAAATAGACCAATGGCCTTTAACCAGGCCAGAACGAAATCGTTATAGACCTGACTGAAGATTTCGCTCGGTTGCGGAACATAGCAAAATAAAAAACACGACTCTCGGGAGTCGTATTTTTTATTTTGCACAGATATTTCCGAGTTCATCCTTCCACCCTTGAAAGATTTGTCAG
>JAGVPA010000002.1 GCA_020052445.1 bacterium
AATCCGGTTAAAGCTTTCATGGCTCGCGGATCTTTGGAAAGTTTTTGGATGTTCATACCCCACAATTATATCAAAATAGGGTATATGGCAACAGGTCTATTGACAAAAAAACCTTTTTGCTATATTCTGATCCGTTACTGGTAGTGTCATTCTTTCACCGTCAAGGAGACTAGAAATGAAAAGTCTTATACTCTGCTGTCTACTTCTGCTCGGATTCGGCTGCGGCGAGAAGGAAGAACCGGATTTCTTCAATCCAACCGTCCCGGCCATCTTCGTGGCTTTCCCTGGATACATAGGCGTTCGCGCCCTTGATCCGTCCACGAGAATCTCCAAGGTTCTCGTGACCAACACGGACAGCGAAATCCTCAAGGTTCGGATCGAGAACGGGGTCGTCTCTGTGGAAGAACATGCCTGGACTGGGCATGTCCAGGCATGTAATACCCCGAAGAGCCGAGTTGTATGGGATGGCGAGGAAAACTCCAAGATCGAAGAAGCCAACAATGCCGGGCTCTGGACCTGCGTTGTGGCCAACCCAGCCAACTAGAAGAAAATCAGCACCTTGTGCTTCCTTGAGTCGTTCGTAGAAAATACGGCGACTTCTTTTTTTATCAAATTCCGCCACGAGCTGAAAAATGTGGCACTGAATTTATCGATCTTATCACTTCGTTATTCTGAACCATGCGAATGTGTTTGCATTCTTTCAAGCGTTCGAGACCAGCCCCGTTTATTTGGTTGTCGGTGGAATCGATTTCGCCGACGATGACCCAGCGGATTTGCGGGACTTGGTTTATTAAATCGGCGCAGCAGGTGTAACCGCTGCCGTTTCGATAAGCGCAGGGTTCCATTGTCGTATAGAGAGTGAAGTCGCGTTTCTCCCAATCGAGACAATTATTTTTCAACATCGAGATGGCGTCTTGCTCAGCATGAATATTGCCTCGGCGATAACCCCAAGCCACGATCTCGAAAGTATCAGCGGCGACAATTAAAGCGCCGACTTGATAACCGCGTTTGGAAAAATTTGAGAGTTGCGAATATTCTTTGGCCAGATTAAAAAACAAGGAATCGATATTCTGCCAAAAAACCGTGCGAAGTTTTTTAGAAAATTCGGCGGCAATTTTATTTTCTTCCAGCACGCGTGTATCAAAAAGATAACCATAATCATAACCCGCAATCTCATTCTGTTGCTCGCCATAATTACTTTTATTATTCAAACAATAGACGCCGGTAATTTTCGTCTCAGGTAATTGTTTAATTGTCTCAATCATCGCCTGAACAGTTCCGCCGGTCGAAACCAAACAATCGACAATGGCAACTTTTTTGCCCTCGATAATTTTCGGCAAATACATCGGCCGTTCGTAGTAGCCGGTTTTCTGGACAAACTCGATCGAAGGAACGTTATAATGAAACGACTTACAAATAATGACTGGCAACCCGAGCTCGGCGCCGACAAAAGACGCGAGACCAATACCATCCGACTCAATCGTCAAAATAACTTCCGTCTCAGCCGGCACCAAACGCGCCAGATACTTCCCAGCTCCGGCATAAAGTTTTTGATTGACGAGTGTCAGACCTTTGAACGGATAAATAAAATATTTATAAGAGTCGATCGAACCACCGTGATCAGCCACCGAGTAAACCTCGGAATTTTGAAAAACCGTAATAATCTCATCAAGCTGTCTTTTTTCTTCGGCAATGGAAGCCGAGAGACGCTCAACTTCACCTTCAAGCGCGTGAACTGGATTGGTCAAAAACATATTTTATAAAAAAGACCCGCCGGGGTCTAAATTAAACTTTTTTTCAGTTGATTTTTTTGAGGATTCATACCGAGTAACTATTATACCAGGTTTGGGGTTTGAGGGAATACTAATTGTGAATAAGAGGCCTCACTTCCCCCACCCCACCCTCCCCCGCTGTGGCAGCGAAGGAGGGAGAATTTATCGGAAAGAATTCTATCGTTTGGTAAATTTTATTTGATAAAATTTTTATGATGCTTGACTCAACGCTATATGAATATTTCCCCAATATTCTTTTCCAGTATCAAAAAACGGAACGTTTATTTTTTTACACAAAGCTTCAAGCCGTCGACTTTCTTCGATAAGAAATTCGAATTCTTTTAATAACTCTTCATCACCCATTTCGTTTGTCCAATTGATAATATCAAATTCTCGACATTTTGCGAGGCGCTCTTGCGGGGTTGAATTTGGATAACCGAAAGCAAAATATTGCAAATGAGGATATTTATCGTGTAAATCTTCCAATGGTAATCGAAAGCCTTCAATCACAAAATCATCGTCTTTTAATGCATCAATCATGCAAAAAATAAAAGGTTTGAATTTTTGACAAACATCAATATGTTCTTCAAGATTAGGTGCTTTATGAGTAATACCGAGTTGTGGAAACACATCTTGAAACGCTTCGATAATCGGATCAATACAAATATGTTGCACCAAATATTTTTTAACCAATTCATGAGAAAACGTAGACTTGCCGGCCGTTGGTATGCCCGTAACTATAAATTGATGATGTTTATTTTCTGTCATAAAAAATTTTCAAGTTAGACACCACCAGCAAAGCTGGTGGCTTAATGAGCAGGACTGCCACAATGGCAGTCGTTACGCATTCGTAGATTTTAAATGAGTTAGAATGTTAACGATTGGTTTCGTTGTTTTCCGATTCTTCTTGATCGCGGATGTATTTCTTGATGGCTTCGATGTCATAACCAACGGTTGATACAGCATAGCCGCGCGCCCAGAAATTCTCACCAATGAATTTCCGCGCAGCAAGCTGACGCGGTATCGAGCGGAAGTTTCTTGATTTGAGAAACCGATGGTTTCTCAAACTCTTCCTTGCAAGGAAACCGCG
>JAGVPA010000079.1 GCA_020052445.1 bacterium
GTTTTTGTTGGTTCATAACTGGGCTTTTTAGTGGTTAGCCTAGTTATATTTTGCTATTTTAAGCCAAATTTATCAATAGTTGGTGCGTTTGCCCTGGGGTGAGGGGCCACTTACAACTCCCTCACCGATTTCACCCCAACCACCTCCATCGATTTAATCTCCCCAACATTTTTTTGCGGCACAGCTGCTCGTTTAAGTCCGATCCGCGCCACCTCATTCAACCGTCGTTCAGCCCCAAGCACCGAGCGAACCTCACCACCTAAGCCTACCTCGCCAAAATAAACCGTTGGTTCGGAATTAGTTTTGTTGCTGACAGCCGATAGGATGGCCGCGCAGACGGCGAGATCGGCTGCTGGTTCTTTTAATTCCATACCACCGATGACGTTCACGTAAATATCTTTATCGCCGAGATTTAATCCGGCGCGCGAGGAAAGAATGGCTGATAACATTTGCAATCGATTTACATCGAACCCGGAGGCTCGGCGAACCGGGGAAGGGTAGAAACTTTTTTCGACTAAGGCTTGGACTTCGATTAAAAAAACTCGCGAGCCTTCGAGTGCAGCGGTGATGACTGAACCTGGTGAATTTTGACGTTCGGCCAAAAATCTTTCTGATGGATTTGGGACAGCTACGAGTCCATTTTTGGCCATTTCAAAAACCCCAACCTCGTCAGTCGAACCAAAACGATTTTTTGTCGCTCGTAAAATTCGAAAAGCATGAACCGGATCACCTTCGAGTGATAGAACGGTGTCGACGAGGTGCTCAAGAGTTTTTGGACCGGCGACTGAGCCGTCTTTGGTTACCTGGCCGATGATCATGATTGGGATATTGGTTTGTTTGGCACACTGGAGAAGTAGATTGGTGGCGTAGCGAACCATGTTTGGACTGCCGGCCGCGCTGTCGAGATCCAGAGAACCGACGGTTTGAATGGAATCGATAATGGCGAGAGTTGGTTTTTCGTTTTCAATGCTAGCGATGATAGTTTCAACAGGCTCCACTTCCAAATATTTTACTCGATCAAATTTTTTTCCAAGTCGTTCGAATCTGGTAGCCAGTTGTCCGGCCGATTCCTCGCCAGAAACATAAAGCACATACCCAAATGAGTCTCCCTCCTTCACCGCCGCGGTGGGGGAGGGCTGGCCTGCTCCGCCGAAGCCCGGCGAAGGGGAGGGTGGGGGCAGTCCGGCCGCAATCTGAGCAACCAGTGTTGATTTACCAACCCCAGGTTCGCCTGAAAGTAAAATGAGCGAGCCTGGCACAATGCCACCACCGAGAACTCGATCAACCTCAGTTTCGCCGCTTGAGATGCGGGCTTGGGCCAAGGATTTTTCTTGCGATAACAAAACTCCGGTTTTGCCGGCTGGTTTTGATTTTGGATTTTTATGAGAAACCATTTCGGCTTCATCCGATTCTTTAAGCGTCCCCCAACCCTGGCATTCGGTACAGCGACCGGACCATTTGGGGAATTGAGCGTCGCATTTGGTGCAGACGAACATAGTTTATCTATCGATTAGTAAAAGGCCTGAATAAGCGCCACACGCCCAAGTTAATTTTTCGAAATGGTGCCTTAGAGCTCGGCCAGGCACTCTTCCGGCCGCACCACCAGACGAGCTCATAAGATTTCCGTTACCAACATAAACCCAAAAATGGCCAGCCATTCGTCTTACATTATCATGAGCCGGAGTTTCATCATAACCAACAATGTCACCTTCGGTTAAAGTGATTGTGTTTCCGTCGCCGGTTTTTACAACACCGGGTGAGCCGGTGCAAGAAATATGTACCCCTGCTCGCAATGCCGGATAACCACTAACCGCTGGTAAACCGGCACATTGAGAAAGGAGCGAGGCAAAACCCAGACAGTCTAAACATAGGGTGCCGGTCGGACAAAAGTCTTTGCAAAGTTGGCCGTCACAGGGGTTTGCTCCTTCAAGACTGTAGGGTAGGCCGTTTTGTCCGCCAACTCGATATGTCACCTTATCAACAAATTCTTCGGCAATCTCGCTGACGTCTCCGCTACCCGAACAGTTGATGCCAAGAGCTCTGGCATCGGCCATACCACTTGAACCGGATCCGTTGTCAGTGGATGATTCGGAATCCATCAAATATTGAATCGGATCAATAGTCGATATGGTTAAAGCGTCAAAAGAAATCATACCCGGATTCACTGTATATAAAATAATAAAGACACAAAACAAAAGCACGAGTCCGGTAACTGCATTGCCAATTCTTTTTTTTGCTTCAGTAGCCTCGCCACCACCGCGGGAAATGACATACTGAATACCGCCGATCATGACCATTAAAACCGCAAAAATTCCGCCAATACTTAAAAGGAAGCCGTAAAGTCCATTTATATATTCCCCAAGCCAATTTATTTCCAAATAGCCGTTTTCTGCTATTACATTAGAAAAAGAAACGGTGGGAATGTTTACGCTTAAAACAGGATTTTCAAAAGTTGTGGAACTGGTGCCGGCGGTTAATGAATAACTTGGACCAGAGCTAGACGAACCGGTGGTTGCTGTAGCCGTTGTTTCGGTCGGAGACATTACAGATGTTCCACAGGCACCACCATCTGGATGCCAAGTATTTCCGCTGTAAAGATTTTCTCCAGCTTCGTTGACAGCTGTAGCACATTCATTTTGACAAGCCAATTCTTCAGTGGCAGCTCCTGGTGTGCAATTACGACCAGATGTGCAAGCACAATAATACGTTTCGGCCTTGGTCGAAACAAAAGGCAGTAAAAAAAATAAACTTAGAAAAAAAATTGCGGTGATTTTTTGATAACCAATCATAAGGTTATTGAGTGTTTATTTTTGTCCGTATCAAAGACAAAAGTTCTTCAGTCGTCAAAGAACCGGTTATGCGTTCATCGCCAATGAAGATGGTTGGAACAGCAGTGATTTGTAAAGCCAAGGCTTCAGCTAAATCTTTTTCTACCAGAGGCAGGGTTTCTTGATTTTCGAAACATTTAGCAAATCTTTCCGTATCAAGACCGATTTCTTGGGCCAGGGCGGGGAAGAGTTCGTTGGATAGAATTACTTGTTTGTCAAAAAGCAGATCGTGAAATTCCCAAAACTTACCTTGATCACCGGCACAGCGGGCGGCGATGGCGCTCGGAGTAGCCAGACTGTGAGCCGAATCATTTGGCATGTCCTTCCAAACTACCTGAATTTCAGGAACCGTGCGAACCAGAACATCTAAAGCCTCGGATAAATCTTTGCAAGATTCGCATTGATAATCGCCGAATTCAACAATGGTCAGTTTTGGTTGGCCGGCACCTTTTTTAGGATTAACAAAAGTTACTGTTGGTGCAGTGATGGTTGTGATATTAGTCAGATTTTTTGGCTTGTCTTTTTCTGGTGTCCAAACCGGACGTAAATACAAATAAAAGAAAAGAAAAATTATAGCGGTTAAAAAAGTAATAACCAACAAGGTAAGCCAACGATGACGTACGTGCATAAAAATTAGATTTATTTGTCTTGAACTCTGATTAAAATGATTATTTGAGGACTATGATTTTCGATTGGAAATTTTTTTGTCGCACCACACCATTAATCATTTTAATCATTAAATCATTGTAATCATGGTTCAGACAATTTGATCAATTCCAAACGGCCGGTTATTGAATCTGTAAAAAACAGAGAGGAATTATCTTTGGACAGCGACAGGTTGGTCATGGAAACGTTTTCAACCGGTCGAGCAATTAAGGAAGATTTCCCAGAGGTTAGATTTATAAGATAAAGATCGTCTGGAACTCGAGTGGCCAAAACCGGTTGCAGGCCCCAATTGTCTTCCATTTGTTGGGGGACGGCACAATAAATTGTTGTGTCATCAGCAAAAGTGCATTTGTTTACCCAGGTGTTTAATCCAAGCGTGCGGCGATCATTGCCGAAAGTAGAAAGACTGCCGGAAACCGCCCAAAGAAGTGGTTTATAATTACTGTATTCACCAGCCACTGAGTAGAGAAGAGTACTGCCTCGTGGACTCCAAGCAGATTCAAAACCCATACCTTCCACCGTTAGACCGTCAAAATTTTCATGGTTTTTACCGATAGGAATGAGCATTTTCGAGCCCAAACTTGTTTGACTACCGGCGGTGTCAGAAAAAGCAATAATTTGGTCGGTTGGCGAGGGATTGATTTGCACCTTATCGGCATTGTCGCCAAGGGCCTGAACAACTTGAGTTCGTGAGCCATCATCGTTCGAGACAATCAAACCACGGTTGTCAGGATCAAGGCCGATACTTTTGGAAATTATTTCATTGGTGGTCGGCGAAAACTGAAAATCTTCCCAGTGTTTTGGTAGAGTAACCTGAACTTCGGAAACAAAGTCATAGATTATATTTGAACCGTCCGGAAATTCAATCACCGCTTTTTCGTTATCTTTATTCCAAGCCGCGCTTTCGACATCAGGGAATTGTTTGTTGGAGAGTCGAGTTGGTGTACCATCGGCGGCCATGGAATAAAAACGGCCGTCGCTATTGTCGTAGTAATTGGCGCCAAGACCATCGGCTGAAGTGGTAACTTCGGAAACAGCTGCGGCTGTTAAAACTGTGACTTGAGTTAGACCGCCTCTGGCCACTTCATCGGCTTCAGGCAAGGCTTCGGTGCCGGTTGGTTTCGTGACAACCACAGATGGTCGGCCGGTTCCGGCTGTTGGCAAGCCACCACTGATTGGGGCTACATTGGCTTCATTTACTCCAGCTAGTTGTTTGGGGACCAGAAATACAAAATAGAGCAGCACACCAATGCCAATTACAGAAATAAAAAAGGCTATAACCAACAGAATTTTTTTATTTCTTTCAGAAAGATTTGGAAGAATCATAGTAAGTTTTTTAGGTTTTAGAAGATAAAGTCAGAGATAAAACTTAAGCTGGTTAATATTCCGCCAGCCAAAAGAATTTGCGGTAAGAGTAAAGTCAATAGTATTAAAGTGGTAAGTATGGTTATCGTGCCAATGACTAATATATCCACGATCAATAATGCCGCATGGACAATTCTTGGACTTAAGATTTTTTTTGGCACCTTGATAGGATCCCAACCCAAGGCTGGAATAAGAAAACTTTTATCGTGTTTAATGTAATAACCCCAAATCATTTGGGCGTTTAAATCGGTTAAAGTTACGGCATATCCGAAAACGGTAACAACAGTGGAAACACCGGCCGTGCCAAGATCAAGAGCGTTGCAAATGCTTGTTGCCAGTTCATCGACTCCGGTTCGTGCCCATTTTATGAATTTTTTTTTGAGTTTTTCAGCTTCTTTTCGTGTTTTTTCTCGGACCTCATCCATGGCTTTATTAGCACCACTTTCTTCGAGAATTTTTTCTTTAAGTCGGCTTTTTTGTTGGCCGGCAAGAAGTTGGGTCTGTCTAGCTGATTCGTTTTGCTGACCGGCTTGCTGATCGGCTTTGACTGGATCTGATGGTTGTTCCGGCGAGCCCGGTGATTGATCAGGTAAGGTAGCTGACGAATTTTGCGGGAGTCCACCCGGCTTTTCTCCAATTTGACGTTGAAACCAGTGATCGGCCATAGATCCAGACAATGTTGGTGTCCTGTCGTTTTTTGCAGCTAATAAAGAACTGTCTATAACATTGCTTATACCTTTGGTTTGAAGGCCACTTTGAAAATTTTTGAGTTGATTGGTAAGCGAATAACTCCGTCTGGTTTTGGCGACGGTTTCATCCAGCTGGCTTTTCCTCCCCATTTCTTCAGTTGATAATCCTCCGTCGGCCATAATTTATTTTTTCTTACCAACCATCCAGGTTTGTTTTTTATTCAGTTGGAGCGATAAGATTTTTGGATGTGAAATGATGAATGAGGCCAATAAAGTTTCGATTTCTGTTTGGATAAGTCTTCTGATTTCCCGAGCTCGCAGTTTGCTTAAGTTGGCGCGAGTGGCCAGTTCGTGCGAGACATTTTTTTCAAAAGATAAACTGATATTTTGTTTTTTTAAACGTTCGACTAATTCGGTTAATTGTTTTTCGGCGATTGCACGATAATTAGTCTCATCAAGTTGGCGGAAAATACAAATTCGGTCGAGGCGATTAATCAGCTCGGGTCGGAATTTTTCTTCCAGTTCTTTTCGAAGAGTTTCTTCCAACATTATAGCACGTTCAGCCTCGTTTGTAGCGAAACCCAAGCCACCACCTTCAAGTTTTTCTGAACCGTGATTGGTGGTGAGAATAACAACTGATTGACGAAAGGAAATTGAGCGACCGGTGGCATCGGTAATTTCGCCATTTTCTATTATTTGCAGGAGTAAATTTTGGACGTCGGGATGCGCCTTTTCGATTTCATCAAAAAGCACCACCGAGGCCGGTCGTTGTTTAACCGAATCGGTAAGTTTGGCTGATTCGCGATAGCCGACATAACCAGCCGGTGAACCGAGAAGTTTGGAAACGGCGTAACCTTCGGCAAATTCCGACATGTCGAGACGAATTAAAGCTTTGTGATCAGCAAAAACCACATCGGCCAAAGCATTAGCCAGTTCAGATTTGCCGACGCCCGAAGGACCTAAAAAGAGCAGGGCCGCCAACGGTCGGTTGCCTTCAGAGATGCCGGTTTTGGCCCGTCTGATAGCATCCGCGACCAGTTTGACGGCTTCCGGTTGGCCGATGACTCGGGTTGTTAACTCGGTTTCAAGATTAGTCAAACGTTTTCTTTCGTCGGCTTCGAGTAGTGAAAACGGAATGTTGGTGGTTCTGGCCATGACCTCAATTATATCCTTAACTGTTACCTGACCGAGTGGGGAATTGTTTTTATTATTTTTTAAAAGTTTTTCTTGAGCTAAAAGTTTTTGGGCTTCATTTTTTATTTCTAAAGCCCGAGGATATTTTTCGGTCTGAATAGCCTCTTCTTTTTCTTGCTCAAGTTTTTCTTGTTCGATTTTAAGAATTCGAATTTCATCGGCGTTTGAACGAGTGGCTGTACGAACCCGAACGGCGGCGGCCGCTTCGTCGACCAAATCGATAGCTTTGTCGGGCAATCTTTTGTTTGGCATGAAGCGAACGGATAAATCAACAGCGGCGAGTAGCGCCTCCAGTTGGATTTTCATTTGATGAAATTTTTCGTAAGCAGCCGTCAGACCTTGGAGAACCTGAAGCGCTTCGGCTGGTGTTGGTTCTTCAATCATGACCGGTTGGAAACGGCGTTCCAAGGCGGCATCATTTTCGATGTGCTTTTTGAATTCAGCCGGCGTGGTGGCCCCGATACAACGAAGACTGCCGCGAGCCAGAGATGGTTTGAGAATATTGGCCGCATCGAGCGAACCAGAGGCTGAGCCGGCACCGATAATGGTGTGAAGTTCGTCGACAAATAAAATAATTCGATCATCTTTCTCAACTTCCTCAAGAACCTCTTTCAACCGACCTTCAAAATCGCCACGATAAATGGCACCGGCCACCAAAAGTCCGAGGTCGAGAGTAAAAATGCGTTTGCCTTGCAAGGCTGGCGGCACCGAACCTTCGGAGATTTTTTTGGCCAGACCTTCGACAATGGCAGTTTTGCCAACGCCCGGTTCGCCTAAAAGTAAAGGATTATTTTTTGTTTTACGACAAAGAATTTCCATTACTCGAAGAATTTCTTTTTCGCGACCGATGACCGGATCGATGGTTTTTTGGGTTTCAAGTGAAGTAAGATCACGACCAAAATAATCAAGAGCCGGAGTTTTGCTATTTTTTTGTTCGGAGGTTAATGAATTGTCGGTAGGATCATCGTGGTCGGCCAGCATCTGCGGAAATTGATTTTCGTTTCGCACCATTTCAGTTAATTCGGGGAACTTGGAAGCACTTTTTAAAACCGAATCAAGGTTACGTTTAATAATAGCAATATCAATTTTATTTTGTGAGAAAAATTTTTGTAAAATTGAATCGTTGGTTTCTAACAGTCCAGCTAGCAAATGTTCGGTGCCGACGTAAGGGTGTTTGTGTGAGCTGGCCGTGAGCACGGCTTTTTCAATGGCTCGTTTGGAATTTTGGGTCAAGGTTGGATTTTGAGGACCGTTGATGTTGTCTGGTGTTTTTTCCGGGATAAAATTTTTAATCATCTCCGAAGTGATTTTGTTTTTATTCAAAACTTCGGCCCCCATGGAACCTTTTTCCACCGACAAAGCAAAAAGTAAATGATCAGGTCGAATTTCCACATCACCAAGTTCAACCGCAAGTACCAGAGCGCGGGTTAAAACGTTTTTAAGGTGAGAAGTGAATTTTTCGACTATCTGCATAATGTTACGAATAACGAATTGTGAACGAAATCACGAATTTATCCCGCCGTCGGAGGCCTTTGGCGGGATCCCGTCCGAAGTAAAATGAAGGCGGGACGAATTTAGTACGAAATAGAAATTGCATCAAAAAACAATATTCGTTGCCGATTCGATGATTCGTGATTTCGGCAAGATTCGTGATTCGTAACAGTTATCTACCCATCTTCCTCAACCTAGCAATCCGTTCCTCGATTGGCGGATGAGTACTGAACCATTGTTCGAATTTTTTGGTGACTTTTGGATCAAAAGGATTGGCTAAAAATAAATGGGCCGTGGCGTGGTTGGCTTTTTTTAGCGGTTGATCGTAGTCGGCGATTTTTTGTAAGGCTGAAGCCAGACCTTCGGGGTAGCGGGTGAGCAGGGCGCCGGAAGCATCGGCCAAATACTCGCGACTGCGGCTGATGGCTAGTTTTAAAAGTTCGGCGAGAATTGGGGAAAGAATAGCTAAGACTAAGCCGATGAGCATTAGAACGAGTTGTGCTTGACCGTTGTCATTATTGCTTCGGCGATCTTTGAACCACATTGAGCGAACTAAAATATCTGAGAGTAACATGACCGTGCCAACTAGAACCACAACAATAGTCATGACCCGAATATCAAAATTTTTTATGTGAGCCAGTTCGTGAGCCAGAACGCCTTCGAGTTCGGTTTTGTTCATGGTTTGTAATAATCCGGAAGTGACGGCGATTGAGGCGTGGGCCGGATCTCGACCGGTGGCGAAAGCGTTGGGTGAAGGGTCGTCAATAATAAAAACCTTTGGTGCCGGTAACCCGGAAGCAATAGATAAATTTTCGACAGTGTTATAAAGATTGGGATTATCTTTTCGTTCCACTTGTTTGGCACCCGAAGCAGCCAGGGCGACGGCGTCACCTTTATAATAGCCAACCAAGTTCATGACAGTCGCCACCATAACCGCAAAAATAATGCCACTGCTGGCACTATCAATTTGCTGACCCAAGGCCCAACCGACGGCAATAATGACGGCGGTAAAAATGACAATGAGTACGACAGTTTTTCGTTTGTTGGCAGCGATGTCGTTGTACATAAAGGTTACGAATCAACGAATTTTGAACGAAATCACGAATTGACGAATTTGACACGAACCCTGTCATCCCGAGCCAGAGAGGGATCTCGCCACGTGGTTCAATCTAACATTTGTTGTCGATTCGATGATTCGTGATTTCGACAAGATTCGTGATTCGTAACGAAATTAAAACTTAACCACCGGCGCCTCGTTAACCACATCTGGGGCATCGTAAAACTCGCGTTTGGTGAAGCCGAGCATGTTTGCAACTAAGTTAGTTGGGAAAACTTGGAGTTTGGTGTTGAAGTCGCGGACGTTGCCGTTGTAGAAACGACGAGCGGCTTGGATTTTGTCTTCGGAATCGGTTAGGTTGTTTTGGAGATCGAGGAAATTAGTGGAAGCTTGGAGTTGTGGGTAGTTTTCGGAAACTGCGAAAAGAGATTTCAAGGTTTGGGAAAGCATGTTTTCAGCTTCGGCGTGTTCGGCCATGGTTTGCGCGCCCATAGCCGCGGTTCGAGCTTCGGTGACTTTGGTAAAGACGCTGTCCTCGTGCCGGGCATAACCTTTAACGGTTTCTACCAAGTTGGGGATAAGATCATAACGACGTTTGAGTTGAACTTCGATATCAGACCAAGCCTCTTCGACCCGGTTTCTTAGGCCGATAAGACCGTTGTAGACGAAAATGAACCAAATGGCGACTAGCAATAAAATGCCGGGCAGGATGAAAAAAATAGGCATAGAGGTGGGTTTTTTAAAAGATTTTTAGTATAATCTATTTACGTCAATTTTAGGGGTTTTTAATCATTAAGTCAACCAAAATATGAAATTTCCTGATCACATTTTCCGTTCTTATGATATTCGCGGGCTTTTAAATGAAATTACTCCGGAATTGGCCGAACGAGCCGGCGCAGCCTTTGCTCAAAAAATTAAAACCAAAAAAATTGTGGTCGGTCGTGATATGCGAGCGACCAGCCCAGAACTAATGGAAGCGGCTATAAAAGGTAATCTTTCTGTAGGGACCGATGTTATTGATATCGGTATGACCACAACTAGTTTATTTAATTATGCCTTTTCTTCATTGGGAGGTGATACAGCCGGCATGATGATTACCGCTTCACATAATCCTGCCAAATATAATGGTTTGAAATTTTATGATAATGATAATTTACCGATTTCCGGAAAAACTTTAGGCGAGATAATTGATGAAGAAATTGTTTTAGCGTCTCAACCGGGCAATCGTACAAAAGCCGATTTTCTAGAGGAGTATCTTGAACGATGCATTGTCTCAGCCAACCGTCCGGATTTGTCTGGAGTTAAAGTAGTGGTCGATTATGGTAACGGTGTTGGGGTTTTGACGGTTAGGGATTTACTTAAAAAATTATCGGTTGAAGTTGTTGAGTTATATCCTGAACCCGATGCCAATTTTCCTAATCACGAAGCCAACCCAACCAAAGAAGAGACTTTATCTGATTTAAAAGCGGTGGTAGTAAAAGAAAAAGCGGATTTAGGTATAGCTCTCGACGGCGACGCTGATCGCATTATGTTTATTGATAACGAAGGTGTGGTTCTTCGTGGTGATCTTTTGGTGTCTTTGCTCGGTAAGGATTTAATATCAATCAAACCGGAAGCTAAAATTGTGATTACTGTAAATCAAAGTTGGACGTCGTGGGAAGAAATTGAAAAATTGGGTCAGTCGCCAATCGTTTGTCCCAATGGTCGAACCAATACTATTTTAGCCATGAAGAAAGAAAATGCTGATTTTGGTGGTGAGGTTTCCGGTCATATATTTTTTAAAGAATTTTCTGATTTGGAATCCGTTGATTACACCATTGTTAAAACTTTATCGGTTTGGAAAAAATCCGGTCAAACTTTTGCTGATCTGGTTCGACCACTTCGTCGTTATTTCAATACCGGTGAAGTAAATTTGGAAATTGAAAATCGTGATGTCGTGATTAAAAAATTTGAAGATAAATATGTGAGTCAAGCCACGAAAGTTGAACGAATGGATGGTATCCGTTGCGAGTTCAACCGCGACTGGTGGTTTATTGCTCGTTTATCAAATACCGAACCGATTCTTCGTTTGACTATTGAGGCCAAAACCGAAGATCTTATGAATGAGAAAAAAACCGAGTTGGTCAAATTGATTGGTGAATAAAAAATAAAATATCACGCAAGGGCCGATCCACCTTCGCCGAGCTTCGGTGAACAGGTCGTCCTTGCGTGATTTTTTATTTTTTCAAATCTTTATAAACGATCGGCACCAAAAACTTTTTATAATCTTCAGGTTTCAATCGAACCGCCGTTCCCGAGACCGGGAAGCGCTCGCGTTTCTCATCAACCATCACGTTTTCCGCACCAAGCGCGCGGCTCAAAAGTTCACCGTATTTTTCGCTCGAGAAAACATGAGTGATTGGTTCCCGAATAACTCGTTTGACGTAAGTGAGATTTTTTTGGGCGATACTTGGGTTTTTTCCTCGTTCGGTCGGAGCACTTCGGCCCGCGATAACTTTAATTGTTGGATAAAGAGTTTGAAGCCAACCGACTCGTTTTTTTAATGAAATTTTAATGTTTTTTGGGGCTCGATAAACCAAAATGATGACTTTATCCATTTTTTTTAGGGCTTTTTCAATCAAAAACTGGTGACCTTTATGCAAAGGCGCAAATTTTCCGACAATCAGACCAATTTTTAGTTTTTTTTGGCCACTTTTCATAAAAGCTTATTTATCGTACAATATCAAAGCGTTATTCCCAAATGTTTTTTCTCAGATTTGTCATGAGTTTGGCAAAAGTTTGTTCGATTTCGGAAAACATTTTAAAAAATAAGGGAATAATGCTTTTTAGACTTATGATTCTAACTATACTCCTTTTCCTCTTGGTCCTGTCACTCCTGGTTTTTTTTCACGAACTGGGCCATTTTGCCACGGCCAAAAAACTTGGCATGAAAGTCGATGAATTTGGTTTCGGCTTTCCGCCGCGAGCTTTTGGTTTTTTTAAGGAAAAATTTGAAGAGAAAAAATTAGTAAAAGAAACCGAAGAGATTTTGGTGGAGGACGAGGTGGTTGAGCCCTTCGACGCGGCTCAGGGTCTTCGAGAGGATGAAGTACTCAAAGAAACCATTACTGATGTCATCCAAGATACGGTGGAAGTTCGCCAAGTTTCTCGTTGGCGGTTTGTTTGGGGAAGTAAAGATGAACATCCAAACCAAACCATTTATTCCATCAATTGGATTCCGGTTGGTGGGTTTGTAAAAATCCACGGTGAGTCGGGCGAGGAAAAAGAGGATTCAACAAGCTTTTCCAATCGGCCAATCTGGCAGCGTTTTATTGTTTTGATTGCCGGTGTGGTCATGAATTTCCTTTTTGCCGTCGCCCTCCTTTCAGTCGGTTTCGCTTTAGGCTTGCCAACGGTGGTTGATGAAAGTGTTTCGACCAGTGCTCGTTTAACTGATGAGAAAATTCAGGTTATGAGCGTGGCCCCGGAAAGTCCGGCGGCTCGAGCTGGTATTGAATCGGCCGATGAAATTCTTTCTATTGATGATAAAATTTTTACTTCTTCAACCGAGGCCAGAGATTATATTAAAAGTCAGGAAGGCAACGAAGTTAAATTTTTGTTAAAGCGTGGCGATGATTCAATTACAGTTTCGGTCACCGCCGAGCTGCTGCCAACTTATAATGAAAAAGCCATCGGTGTCGGTTTGGTCAAAACTGCCTTGGTTTCCTTTCCTTGGTATTTGGCGGTTTTCAAAGGTTTTGAAGCGACGTTTGTTTTTACTTGGGAAGTGCTTAAAGCTTTTGGTAATCTTCTTTGGAATTTAGTCGTCCATCAATCCGTGGCCATGGATTTGGCTGGTCCGGTTGGCATTGCTGTCATGACCGGCGAAGCGGCTGGTTTGGGTTTCATTTATTTGTTGCAATTCGCGGCCATCCTCTCGATCAACTTGGCGGTGGTAAACATCTTGCCGTTCCCAGCCCTTGATGGCGGACGAATCTTGTTTTTGATTGTCGAAAAAATTCGCGGTCGAGCGATTAATGAAAAAATGGAAATTTTGATGCACAATTTGGGTTTTGCTATTTTACTGCTCTTGGTAGCCTTTGTTACTTATCGCGATCTCGCAAAGTTTGGCGGACGGATTGTTGGGGCGGTGAGGAATTTGGTGGGAGTTTAAAAATTTTAAATAGTTTAAGGAAGTAATTATGTTTGAACCTTATTATAAAGAAAAAAAGTTTTCTCTTTATCACGGTAATTGTCTTGAAGTTTTAAATTCTCTTCCTGAAAATTTTGCTGATATGATTTTTGCCGATCCGCCATATCTGTTATCAAACGGCGGTTTTTCTGTGCACGCTGGAAAGCGGGTCAGCGTTAATAAGGGTGATTGGGATAAGAGTGGTGGTGTAGAAAAAGATTTTGAGTTTCATTTAGAGTGGATTAATGCGTGCAAAAGAGTTTTGAGACCAGAAGGAACTATTTGGATTAGCGGAACTTACCATTCTATTTATCAATGCGGTTTTGCTTTACAAAAAGCAGGTTTTCGTATTTTGAACGATATTTCCTGGTTTAAACCAAACGCAGCACCTAATTTGAGTTGTAGGTTTTTTACTGCAAGTCACGAAACAATACTTTGGGCACGTAAAGAAAAAGACTCTAAACATACTTTTAATTATGATTTAATGAAGAATGGAAATTGGTCAGAAGATCCTTTAAAAAAACCAAATTTACAAATGCGTTCCGTGTGGTCAATTGGAACACCAAAACCAGACGAGAAAAAGTTTGGTAAACATCCTACACAAAAACCCCTAGATTTACTTAAAAGAATAATTTTAGCCAGTACTAGGAAAGGAGATATTATTATTGATCCTTTTACAGGGAGCTCAACTACAGGAATTGCTTCTTTTCTTTTAGGAAGAAGATTTCATGGTATTGATTTAGAAAAAAAATATTTAGATTTATCTATTAAAAGATTTGAAAATTTGGATAAAAATTATTTTAATAAACAAAGTGATTTTAATTTTTAGTTTTTATGATTTCAAATGGAAAAGGTGGCGGAAATACTCTAACGGGACTTAATTTTGAAAAAGGTAGAGACATAGTTTCGTTAATAAGAAAAATAAAAAATTATTCCGTTAGGGGTAATATAATTTTTTATGAAAAGAAAGAGGTTGCAAGGAGTTTTAAAAAACACCGACTTTATGATTTTTTAAAAGAAAATAAAATTGATTTCAAAAAATTGATTTCAAAAAAATTGTTGCCCGATGAAGCTGTTTACATTATTCATAATAATACTTTATTTGTCGTTGAAATGAAGTTTCAAAGAGTTGCTGGTTCTGTTGATGAAAAATTACAGACCTGTGATTTTAAGAAAAAACAATATAAAAAATTAATGGCACCATTAAACATTGAAGTGGAATATATTTATATTTTAAACGACTGGTTTAAAAAACCAGAATATAAAGACACCTTGGACTATGTGATTTCTGTGGGTTGTCAGTATTATTTTAATTATTTACCTTTACATAAATTAGGCTTGCCCATTCCTGTTTAGAAAATAATTTTATGAAATCTAAATTTGAAGAACTTAAAAAAACTTTCGAGGCCACGCTGGCTGATCTTAAAGACGGTGTGGATTTGGAGGAAATCAAAAATAAATTTCTTGGGCGCAAAGGCCATCTGGCTTTGCTAATGAAAGAAATGGCCGAGTTGGCTGATGATGAGCGAAAAGAAATTGGTAAGTTTGCCAATGTTATTAAGTCAGGCATGGAAGCAGGTTTTGCTAAGGCCGAAGCAGCTCGCCGAGTCTCTCAAGTTTTTGAAGGCGAATGGCTCGACGTCACCGAACCGATTTTTCCAGCTGAAGGTCGTGGCCATCTTCATCCCATAACCCAAATTACCGAGGAACTCGAAGATTTGTTTGCTTCCATGGGTTTTATGGTGCTTGATGGGCCAGAACTTGAAAGTGATTTTTATAATTTTACTGCCCTGAACATTCCACCAACTCACCCAGCCCGCGACATGCAGGATTCCTTTTACATCAAAGGTCATCCGGATCAGGTAATGCGCACTCAAACTTCACCGGTTCAAGTTCGTGCCATGCAAAAATACGGCGCGCCGATTCGCGTGATTGTGCCAGGTCGTTGTTTTCGCAATGAGGCGACCGATGCTCGTCATGAACATACTTTTTACCAGCTCGAAGGTTTAATGGTTGATAAGGATATTAATCTTGGTCACATGAAAGGTGTGTTGGAAGAAGTCGCCAAACATTTATTCGGACCAGCGGCCAAGACTCGTCTTCGACCAAAATTTTATCCGTTTGTCGAGCCGGGTATGCGTGGGGAAGTGACTTGTTTTCTTTGCCAAGGTCAAGGTTGCCGAGTCTGCAAAAAAACCGGTTGGTTGGAAGTGCTTGGAGCCGGTTTGGTTCACCCGACTGTTTTAAAAGAAGGCGGTGTCGATCCGGAAAAATATCAAGGCTTTGCTTTCGGTTTCGGTTTGTCTCGCTTAGCCATGTTGAAATATGCGATTGATGATGCACGACTGATGCAAGGTGGAGATGAAAGGTTTTTGAAGCAGTTTTGATTAGCCCTCTCCTCTTATCCTCCCCCACCGCGGCGGTGAGGGAGGAAGATTAATATGTTTGAAAGACATTCAGTTAATAAGATTGGACAGAAAACCACTAGACAACTTTTGAGAGAAAATCAAACGCCGACTGAAGCAATTTTATGGCAGAGTCTGCGTCGAAAAGAGCTTGGAGAAAAATTTGTTAGACAACATGGAATTGAAAATTATATTGTTGATTTCTGTTGTCGAAGGAAGAAGTTGATTATTGAAATTGACGGAAGTATCCATAACAAAAGCGAAGCAAAAGAAAACGATGATAAAAGAACTGAATATTTAGAACGTCTTGGTTATAAAATTATCAGATTCAAAAATCAAGAAGTTTTAGATGATACAGAACAAGTTTTAGAAAAAATAAAATCCTCCCTAAAATAATTCTCCCTCCCTCACTGCCGCAGTGGGGGAGGGGTGGGGAGAGGGCTGACAGGCTTGATACATACCCATAACTTACACTTAAAATAAGATATGTTACTCTCAAAAAAATGGCTCCAAGATTTCGTAGAAATTCCTACTAATCTCTCCGATCAAGATTTAGCTGAGCGCATTAGTGCTTGCACGGTTGAAGTTGAAGAAATTATTTCTCAAGCCGCGCCGCTCGAAAAAATTGTGGTTGGAAAAATTTTGAGCGTCAATCCGCATCCGAATGCGGATAAACTTCGGGTTTGCGAGGTTAGTCTAGGAACGATTGATGACGCTCCAGTACAAATCGTTTGTGGTGGTTCGAATTTGGCCGAAGGCCAAAAGGTTGCCGTCGCCACCGTCGGTGCCAAAGTAAAATGGCACGGTGAAGGCGAGTTGGTGGAAATCGCGCCGACTAAACTTCGGGGTGTTGATTCGTTCGGCATGATTTGTTCAGCCAACGAGATTGGTTTGGCGACCGGTCAAGAAGGTGAAAAAGAAATTATTGATTTGAGTTATCTTGATGCCGAACCGGGTATTTCTTTGGCCGAGGCTTTGAATTTGGACGACACGATTTTTGATGTCGACAACAAATCTTTAACTAATCGCCCCGATCTTTTTGGTCACCATGGCATGGCTCGAGAAATCTCGGCTTTGCTTTCAACTAAGTTTTCGGAATTTGTGCCGAAAAAAATGTCTGGTGGTAAGGGTTTTTCTCTTTCGGTAAATGTTGAGGATCCGGAACTTTGTCCGCGATATATGGGTGTGGTCATCGATGGTCTCAAAGTCGCTCCATCACCCGGCTGGTTGCAAAAACGTTTGCTGGCCGTTGGTATGCGACCAATAAATAATTTGGTCGACGTCACAAATTACGTCATGCTCGAAATCGGTCAGTCGCTCCACGCTTTTGATGCGAATAAATTAGAGAATTCTGGTGGTAAAGAAAAGACGGTCGAGATTATCGTCAAACGAGCGGCCGATAAAGAAAAATTTAAAACTTTGGATGGTCAGGAACATGAATTAAATTCGGACGTACTCATGATTTGCGATGGAAAAAAGTCGGTGACCATGGCCGGGATTATGGGTGGACAGAATAGTGAGATTGATGAGAATACGACGACGGTGTTTTTGGAATCGGCGAACTTCAACTCCGCTTGTATCAGAAAAACTTCTCAGAAATTAGGTTTGCGCACCGAAGCCTCGTTGCGCTACGAGAAAAGTTTGGATCCGAATTTATCCGAACTGGCCATGGCTCGAACTATCGAATTAATTTTCGAACTGGCGCCTGGGGCGAAAATTGTTTCGCCAATCGTTGATGCCAGTAATTTTGAGTTGAACCAAGGACCAATCGTTTTATCGGTCAAAAAATTAAATTCCAAATTAGGTTTTGAAATTGACATCAAAGAAGCGATCAGTGTTCTCGAACGCTTAGGTTTTGAAGTGAAAGAGAAGGCTGAAGAATTATTAGTTAAAATTCCCAGTTGGCGAGCCACCAAAGATATTTCCATTGCCGAAGATTTGATCGAGGAAATTGCTCGAGTTTATGGTTACGAGAAAATAGTTTCTTCTTTGCCGACGGCCGCGGTGGTTTCACCAATCAAAGACCCGGTTCGCGAACTTTCAAGAAAAGCTCGTCATATTTTGGCCGAGCGTTTCTTGTCGATCGAGACTTATAATTATTCTTTTGTTAGTCCGGTGACTCTGCTTCGGATGAAAGAAAATTTGGTCGACTACATTGAACTCGCCAACCCGGTCTCAAAAGAACGACCTTATCTCCGTCGTTGTTTGGCGACCAATCTTTTGGAAAATGTTGAAAAAAATCAGAAGTTTTCTGATTCAGTCAGTCTGTTCGAAGTTGGTTGTCGATACATCGCCGAGTTGCCGGGTGATGAAAGCGGGGAGGGGAAGGTTTTGCCTCGGCAGGATAATTGGTTGGGTTTGGCTTTTGCCAAAAAAGGTAATGACCAACCGTTCCGTGAGGTAAAACGAGCTCTTGGTGGTTTGCTCGAGGAATTGGGTTATAGTTTTGAACTAAAAGTTCCAGAAGAAAAAGTTGCCTGGGGTCATCCTTCACGCTTGGCCGAGATTTTTGTGGCCGAGCAAATCGTTGGCTATTTAACAGAAGTTGAACCAGGTGTGGCGGCTGATTTAGGTCTCGATTCTCGAACGGCGGTGGGTGAAATTAATTTGACTCGTCTGGCTACCTTGTCGATATCAGAAAAAAAGTACGAAAAAATCCCTGAGTTTCCTGATGTAAAACGCGATTTGGCTTTTATTGTGGCGCGCAGCACCGAATATTCAGTCCTCGAAAAATCTCTGCAAAAAGTTTCTGAATTACTTCACAGCCTCGAACTCTTCGATATTTATCAAGGCCAGGGCATTGATCCGGATAAAAAGTCGGTGGCCATCCACTTAACTTTCCGAGCCGCTGATCGAACTTTGTCTTCAGATGAGGTGGAAAAAGAAATGGGAAAGTTACGCACAGTGATAACCGACGAATTTTCTGGTATAATTAGGTAAAGGGAGGGGACGAAATTACGAATGATGGCGAATATACGAATATTGGAAATTATGATTGAGAGAAAAGTTCGGAGGAGCGATCTTTTGTATGAGGAATTAAGTTTTGAAATTGTTGGCGCCGCTTTTAGTGTTTTTAATAAACTGGGTTCCGGTCACAGAGAAAAAACTTATCAACGAGCTTTGGCCGAAGAATTAAAGATTCGCGGAATTAAATTTAAGGAACAATTTTATTGCCCGGTTAAATATAATGGAAAAATAGTAGGAAAAAATTATTTTGATTTTCTTGTTGAAGACAGCGTGGTTGTAGAATTGAAATGCGAAAAATATTTTTCCGGTGCTCATATTAAGCAAATTTTGGATTATCTAGTTTCGGAGAATCTGCAATTAGGAATTATTTTAAATTTTACAAGTGAAGGTGTAAAACAAAAAAGAATTTTAAATATTAAAAACAAATAAAAATTCGTATATTCGTACGAATTCGTAATTTCGTCCCCCTATGTTTCAATCACAAGATATTTTATATATCGTTTTGGCGTTTTGTGCTCTTTGGATTACGGCATTTATGTGCTGGCTCATTTGGCAGGTGGCCATGATCCTTAAGAATGTAAACGACACCATGACCGAGGCTCGTGAAAAAATGGCAAAAATCGAGGAAGCGATTACAGCCATACGCGGCAAGTTTGAAAAGGCCACCGTCGGAATATCTTTTTTGGCAGATGGTATTCGTCGAGTGGTAGAGTACGCTTTGGATCGCCGGGACGCTGTTGTCGAAAAAAAAGAAAAAAAATCCAAAAAAATCGCTGACGCGGACGAACTTTAATTCGTCCCGTTTTAATTTCCACTCCACCCGGTAAACCACTGGTTCGACCAGTGGACTCAAAAGGTTTGACCTTAACGCAGAAAAATAAAAAACATAGTAAACTTGCTTGCA
>JAGVPA010000093.1 GCA_020052445.1 bacterium
TCCATCACTCCATCACTCCATCACTCCATCACTCCATCACTCCATCACTCCATCACTCCATCACTCCATCACTCCATCACTCCTTCTCTTCCTCAGAGTCCCATTCTAACCGTTCTGCGAAAGCCGTCAACCAGGTTCTGTCTTTCCAGGACGAAGCCCTTAAAAGTATGAAACCGACAACTATTAGTAAACCCAACCCGGCCAAAGCCGAAAACAAAAAATACAACCAACCGCACGACAAAAGATCTATTAAATTTTCTTTACTTTCTGTGACCAGCAAAAGACAGCTACTGGAAGTTTTCTCTAACCATTTAGTACTTCCCCAAGCCGCCCCAAAAGCGCAGATGGCCGCTGATAAAGAAAACGAACAACTGAACCTAACCTTTCGCAAACGAACGAGTCTAAGCAAAGCTACACAAGCAAAAAAGACACCGCCGATTATCCAATAAAGAAGAAACCAGACAAAAGCTAAAGTGGCGACAAAAGTCATAAGGTAAAACCAAAACTACCGGTAAAAATCAAAGCTAGTCCCCAGAGCAACAAAAACAAACCAGCCAACAATAAAGCCAAGGAGCCGTCTTTCATTTCGTGCGACTTATTTTTTAAACTCCAACGAAAGAAAAAAACTCCGGCGGCTAAAACTATAAAACTTAAAAGAATTAAAGGCACAAATTGGAAATTATTGAATTATTTAATTATTGAATTTTAGAAACATCGGATTTTTATTTTTTATCATATAAACAAAAATCTCTTAATCAATTTTTCTTATCGAACGATAAGCTTCCTTAATTCAATAATTCGATAATTTCAACACCGTGGTGGGTGCGGCTGGACTCGAACCAGCGACCACCGAGGTATAAGCTCGGAGCTCTAACCAACTGAGCTACGCACCCTTATTATCGCCCGCCCATCTTATCGAAAAACTGCCCTTTTGTGAAGTCGCTTATTTTGGTACTATGGTGGCACTATGAAAAAAGACTTTCAAGATGAGCGTTTAGATAAGGTTTTAGTGGAAAAAACCGGTTTAGCCCGAGCTCAGGTGCAAAAAATCATCAAAAACGGCGATGTGCTGGTTAATGGCAAAATCGTAACCACGCCGCACTTTTTTGTTTCGTCAAAAGACAAAATCAAGGTGGCAAAAATCAAAGCCGAGGCCAAAAAACTCAAAGCCCCAAAACTTAATGTCTTATATGAAGATGGCGATGTGGTGGTTTTCGATAAACCGGCTGGTCTTATGGTTCACGAAGCGAGCGGTAAAAATGAACCAACTGTGGTCGACGCCCTCATTAAACATTATCCTTTAATCCAAAAAGTCGGTGATGACCCGCGACGTCCAGGTATTGTTCATCGCCTCGACAAACTGGCTTCCGGTGTCATGATTGCTGCCAAAACCCAAAAGGCTTTTAAATTTTTAAAAAAACAATTTTCCGAACACTTGGCCAAAAAAGAATACGTGGTTTTGGTTTATGGAACGCCCGGTAAAGATCTTGGCACCATAAACTTTCGTTTGATCCGTTCAAAAAACAAAGGCCGCATGGTTTCAATTCCGGAAGATTCAGAAGTTGGCAAAGAAGCCGTGACGCATTTTGAAGTCGCTAAAAAATTCAAAACCAATACCTTACTCAACGTCCAAATCGAAACCGGTCGCACTCACCAAATCCGCGCTCACTTTCGGGCCATGAACCTACCGGTTGTCGGCGACCCGCTCTACAAGAAATCCTACATGAAAAACATTCACCCCATTTCCCTGCCCCGTTTGTTTCTCCATGCCCACAAATTAACTATCACCTTGCCAAACAAAGAAACAAAAACTTTTGTTTCACCGTTACCGAAAGAATTAAAAAATCTTTTGACCGAATTGCCAATCGCTCCGCCTCGAGCACTTAAGGATGATACGGTGGTGGAATCTTAAAAAAAATACCGACCGTAGAGACGTTGCAATGCAACGTCTCTACGCAAGGTATTTTTTCAATCCAATTCCAAACCCTTCAACCCTTTCGTCCCCTTATTCCCCTTCAACCTCTTCCAACCCATATGATCATAACTATCACCGGTCTTCCCGGTTCAGGCAAAAGTACTGCCGCCGATGCTTTGGCTAAAAAATTTAATCTTAAACGTTATTACATAGGTGGACTCAGACGTGAAATGGCCAAAGAAAAAGGTCTAACTTTAAAAGAACTAAACGAAATTGGCGAGACTGAGGATTGGACCGACAAATTGGTCGACGATTACCAAAAAAAACTCGGCGAAACCGAAGATAGTTTTATCATTGAAGGCCGCACCAGTTTTTTCCTAATTCCAAACTCCCTGAAAATATTTTTAACGGTCGATCTTCAAGTCGGGGCCGAAAGAATTTTTAAGGAAATAAAAAACTCAACTCAAGACAAAAGAAACGAAGGTCAATTCGCTTCGGTCGAAGAAACCTTGGAAAGTCTAAAAAACAGAATCAGCAGCGACACAAAACGCTATCAAAAATATTACAATATCGATATTCTCGACCAAAAACACTACGATGTCGTATTAAGCACAACCAGTCTTAACCCAGACGAAGTTGTACAAATTCTCTCGGAAAAGATTGAGGAATACCGCCTGAATAACTAAACCCCGGGTCAGACTTGACATTTTTGGCTAAATTACCTAAAATAACGCCACCTTTAACATTAATGCTTGCAACGAACGCCCTTCTTTGGAAATATCTAACGAGACCACGAGGCGAGATCCCTCTCTGGCTCGGGATGACAGGCAATTAGACATTCCAAAAATGCGGTCCTCTTGAAGCGAATTTAGAAAATATGTCTGACGAAGAGAAGACAGCTAAGGCTGTTGAAGAGCCAAAGGCCGAAGAAGCCACTGAGGTTTCTGAAGCAACGGATGCGCCAGAGGTAACGCCCTTCGACTCGGCTCAGGATCCGGGAGAGGCAACAATCGAACCAGAAACAACCGACGAACCTGTGGTTGACGAAAACGATGAAGCTCCGGTTATGCTGGACATTCCAGCTGATGAGGAACTCGAAAAATTGCCGGGCACAGAAATCCATGTGGTTGATGTCAAACCCGGCATGACCATTCGTCTCCACGAAAAAATCAAAGATTTAAACGCCAAAGGTGAGGAACGCGAACGTGTGCAAATCTTTCAAGGCATGGTCATTGGCATCCGCGGTGCCGGTGATTGCAAAACCATGACCATTCGCCGCCAACACAAAGGTTACGGTACAGAAAAAATCTATCCGCTCAAAAGTCCGGTCATCGCCAAAATCGAATTGGTCAAAACCGCCAAAGTCCGTCGCGCCAAACTTGGTTATCTCCAAAGCTTAAAAAATCGCTTTAAAAGAAAACTCAAAGAAGTTTGGGCCGTGGCAAAATAAAACAAAATTCAAAAAAATCGACCGCGATAAACGCGGTCGATTTTTAATTTCACCCCAACCCCTCTCCTGTTAGGAGAGGGGGCCTGGGGTGAGGATTAGATGCTTTGTACATCGCTTTCCTCATCGATAGTAGATCCGAAAATCAAGTTGGTGGTATCAATCATATTAAATTCGATTATACCTTTGTTCCATTCCTGTCCAAAAATATTGTAAGCAATGAGTTGAGTGGTAATCCAGTGGAGTTTGTTGTCAGAACCAACCATGTAAACCTTAGGGTCACTGGCCATTTTAAGGCGAGTACCTGGGGCAAAGGTGGCTAGACCACCGTCTTTCAAAGCATTGAAAGAAGCGGCCGAAATTGTTTCCACATTATCCCAGCTGTTAAACCAGCTGAAATAAATTTTTTCATTTTGAATCCGGTAAGACGTATCATCAAGCACTAAATAAACACTAGAAGAACCAGAAACTTTAACCGCACTAATCTCCGAAGTGCCGGTCATGGCATGTAAAGACAAAGTAGCTTCGTAAACTTCATTGTCTGTACCTAACCAATAGACGTGCATGTCGTCGGAAATCACCGCGTTGGAACCGCGACCAAGTTTGAGACTGCGATTCGAATCGGTATCCATATACCAAATGTTACCATCTTCATCGGCCCCAACCACTAAGTTACCCAAAACGTCAGTCACGGCGAAAGGATAAATTGTTGTGGCTTTGGTAGCAAAATTATACATCTTGCCTTCGGTGCCGGAAGAATAATAGAGAGCGTCTGAAGTAAGTTTAAAGGTTTCAGGTGAACCGATACGACCAAGGTCAAGATCGACATCAGCACCGCTTACATGAAGATTGTATTCCGGATCCAACCAGGCCATACGACCATCAACCACCTGAAGAGATTCTTCATAACTGTGATTCCAGCTCAAATAATCACCTTGAGCCAGAGTCATGTCACCGTCATAAATATAACGTTGATACATGTCAAAGAATTCAATCTTACCGTCGGCTCGAAAGTGAGCGCCAACGATATCTTCATTTTCAGGGGTCCAGGTACCTGGTACGGCTTCGGCAGTTTTTGGATCGACGGTTGTGTCGTAAACCCAAAGTTGTTTGTTGCCGGATTCAAAAACCATTTTAGATAAAACTAAACCGTCTTCAACATCCTGCAATTCATCACGTTGCTGAGTCCAATTTTTATAAACCATTTCTACAACGCTGCCTGGTTTATCATATTGATAAATCACGGCGTTGACGAAACCGTTATGATTATTCCAATTCAAAGATGGGTTGAAATAATATTCATCATTATCTTTCATTAAATCAATGTCCTGTACGCCGTCGATAAAAACGCTTTTAAGATTAGCGGTTTCTTCGCCGGTTTCAAGATTAAGACTGATGACGTCCCAATTATTATTATTTTCAAGATCGGCCGAGTTGGTATAAACAACCTCGTCACCATTATTAAAATAACGTTGTTCGTTTATAACTTCGTGGGGCACGTTGCCAACGAACATACTCAGGCCATCACGCAAAACATACAAGTCATAGCGTTCGCAGCCGGTAACAGAAATACAACCGGCCGCAGCTTTGGCCACGACCACGTTTTCGCCAAGCGACAAAGGACCGGCAAAAGCGCTGGCACCAAAATCAAGGCGCTCAACTTTATAATCGTTATAAGTCCATGCCGCAGTGGCTTGAACAGAACTCCAAGAACCGGCATCGGCTTGCACCGCAGCTGGCATAATTGGCTGAGCGGCCATAGCCAAAGTGGCAAGAGTGATAAGTGTTTTCTTTAACATAAAAATTTGTGGTTTGATTAGCTTAATTTTGACGGCTAAGAATACCACAAAAAGGCAGCCTTGTCAATGGTGACCAAACTAAAAATGGCTAATTAAAGCCATTTTTTATCTTTTTTCGTTCGTTATTCCGTCAAAAATTTCTTAACCTCGGCCAAAGTCACCTTTTTTAAAACAGACGAGTTTTTATAGCCCCAATTCCTATCCTCGCCAAAAGTAAAGCCACCAAATTTATCAAACAACTCTTTGGTTCTTGGTGACTCTTGAACATAAATTACACCTCGAGCTCTTTCGTCGAGGATTAGAGGTACTCGATGATTAAATTTTTGAGCCAGGATAATTGAGAGATAAGGACGCAAACCTTTTTTGGTATTATCAACCATAATGAAAAATTCTTGCCAAACTTTTCTTTTTTTCCAGGCGTCGCGAGCGGTCTGTTCGTATTTTTTTTCTTCTTTTAAATCAACAAACGGTCGCATTATTTTTTTCTGATAAGCGATAACTTTTTTTATTTCCGCTTCCGAATAACCATCATTCTGCAAAGCCCAAACAAAACCACGATCAATAATTCCGATGCCGCGTACCAGCCGCGGATCAAAACCAAGTTTTTCGAGATACGAATCGGTGATTTTGAAAAACTTTAAAAATTGTTCGAGTGATGAGGGTAAAGATTTTTTATTTTTTGGATGACAGGCACGATCCAAACCTTGATAATGATGATGATCAATAATCACGATTTCCAAACCGAGATCAGAAAGTTTTTTCTCGGTCTTAACACCAGGCATTTCAACAACAATTATTCGCTCGGCTCCACAATCTTTTATTTGTTGAATTATTTTCGGCTCGCGATCCAAAGAAGCCCCGTGTGGTTGTTGAGAAATTATCGTCGGCAGCTTCATGGCTTGAGCTAATCGCAAAATCATTACTGCCTCAGCATCGTTGACAGGAATAACCAGAACGGTTTTTTTAAGATTCATAATGGTTTGATTATAACAAAAATCTCTCTTTACCGACAAACGGTTATCAATAAGGAGAGACTGCCGTGGAACAAATACGAACCACGGCAGACGACCCGAGACAGCGGCCCCTCGGGTTGGGCTAAGCACCTCCTTAAATACGAGTTAATCCACCTCGCTATCAACAACTTTTTATTAACAACGAGGTGGGCGCGACAAGTTTTGTCGCGAGAGCCTAGTGGAAGTATGTACTCCGGCGGATGATTTTTCCCGCCTTCCGCACCACCACAACCTTCGGCTTTGGTGCCTGGCTTTCTCCAGAGCGTAGTCGTTCCGGCGAGGTAGTAAACCAGACTTCCGAATACACGAACTTTCCACACTTTTTTGTGGTAGCCATCTTTCCTCCGGTTATTATTTGAACTCCCATTCAGCGACCAAAATTTCTGATCAACAAATGGGAGCCGTCAAGTCAGACTTGACGGGAAGAGAGGAAAAAAATGAATGGACGAGGTGAAAGTTTTGGAAAGGCCCAACGATCCTTTAAACCTTAGAACTAAGCCTTAACCTTGAGTCATAAACTCATAATGAGTCTTGAACCCTTGGCATTCGGCGTCGCTGTCGGAGTCGTTGTTGTCCTCGAACAAAGTACGAGGACAAAATTCTTGGACCTTGCAGTCCAAAGGATGGCCAGACGCTTCCTTATCCCGCAGGCATCAGAAGCGCCCCCTTAACATTCCACCTCGCCCAAAAAAGAAAGTTGTTACCGGAACAGAAGGCTCCTACCGCGCCAGCTTGACGCGGTGGTTAGCCTCCTCGAGGAGCTCATTCAGCTCGGTGCACTCCTCGCGGAGCGCCTCGAGTTTGGCGGCTCGCTCGACCTCGGTCAGAGCCGAAGACCAGCGCACTTCCCGAGGGATAGCGCGTCCGGTTTCAAAGTCCCGATCGAGGCGCTGCTCGCTGCCGCGCCGAAGCTGGAAGGACTCGTAGAGGACGACCTCGCCCTTGAGTTCCCCCATTCGGATCACGGCCGCGGCCAGGGTCAAGCCCTGCTCACGGAAGGTGACGGAGTTCATGGCATTCGCTCGAGCGATGGCCGCCTTGAGGGCGACCAACTCGTCGACGTACGCACGACGCTTCTCCATCTCCTCGGCAAACTTGAACTCAGGTTCGTTGCCCTCGAGCCAGCAGGTGATGCTCTGCAGACGGGTCGTGATCTGGGCCACGAGACCCTTGAGCTGCTTGGCGCGACGGAGACCCTGGGCGATGGTACGGACGGTAGTGTTGGTATTCACTGAAAACTCCTGATGGTTGGTGGCATTCCTAGGCAAACCAAAGAGGACCTTTGTGAGTCCCCAGAAATTCTGTTTCGCTTCGGAAATTTGTCCAACTCTTCTCCAATCAAACCAGGTTCTGGGGTCCGTAATTTGAATAAGAAGATTGGACAAATTTCCAAAGCGATTTTTTTAATCTCTTCTGTCGACAAGCCCTTAACTATTCAAGTTCAGGACAAGCATGGAGTTATCGACAAAAGTGATTCGTGCAATCGGTTAGCCAACCGACTGCACGAGGAAGAAAACCCGAGACTTTTAATTCTCGGGGGACCGAGCACCTCCGGAAAAGGTTGAAATTTTCCCCTTGCTTTTGTTGCTGTCCAGGCAACTTTTTACCCTAACCTTGACATGTGCATCGGCACATATGGAGTGTTGGCCAGACACCCTGTCTTGGAAAGAGAAAACGCAGGGATAAGATTCAAAAAACGAACCGCTGTGCCAAAGTTACCGTGTGTAATCATTGGCGGACGCCTTCCTTCTGCTTCAGAGTTGGTGTCCATTTTTACTTCCCTTTCTCGCCAGGTCTAGAAGCAATAGCCTGACGATAGCACGTGGGATAGGCCATCGAATGCGATGCCTTGGAGTTCGTATGGCAGCGGTTACCACCTACTCTCCTGAAATCTTTCAATTTTTTAAAAGATTTCAGGAGGGTGGATGGTTTTTTGTTATTTCGTCCCAGAATCCGGAACACTTGACTCTCTTCAAGATGTTCCGATTTCTGTGACGAATTTATACTCGATACAAACTTGTTGTATTGAGCCAGAATGTCGATTTAGAACCTCGTGGCAAGGGTAAAACCCATGTTTTGGAAGAATCTGATTGAGGTAATTGAGTCGAACATCCCAGAAGACTTAGTGGCTCTTCGCTCACGTTGTTCACAAGCATTGAACAAACAACTCTATCACAGACCAAAAATACTGTCAAGGGGCAAAGGCTGATATCCATCTTTTTGGCTAATTTAAGAATAAAAAAATGCCCACTTAAAGTGGACAAACTATATTTTTAATCTAAACTAAGCCGTAATCAACCTCTTGACAGATTTTATAGGTATGTTATAGTCGCTTGTCTTTCAAGGGAATAGCCCTCGGAAGCGCTGTCTGGGCAGTCCAGCCCAGCAGACTCGTGTCGAGAGGAAACCGAGATGGCCGGATAGTCCTTCATTATCTATGAGGACGACCGAGCTACCTACCACCGCCATCCTCCAGGATGGGTCACAAGGGGAAACCGCCCGTGAAAAATTCGTACTGTTCTTTCGCTTCGCGGGCGACGATCGTTCAGATCTCGCCCTTGCCTGGTCAACCATGTTCCGACACCCTGACCAGGTTTCGACTCAAACCGGAGGAGGTACATATGGGAGGAGCTTAGCGTCCCCCGTCCCCCGCGTGATCCCCGCGGCGCCAATGGCTGCTTCCAGTCAACGGTGCCCGGGGTCTTATTGTTTTTAGCGATCTTTTTCTGAACCTTCCCAAGCTACATCAAATAAAAATTTAGCGGTTTCGGCAAATTCCCGATTTTCCAAAACCACACCCATTAATTTTCCGACAAATGAAACAAAAGCGACTCGATCACCATAAATCCAAATGTCACCATGAAAATCTCGAAATTTATCCTTATCGACAAAACGATAAGTTACACCTTCGCGTTTTCTTTTTAATTCACCAATATGCAGCAATTTAATTTTTATTTTAACCGGATCAAGCGCCACCCGAGCATCGTTTAAAGTTTTGAATTCCAGAATATTGTAAACATCCTCCATGTTGGAAACTTCGCGAAAAGTTCTGGGCTCGGCCACACTGACATCGTTAAAAAGCGCTCGCAAAGCCTCCTGACCTTCGTAAAAACGCACAGCCGGTCTTTCACCGCCGCCCATCATTTTTATTTCCGGTAAAACTTTATTTAGGGTTTCCAATTTTTCCTGCATTTCGTGCAACTGTTCCTTGAAATGCGAAATGGCTCGTTCCGGTTCCTCGGCCGCAAAAACTTTTTTCTTGCCACGTTCGTGGGTGGACATAAGACCGCGCTCTTGCAAAGCTTCGACCGTGGTATAAGTCGCCGTGCGCGACAAACCGGCTTTTTTGGCAATGTCTTGAACCGGCACCGGACCAAGATTTAAACTGGCAAAATAAACTTTAGTCTCGGTTTCCGAAAGACCGAGTGAGGTGAAGAGATGGAAAATATCGGTGGGCATAGTATTGGTATTGTAGCAGGATTTGTTGGGGGCGTTAAGGCAGTGGATTGGATTTGGGCATTAAAGGGCGTTACGGGCATGGAAAAAATTATTAAGTTTTATAACACCAACCCCCTAATGCCCTTTAATGCCCCATAAAGCCCAATAGTGCCCTTTATAAAAACCTCGCGTTGATCGCGAGGTTTTTATTCTTTTTTTATTAAACCACCACAAATCCAACCGTCACCTCGCATTCATTTATTCGAACTGTTTCACAAATCTCTGGTCGATCGCCAGTGGTTCGGAGTGAACTTGAGAGAGTGCCGTTTTTGACGGCGTCTTCGAATTCTTTAATCATGGTTTGGGCCTCAGCATCTGGGCTTTCGAAATAAAGTTCGATGCGATTTTCAATGGTCAGTTTGTTATTTTTTCTGAGCTCATTTATGCGACGAATAATGTCACGAGACATACCTTCACGCAAAAGTTCCGGGGTCAGATTTACATCGAGTTCGACGTTATAATCACCTTTTTCGATAATAACAGCTTTGATGTTCACTTCATCTTTAATAATATTTATCAATTCCTCATCAAGCTCACCTTCCGGCAACCAGACGGTCGCCGAAGCTAGTGGTTGGCGAACCGCTCGACCGGTTTCAGAACGCTTTTCCAAAATTTTGGAAACGATTGAGCGTGAACGAGCCATGCGCTCCAAAAGTTTTTCATCGAGCAAAGTTTCATCAACCGTCGGCCAAGTGTCGAGATGAACTGACGACTGACCACCGAGCATTCGGAGATAAATTGCTTCGGACAAAAATGGAGCGAACGGTGCCATCATTTTGGAAATCGTTATCAGACATTCACGAAGGGTGGCCAGAGCCGCCGCCTTATCTGCCTCGTCCTTCCCTTTAAAACGATCACGACTGCGACGCACAAACCAGGTTGAAAGATCGTTGATAAAATCTCCGATCGCTCGCACCGGCTCGGTAACTTTGAAACCATCAAGTTGTTCGGATGACTCTTTGACTAATTGGTTTAATCGCGCCAATACCCAACGATCAAGAACGTTTTTGGAAACCCCCACCCCCGGTCCCCCTCCCCCACGGCTGGGAGGGGTTGGGTTGGTTGGGTTGGGTTGGTTGGCATAAAGTTCGTAGAATGTCATTACATTCCATAAAATCATGAAGACTTTTTTAACCATTTCGTCCAGAGCTTTCAGATCAAAACGTTTGGAGTCGCCCGGCTGGTTGATGGAATACATGTACCAACGAACCGCGTCGGCACCAAATTGGTCGATAGTGGAAATCGGATCGACAATGTTACCAATCGATTTGGACATTTTTTTACCCTTGGTATCCAAAACATGTCCGAGACAAATAACATTTTTATAAGGTCGCTCTTTACCGAGCAAAGTTGCGACGGCGAGCAAGGTATAAAACCAACCACGAGTTTGATCGATGGCTTCGGAAATATAATCAGCCGGATAAGCTTCGTTGTTATCAATTTTTTCTTTGTTTTCAAACGGATAATGCCACTGGGCAAATGGCATACAACCGGAATCAAACCAAACATCACAAACTTCTGGTACGCGTTTCATTTGCCCACCGCATTTATCACATTTGATTAGAATATCGTCGACGAAGGGGCGGTGTGGGTCAAAACCCTCACCCCCCTGCCCCCTCCCCCGGAGTTGGGAGGGGGAGATGGCTTTGGATTCCAGTTCTTCAAAACTACCAATACAAGATTTTTCGCCGCATTCGCAAATCCAAACTGGCAATGGTGTGCCCCAATAACGTTCACGAGAAAATGACCAATCCTTAACCTCGCGCAACCAATCACCAAAACGACCTTCTTTAATATAATCCGGCTCCCAATGAATATCGTTATTCCCTTCAAGAAGCTTTTCGCGCAAACTGCTCATTTTGATGTACCAGGAATTCTTAGCAAAATATAACAAAGGGGCTTTGCAACGCCAGCAAAACGGATAAGTATGTTTGTAGGTTTCTTCTTTGTAGAGCAAACCACGACTAAGAAGTTCGGCTTTAACATCCTCGTCGGCTTTTTTCATGAATTTTCCGTTACCTGGAGATTTTTCGGAAATCACAGTTCCAGTCTGATCGACCGTAAACAAAAACGGCAATTTATTTTCATCACCTAAACGAGAGTCATCTTCACCATAAGCCGGAGCAATATGAACAATGCCCGTACCGTCAGTCGTTGAAACAAAATCGGCGGAATAAACCTTGTAAGCGTTCGGCCAACGATCGGTTTGCAAATTACTTTCTAGGGTTTGATAAAGCGGCAAATATTTTGTGCCAACCAATTCACTTCCTGACTTCTCCCATAGTATTTCAAACTCTTCACTAACTTTTGAAAGTAAAGATGAAGCCAAAATAAATTTTTCACCAGTTTCTTTTAATTGAATTTGCGAATACAAAACTTTTTCGCCAACAGCGAGGGCTACGTTACTCGGCAAAGTCCAAGGTGTAGTTGTCCAAACCAAGAAAAAAGATTTGTCTTCATTCTCAACCACAAATTTTACGTAAACTGATTGATCATCGACTTCTTTGTAACCCTGAGCTAACTCGTGCGAGGAAAGCGAGGTTACGCAACGCGGGCAATGTGGCACGACTTTATAATCTTGATACAAAAGACCTTTATCCCAAATCTGTTTAATAATCCACCAAAGCGATTCGACATATTCTGAACGATAGGTAACATAAGGTTTTACCAAATCCAACCAAAAACCAATCCGTTTGGTAATCGACTGCCATTCCTCGAGATATTTCCAAACACTTTCGCGACACTTGGCATTAAAAGGCTCAATCCCAAATTCCTCGATATCTTTTTTACCAGTAAAACCCAGTTGCTTTTCAACTTCAATTTCAACCGGCAAACCGTGAGTATCCCAACCAGCCTTGCGGTCGACGTGATAACCCTGCATGGTGCGATAACGCAAAATACAATCTTTAAAAGCCCGAGCTTCAACGTGATGAATACCAGGTTTACCATTCGCGGTTGGCGGACCTTCAAAAAAAACAAAACGGCCTTTGGGCGAAGCTTTGGCCAAAGTTTTTTCAAAAATCTGCTCAGCTTCCCAGTTTTTTAAAATTTCTTCTTCCATTTGCGGAAAATTGGGGCGGTCGGACATATTGAAGGGGTGGAAAGGGAGGGAAAGAGGTGGAAAGGGAGGGAAATTGGTTGGGGTAGAAAAACTTTCCTTCCCTTTCCTTCCCTTCAATTCCCTTTCCTTCCCCTCCCAAATCCGATTAAATTTCTAAAAAATCATAACATTTACTTGAGGTTTTGACAAATAAAAAATCCGGTTATGTAGCCGGATTTTTTTATCTCAACCTATCTTTCAACAACCCTCAAATTCACATAAGAGTCGGCTCCACTATGGTTTGCTTCTCTGAGTACTTTTGATGCCTCTTCTTTTGTATCGAAGGGCACCCCACCCGCTTCCCATGTTTCCCCATCATCCATTGATGTTTCGAGATAAAATTTTTTCTTTGACATCAACGCTTCGAAATCAGGGGACGGTTTTGTTTCCATAAAAGATGAGGTTAATTGTAAAACTAACTTCATTTTACCCCCCACTTATAAGTCAACGAAAAAATGAAGAAACTGTAATGGTATTTTTGTTGACTTTTTCGTATCAATATGATATGATTATATCGGTTAAATGATACGATTAACTTAAATTATGCTTAAATTAGCTAATAAACAGCAACAAATAATAGCCGTTTTACTAAAAGATAGCCCGATTTCGTCCTCACAAATTCATTTGGAGTTGGAAAAAACTGGGGATAAAACTTCCTTGATAACAACAAAAAGAGCTATTTCCAAGTCGGTCGAACAGAAAATTTTACAATCTTCTGGAGCCGGAAGATCGATTGTTTATTCCTTAAACATACTCGGACGAACATTGGCTGATGTAAACGCCAAAGAATACTGTTCGACCGAACCAGATAAACGCCATGGATTAAAACAATACAATTTTGATTTGTTTCCAGATTTTCCAAAAGAAATTTTCTCTAAAGAAGAATTGATAGTCATGAACTCCGCCACCATTCAATACAAACAAAGAACCGAAAATTTATCAACAACTATTCAAAAAAAAGAATTGGCGCGACTGGTTATTGAACTTTCTTGGAAATCTTCCAAAATCGAAGGCAACACTTATACCCTACTTGATACCGAAAAACTTTTATTGGAAAATCAGGTGGCACCAAACAAAACCCAAGAAGAAACCCAAATGATTTTAAACCATAAAGAGGCCTTTAATTTTGTTCATAAAAATTCCAAACTGTTTAAAACCCTCAATAAAAAAAACTTGGAAGATTTACACAAAATTCTAGTCAAAAATTTAAACATCGATATCAGTTTCCGAAAAAAACCAGTCGGCATAACCGGATCAGCTTATCGTCCGCTTGATAATATTTATCAAATCGAGGAAGCTATAGAGGAATTGGGCAAAAAAATTTCGCTAACCAAATCACCTTACGACAAATCTTTTTTAGCTTTAATCGGTTTGTCTTATATTCAACCTTTTGAAGATGGAAACAAAAGAACCGGCCGATTAATGGCGAATGCGTTATTACTAGCTCACGGTTTAGCTCCTTTATCTTATCGCAGTATTGACGAAGAAGAATATCGGGAGGCTTTGCTGGTGTTTTACGAACTCAACGCCATTAAACCGTTCAAAAAAATATTCATTGAACAATATATTTTCGCAGCTAATAATTATTTGGTTAAATAACCAATCAAATTATGTCTCAAAAAATCTACCTCGGAGCCGACCATGCCGGTTTTGAACGTAAGGAATTCCTTAAAAAAACGTTGGTTGATAACGAATATGTTGTTATTGACCTTGGTAACGATCATTTTGATCAGGAAGATGATTACCCGGATTTTGCCTTTGCGGTGGCCAAAAAGGTAGCTAGTGAACCCGGGTCTTTTGGTATTCTTATTTGTGCCAATGGGCAAGGCATGTGCATCGCCGCCAATAAAATTTCTGGCATTCGCGGTGTTCTTGGTTACAATACTTGGGCGGCCGAAACCAGTCGACACGATGATGATACAAATGTTTTGTGTTTACCAGGTAAATCGCTCACAGACGAGGAGACCAAGGAAATCGTCAAAGTTTGGTTGAAGACGAAGTTTGCTGGGGAGGAAAGATTTGTCCGACGGATTGAGAAAATTGAAAGTTAGTTCCCTCTCCCCAACCCTCCCCCACCGCGGCAGTGAGGGAGGGAGAATAATTTTTTAAAAAAAGCAATCTTCTTCCCTCATCGCCATGATGGGGGGGGAGGATAAGAGGGGGGGAAACAAATATCTTCCTTAATTCAATAATTCGATAATTAAATAACTGGGGTAGGCGCTTGTCACCCCTAACCACTCAGAGTATGATTAAAAGATGAAAAAACAACATCCGGAGTCTCTTCAAGAATTTATAGACCAATTCA
>JAGVPA010000048.1 GCA_020052445.1 bacterium
AAGTTTGAAACGAGGTGTCAAAGCTAAACGGTTGAAAGCTGGCTGGGATAACAATTATTTGCTAAAAGTTTTGGAAAGTTGATGCGTTTGCCCTGGGGTTGTACGATATCGACCAAAATTCTATTAGACTGAATTTAGAAATAATTAAAACGGAAGCCAGACTTATTGGCGGAGAAAAATATTCAGAGTTTTCATCGGCTATTGATTGTTTAGTTTTGTTAAGTGCCTTAATTCACGAGGAGGTGCACGCGGTTTCGTTTAACCGACGTGGCGATCGGGTGATTGTTGGTGGTTATAAAATTTGTGTTGCCGACGCTGAATCTAACAGTTGGTTAGAGTTGTATACCGCACTCGATGAAGGTTTAACAGAAATGATTGCCAGGAGTTTACTGGTTGAATATTTAAAGGAAGATTCAGAACTGGCTAAGACTGAAGCGGCCGTGGGTTTTTTAAGAAAACTTAAATTCGAAAGATCTAGTTATGACCTCGAGGTTGTGTTAGTTGATAATTTAATAAAGAAAATAGCCACGACTTCCGGAATGAGTGAGGAAACCGTACGACAAGCGATTGTTCGTAGTAAACTCGATGGGGTTGATTTGGCGGAAACAGAGTTAGCTCAATTTTTAGATGAACAAACCTATGTTGGTTTTTCTGAAGATATAAAAAGATTGCAACCGGCCGGAACAGAGACGGGAATTGACGAGGTTCATAGTTGCTTACATTCATTAGATCCGGCTTGGGCAAAAAAACGGCGAGCGGAAAAAGTAAGAGAGACAAGTTCAATCCCCTCGTCCCAATCAACTCCCCCAACCCATTAGTCCTCCTTTATGCCCACTCGTCTCATCGACACTCACTGCCACGTCCATTTTAGTGCCTATAAAAAAGACATGGACGAAGTTATTCGCCGGGCGCTGGCTGACGGTGTTTTTATGATTGTAGTTGGAACACAAATCACTACCAGTCAAAAGGCGATCGAGGTGGCTAAAAAGTATGATGGAATTTGGGCGGCTTACTGGGAGCAGTTGAGGGTTTTGCGGAGGTGGCCGGTGGAATTTATTTTATGCAATTGATTTTTCCGGCTCTGGCCAGTTCGTGGTTTGGCGGCTCACAAATTGTTTCATATGTTTCGAATGTGATTGGGGCGATTAGGACGATGATTCCTTGGATCTAAATTATTTTTTTATGTCAGAATATCGAGGTGAGCAGCCAGATGTTGAGAGTTTGGCAATAGAACGTCGGGATCAAGAACAAACCGAACAACGGCCGGCTACGGCCAGTGATTTATTTTTGGCTTCAGAAGCGGCCATTGATTCATTGCGCAATCGTTTGGCTCGAAATTCCAGAGCTCTGGAGTGTTTGACTCTTATCGACAGTCGCTTATCCAGATATTTACTTGAGGAAAACAATCAACAACCATCAGATTATGCCAGAGCTTTAGTTGGCGAAACCGGAACCGAAATCCAACCAAAAGATTTACAAGAAATTAATCGGGTAATCGTTGCCGAACTTAATCCGTTACTGGCTGATTTAAGTCGAGCGATTAAAGACTACAACGCTTTGACTCAAGCTGGTGATCCGGCTTTTAAATTATCTGAAGGGCCAGAGAGGTTATTGCAAGCTTTACGAGTTGGCGAAGTTGAGCAACAACGAACAATTTCGATTTTTGGTTTTCTCGATGGTTGGGATTTTTCTCCCGAAACCGCGGCTCATGGCCGATTGATTGTTCTTGATCCCTTGGCTGATCAAAACTATTGGCGCGATAAAAAACAGGTTTTTGAAAAATGCCAAAAGCGTAAAATTGAGACCGGAGAATTTATCGGTTTACGATCAGCTGACGCTATTTTTGAGCTAGAGGCTTTTGCTCGCGAAGTTGAGGTCGGCGGTCAAGACGATGCGGAGAAAATAGCCAAGGCCGCCAGAACGATCGCTGATTTTATCGATGGCCGTCTTGAAGCTTTGTCCAAAGATCCGGCTAAAACCATGGCTCAAACTGATTTTTTCCATGGTGATTTTGATGAAATTGTTGATGTCCTCAATGCCGCGGAAATTTTAAAAAGAAGCAACTCCCGTCTTTACGCTCGCTTGCTCGGCATTAGTCAATCGCCCAAAACTTCGGAGTCTCAAAGAAGCGATCTTTTTGGTAATTTTTTTCATTTGGCCGTGGCTCGTTCCGAGCGTTTTACTCCTAAAAATGTTCGTGGTTCTAAGGGTTTGGTTGGTCGGCAGATCTTACTCGGTTATTTAGATGGTTTGACTGATATTGATAATCGGCAATTACCTTTTCATCACGTTAATGTTGAGCAAATGGAAAAAATGCAAAGAGATTTAAAGAAAAAAATGCGCCAAGCCAAAAAAAGTGATGACCCTCAAGCTTCAAAAGAAGCCGGAAACCAATTAGTTGGTTCGATTGCTCCTTTGATTATGTTTTCTCGAGAAAAAGAATTACATGATTTTTTTGCCGCCGTGGCTCGTCAAGAAAAAGAAAGCAATCCTACCGTGCAAATTGAAAAATTAGAAAGAGCCGCCAGAAGATTTTCTGATTCAGATCGTTTTTACCTTCTTTTTAAAATCGCTGAACTAAAAAACGCTTTAGGAATTGATCCCAGCGAAACACTGAACGAAGCCAGACGGTTAACTCGTGGTGCTGGTAGAGGAATTAAAGAGACACAATTTTTTGAAAGTGAAATTGAATTTCAAATTGCCACCGGTCGATATTTTGAAGCCGAACAAGAGTTGGGTCGTATTTTTGAGAGAGGTGGTTTGCCTTACCCTGATTTATTAAATAGTTTTGTTAAGGCCGCTATTAAAGACCGACAATTTTCTTTAGTTAAAAGATTCGTTAATCGAGGTAAAAACAGCGAGCTTGCCACCGCCAAATGTTTTGTTTGGTTTTGTGATGTTTTAAAAGCCGAGGCTGACTTGGGTTTTAAAGATTTTAGAGAATTAGAGACTTTTGCTAGAGAGACGGGTGGTGTAGCAGAAAGAACCATAATGCCCCCTTATCAGGTTATGATTGAATTAGAAGCCAAAATGGGTAGTCTTGATCATGCATGGCAAACTATTGAAAGTTTTCTGTCGTCAAATGATTCAGTCGATAAGTATGTTCGTGACCATGCTGTGGCTTGCATAATTGGTGAGGCTATTAGGATTGCTCCAGCGGAAAAACCCGCAGAGATTTTTCAAAGGTATCAAGATAAAATTTCGACCAAAGGAGCGTTTAGATCTTTTTTAATCGATGTTGCGCTCTACCTTTTGGACGGAGAGGAGTTTTTAAAAGTTGCTCAATTATTAAGAGGACAAACTTTGTCATCCCAACAACAGTTATTGTTATATAATTTTCGGGTTATCGAACGTTTAATTGAAGCTGGTCTGGTCGTTGAGGCCGAAGAAATAGTCCAAAAAATCCAACCAGATGTTGATACCGGTGGTAAGAGGACAAAATTGTTGGCTTTAATTGAAGCTAAAAAAGGAAATTTCGAAGGAGCGGCGGAAAGATTAGATGAAAATTCTGAAATGGAAACTTTTGACGCGGTTATCGATCTTGCTTTAGCTGCCGGTCGTTTGGCTCAAGCTAAGGAATTGATCGACAGAAAAATAAAAGACAAAAAATTTATTAGTTTTGAGGATTATCGAAAATTAGCTTTGGCTCAAGCGGCGGCTGGTCAAATTGATGAAGCTAAAAAAACCATTAGAAAATATTTTCCAGCCGATCGCGGAAAACCGGCTTTGGTGGCCGAATTAGCTCAAGTTGATTTAGTGGCTATGGAAAATCTGCCAGCCGTGCTTTCGGCTCGTCAGGAAAACGAGCACTTAGCCGAGGTTGAACGCGAGGCACGTGGACTTTTTGGTGAAAATTTTTATGGAATCCAGGAATTACAAGAAGATCGAAAAAGAGAAATGGCTCGTTATAGCATGGAGGGTTTAAGAGAAACTTTTTTTGGTTTATCAGAAAAGGAGTTTAGAGAGAAAATGAATAATTTACCAAATTCAAATTTTTCATTTAATCAAAGAAGGGCGGCTTTAGAAAGCTTGGCCGAAAAAATTAACGAACCAGAGTTTACCGAATTTGTGGCTCAACCAGAAAATTGTCAAGCAATTAAAAACGGCGAATGGCGATTAACGTTGTCGCAAAAAGCTGATGGAGAATTTGTTTGGAATTTAGAACTGCAAGTACCCATTTTTTTTGACACCGGTTCTATTTTGATTCCGTTAAAAAATTGACACCAGTATTACAGATGTATTACAATAAAAAAAAGAATTTTTAATAAAAAAATATGCGTCAAGTTTTGAGTTTATCGTTGCCAGCGACAATGACAGCGAAAATTAAAGGTTTGGCCAAAAAGCGAGGGTTTGATTCGGTTAGCGGCTATGTGCTGTATTTGGTGGAAGCGGATAAAGATTTAATTTCCGAAAAAACCCTGCTGCGCTCGCTGAAACAGGCTCAAAAAGAATATCGTCAAGGCAAGGTGGTTAAAGCCAAGTCTTTGGCTGATTTGGTATGCTCGTTAAGAAAATAGTTTATTCACAACAATTCATTAAAGAATTAGAGAAATTACCAGAGGAAATTACCAAGGTGGCCATTAAAAAAGAAGAAATTTTTCGGCAAAACCCTCTTCATCCATCGTTGCGCCTGCATGAGTTGCACGGAAAATTTTCTGGCGCCTGGTCAATTTCTATTACGGCAAATTATCGAGCAATTTTTAAAAGAATGGAAAACGGCGACATTTTATTTTTTTCCATCGGCAAGCATGATATTTATAAGTATTTATAAAGTCCCTTCCATCCCTTAAACCCCTTATGCCCCTTATGCCCCTTATGCCCCTTATGCCCCTTAAACCCCTCCCACCCCTAATCGACACCCACTGCCACGTCCACTTTAACGCCTATAAAAAAGATATGGACGAAGTTATTCATCGTGCACTTGCCGATGGTGTTTTTATGATTGCGGTTGGGACGCAAACCACTACCAGCCAGAAAGCAATCGAGGTGGCCGAGAGGTACGATGGCATTTGGGCGGCCATTGGTTTGCATCCTTGCCATACTCAGGAACAAGAATTAGATGCCAACGAGATTTGCTCCGAGGAAAATGTCCATACTCGTTGCGAGGAATTTGATCTCGATTTTTATCGTCAGCTGGCTCGCAGTCCGAAGGTGGTGGCTTTTGGTGAGGTTGGTTTGGATTATCATTATTTTAAAGAGGGTGATGATTTCGAGGAATTAAAAAAACGACAGAAGGAGGCTTTTTTGAAAGTGATTCAGTTGGCTAATGAATTTGAAAAACCTTTGATTATTCATTGTTGGGACGCGCATGACGATTTATTGAAAATTTTAAAAACTCACCCGGTCAAAAAAGCTGGCATCATTCATGGTTTTGCTCGCAGTTACAAAACTGCGAAAAAATTTATTGAGCTCGGTTTTAAAATTGGTCTCAACGGTGTCATCACTTATTCCGACGGTTACGAACGCATGGTTCGTGAAGTGGGTCTGGCCGATATTGTGATTGAAACCGACGCGCCATACATTTCACCGGTACCGCATCGCGGTGAACGGAATGAGCCGAGTTATGTTATTGAGGTGGCGAAAAAGATTGCGGTTTTGAAAGAAAAGACCTTGGAAGAGGTTGCGGAAATTACGACGAATAATGCGAAAAAAGTTTTTGGATTGAATTTAAATTGATTTTTAATTCATTAATATTATGAGTAAAAAAGGAATAGAAGCAAGAAGGGAGCCAAATTCAGAAAAAAGGTTGGCGCCAGAAATAGAAAAATCAAAACCAAAACCAACGGTTTTGTCGCTTTCAGAAATGGCTTTGTATGCCAAGGGGCCTGATGGTGAAAAAATAAAAATCGCCGAAGTCGGAAACAGTAATTATCCTTTTAAGGAAAGGTTTGTTGAGTTCTTACCAGGTGTTGGTTTTCAGATTAATTTTGGTCGACAGCATTTTAATTTTGAAGAAGACACTCTTTTTAAGGTGCCACATTCGTTGGGTTTTGTTACAGCCAGACAATTTTTCGGTTCAGAAGAGCTAACCTGGTCGGAAAGAGATTTTGAAATAAGGCTTTATGATTTTTGCCGTTTGACCGAAAAAAAGATGCGGGTGTTGACTTCTTTCGCCTTGGCGGCCGGCTGGCAGGTGAATCGCGATTTTTTTGAGGTTGGCGGATATGATTATTTAATGAGAAGAATTGTTTTTTTACTTCAGGCCGAGGCTGGAACAGCCGGAGAAAAATCATCTTTTTATCCAAGTCCGGAAGAGATTATTAGACGCTCTGTTGATATAATTCTTGAAGATAATCAAGATAAGGTCGATGAAGAAAAACAGATGTTTAAAAAATTATGCAATCGACCTTTTGTTACCGCCCGGAACCAGGAAGAATTCAGGGCGGCAACAGTAGATTTGTTTTATCTGTGGGCAACATTAAATAAGCGGTTTGATTTAGGTACTCGACCGGAACAAACCAAAGAAGCCGTTTTACAATATCCTTTTGTTGAGGAGTTGATTGAGCAATTTAATCATCGGACCGGGCCAGAGTGGGGAGACGCGCTTCTTAGCGCTTGTTCAGAGATTTCTCTCGAGTGGAAGGCAGAAGACGAAGTGGAAAAAAATAAAGACGCCTTTTATGATTGGGCTGAAAAACAAGGGTATAATTTAGAAGATTCACCAGAAAAGATAGAGAAAGCGTTGGGGGAATATCGCAATCTTGAAAATTTATTGATCATTTTCCGTCGCTATAGTTATTTGGACTGGGGTTCTTTGAAAGAACCTTTATTCCGACTTGCTTACCCGCACAGCGAGGAATAATTGAAAAAATTTGTCAAACAAAATAAAAAATCACAGAAAAAATCGGCGATTTTTTATTTTCGTTATTTTTACATTTCAGCCATTTCTTTCAGGTGCGGAATAACGTAAATACCAAAAACATCTTTTTCATTGGGCACAATGTTTAATTCACTTTCGGTTTTGTATTGCTGATTAACTTCACCGTCGTTTAATTTAACCCAAGGAATTTTACCAACCGCGGCTTGCAGTATTTCCAAAGTATGATTATAAGTTGATTGCACGTGATCTTCTTCTTGTTGAATGCGCCAATAATATTGTACATGAGCTTCGGGAATAAATTTTACAGCTTCGCGTTCAGCCCAATGGGCATTATCGGCGCAAGAAAAAGAACCAGGCGAGGTTCTCTCGATTTCTTCTGATTTAACCGAGCAACCAGGGGAAGTAAAACTTCGGCTGGTGGGGCCTTCCCAATCAGAATAAAATTTTATGTCTAAATCCGGATAGCGAGCTAAAACTCCGGTTGTCCCAGTTATGCCATAAGAAAAACTGGCTAGACCAACTTTGCTGGTGTCAACGTCAGCAAGTTTTTTTCCGGCCGCGACAATGGCGGCTAAACCGTCTTGATCATCAAAACCTTGAAAATTCATTTCCCCTGCGCTTTCACCAAGACCGAGCGCCGAGTAAACAATAACCACAAAACCTTCAGCCGCTAATTTGACGGCGTTAGTAGCTCCGCCTTTATCTTTTTCAAATTCAGTACCATCGTTTACTCCGCCTGATACCAAGACAACTAGCGGTAAACCATCGCCGTCATTAATAGCTGAATAAATTCTGATACTTTGTTTATCGCCGGTAGCCGGATTGGTTATCCGACCAGAAGAAAAACTTATAGCTTCGTTATTATAGCTGTAGGTTTTTTCTTGAATTAAATTTTCAAAATTTGAATTTGAGAGATCGGTTGCTTGACGCCAAAGATTTGTTTTGGTTGAACCCTCGCCTTCATTATCAATTGTGTTGTTGGTTTGACCAACAACTTGATTGAATAAATCGCGATTGGTATTATCTTGACCTTTTGATTGAAAGAAAAAATAGAAAGCTAATGAGCCGATAGTAATTGATAGCGTTATGCCGATAATTAAGAAGACTAGATTTTTTTTAAGCATATTTATTTATAACTTAACCCAGAATAAAGCGGGAACTGATCGGTGAGTTCCTTAACTCGGCGTCGGATATCTGCGAGTTTCATATCATCGTCCTTAGCCATAACTGCCTCATCAATCCAGCCAGCAATAATTTTCATTTCTTCTTCCTTCATGCCACGAGTGGTAAGAGCCGGTGTGCCTAGACGGATGCCTGATGGATCAAACGGCGAGCGTGGATCAAAAGGCACGGTGTTTTTATTAACAGTAATTCCAGCCAGACTCAAGGCTTTTTCAGCCTCTTTGCCAGAGAGATTTTTGTTGGTTAGATCAATCAAAAGAAGATGGTTGTCGGTACCGCCGGTGACTAGATTAAAATCTTTATTTAAAAGTTCGGCCGCTAAGGTTTTGGCATTTCTGACAATTTGATGGCCGTATTCTTTGAATTCCGGTGTTGCAGCTTCTTTTAAGGCCACGGCGATAGCTGCAGTTTGGTGATTGTGCGGTCCGCCCTGAAGACCTGGGATAATAGCGCGATCAATTAAAGTCGGTATATTTTCCTTGATTCGTTCAGCTTTTTTTAGAGGATTAGACGGATTGCCGTTACAAAGAATAAGTGCCCCACGAGGACCGCGAAGAGTTTTGTGGGTGGTGGTGGTAACAACATCGGCAAAACCAACCGGTGAGGGATGGTCGCCGGAAACTACCAGGCCGGCAATATGAGAAATGTCGGCAACCAACCACGCCCCGCAAGTATCGGCAATTTCCCGCAAGCGTTGCCAGTCAAAAATGCGAGGATAGGCCGTAGCTCCGGTAAAAATTAATTTTGGCTGTTCTTTTTTTACCATCTCGGCCATTTCATCATAATTAAGAAAACCATCCTTACCAGTTTGATATTGAATAGAGTTGTAGTAAGTGCCGGAGAAATTAACTTTTAAACCGTGGGTCATGTGGCCACCATAATATAAATGCATGCCCATAACTTTATCGCCCGGGTTGACTAAAGCAAAATAAACAGCGTGATTAGCCGGTGAGCCAGAATATGGTTGAACATTGGCGTGGGTTACTCCGAACAAAGCTTTGGCTCTTTCTCGAGCCAGGTTTTCAACCATATCTACGTTTTCACAGCCACCATAATAGCGTATCCCTGGATAACCTTCGGAATATTTATCAGTAAATCGCGAGCCCAAAGCTTCTAAAACTGCTGGTGATGTATGGTTTTCGCTAGGGATCATTTCCAAGCCTTCGGTTTGGCGTCTGATTTCGTTTTCCAGAGCTTGGGCGATATCGGGATCTTGTTGAAGTAAGTTTTTCATAGTTCTTGTATTGTAGCTGTTGAGCGAGCTTTTTACAAATTTGGGATGGGGGGGCGCGAATTACGAATGTGTGTCGAATATACGAATTACAAATTGGTTACTAATATTGGCATATTCGCGAATATTAGTAATTTGTATATTCGTACCAATTCGTAATTCGCGCCCCCTCCACCCATTGACAAAAAAGCTAAAACGTGGCACACTCTAGCCATTAACTCATGTTTCCTTTTGGGAAACCTGACCTGAACCTCTAGCCATAATAAAATATGCGTCCTGAAGGAATCGGGTCGCATATTTTATTTATGTCCAATAAACCCAACGAACAGGCCTCTTTTTATGGTCTGAACATTTCGCCTAGTCTTTTAAAGCGTCTCGACGACCTTAAATTCAAGGTGCCCACACCGATCCAAGAAAAAGCCATTCCAGCCGCCATTCGCGGCGAGGATCTTATTGGTATCGCCCAAACCGGTACTGGCAAGACTTTGGCTTTTGCTATCCCAATGCTTCAACACATCATGGCTTCAAACGGTAAAGGTTTGGTAATTTTGCCAACTCGCGAATTGGCCATTCAAGTCGAAGAAGTTTTTCAGAAAGTTGGTCAGCCTTTTGGTATTCGTACCGCTGTCCTTATTGGCGGCGCTTCCATGGATCGCCAGGTTCGTGATGTGCGAAATCGTCCAAATGTTATCGTGGCTACCCCTGGTCGTCTTCAAGACCATATTCAACAGCGGACCATATCTTTGCAAGATGTAAATATTTTAGTGCTTGATGAAGCTGATCGCATGCTCGACATGGGTTTTGAACCTCAAATCAAAAGAATTTTGACAACATTACCAATCAAACGCCAGACCATGCTTTTTTCAGCCACCATGCCAGAAAGAATCACGCAGATTGCCAGAAATTACATGAAGGCTCCAGTTCGAGTCGAAGTGGCGCCAGCTGGTACGGCCGCCGAACGCGTTGATCAGGAAGTTTTCTTTGTCCCTAAGGTTGATAAAATTCGTTTACTCCAACAAGTGCTCGCCGAATATCACGGCACAGTTTTGGTTTTTTCTCGCACTAAACACGGGGCAAAGAAAATCAACCGCGTGGTTAAACACATGGGCCACACGGCGGCTGAAATTCACTCTGATCGTTCACTCGCTCAGCGTCGCGAGGCCCTCGAAGGTTTTAAACGAGGCAAATATCGAGTTTTGATTGCCACTGATATTGCCGCTCGTGGTATTGATGTAACCGGAATTGAGGTTGTCATCAACTATGATCTGCCGGATCAAGCTGAGGACTACGTCCATCGTATCGGTCGAACCGGTCGAGCTGGACTTAAGGGCCGCGCGATTTCGTTTGCCATGCCAGAACAAAAACGCGACGTCCGAGCTATTGAAATGTTGATGCGAACTCGTTTGCTGATCAAACCTTTACCAGAATTACCAATCATGACAATTACCATGGAACCTGATCGTGCCCAAGACAGCTACGGTTATAAAAACCGCGGCGGTCAAAGTCGTGGCGGTCAGGGCGGCGGCCAGAGTCGCGGCCAAAGCCGAAGCTATGGACAAAGCCGTGGACAAGGACAGAGTCAAGGCCGTAGTCAGAGCCAAGGACAAGGCTATTCCTCGGGTTCACCTCAGGCTCCAGTTTCATCTCCTGCCCAAAATTATACCCCAAACCAAGGTCCAGCCCGCCACGAAAGCGGTTCTCAGAAACGCCGACGACGTTCAGTTCAGCGACCGGGTTATGGTAGACCAGTAAAACAGAATCCGGTTTAAACTATAAATAAAAATACTGGGGTAGGCGCTTGTCACCCCTAACCACTCAGAGTATGATTAAAAGATGAAAAAACAACATCCGGAGTCTCTTCAAGAATTTATAGA
>JAGVPA010000040.1 GCA_020052445.1 bacterium
ACGATGAGTAATTAGAATTCCATTTGTAATTAACAAACTAAAATAGCCCCTTATAGGGGCTTTCACGAAACTACCGGCTCTGCCGGTAGAGGATCATTTATCCAAAGTAAACCATTCGATCACCTCCATTTTATCCGGATCGCCGAGAATAATTTTGTTTCGATCAACCAGAACCAAATAATCAAAAGCAATCCAGTGAGTTGGTGTTCCATCAACTAATTTTCGATTGACGTTTCGATGACCGAGCAAGGAACACTCAATTACCCCAACCCCATACTCCTCCATAATTTCCTTACGCAGATTTTCTTCTGGGCTGAGACCGAATTCCAAACCACCGCCACCAATATCCCAATTACCTTGTTCGTCACGACAGTTTTGACTGCGTTTGTGCATGAGAATATTCCCTTGCCCGTCATGGCAAAAGAAGACGGTAGAGATACCTGTGAAGTCGACACCTTTTTTCATAGGATTATAAGAATTTAAAAAATGATTCTTCTTCTGATGGTGTAGGGTGGGCACGCCTCGCCGAAGCCCGGCGAAGGCGGGGTGGGGGAAGTGGCGAAGGTTGTCACATCCACCGAACGACATTATCAAAATTCAAAGAATAAGACAAACTAAATTTTTTCCAGAGTTTCCAATAAATCTTTTGGTTTATCAACCGTTCTATCTGGCCCGGCTTTGATTAGGGCCTCTCGGCTATTAAACCCCCAGCTAACGGCGATGATTCGGAGACCAGCTTTTTTGGCCGCTTCAATATCGCGAGTCTCGTCGCCGATGTAGATAACGGAATCGGTTTTGAGATTTTGAGTTTTTAAACAATGCTGCATGGCCTTATGCTTACCAAAAAAATTTCTATCCGAATGAATGAAGTCAAAGAGATTGGCTAAATCATTTTTGATTAGAAAAGCTGTGACGTTTTTTTTGGAATTTGAAGTGAGAATACCTAAATTAAATCCGAGAGTTTTGAGAGATTTTAAAGTTTCGACAATATCTTCGACTGGTTTGATTGTTTCGATTTGCCGGTGTAATTTTTTTTGGATTTTGAAAAGTAAAAAAGGTAATTTGAACCAAGTAATTTCGAAAATTTTAAAAAGTTCTTGTGGTCTTTTGTTTCTAAGTTCTTCTTTGTCTTTCAAATTCACTGCTCGACAATGAAATTTTGGCGCCAGGTCATTATAAATTTTAACTGCCGCATCGAGGGTGTCAGCGAGCGTGCCGTCGAAGTCAAAGATGAGAGTTTTTGGTGACATAATTATTTTTCTTTTGCGTGGGCCAAAAATTGTTTAAATAAACCATTGGTTTCGGCGAGTTGTTGAAAACTGCCTTCTTGAACAATTTCTCCGGCTGCAAAAACTAAAATGCGATCCGAGTTTTTTAAAGTGGTCAGACGGTGAGCGATAGTGATAATGGTTTTGCCCGTAAAAAGTTTTTCCAGATTATTTTGGATAATCATTTCGTTGGTGTTATCGAGGGCTGAGGTAGCTTCGTCAAAGATGAGGACTTCGGGTGATAATAAGATTAGTCGAGCCAAAGCCAATCTTTGTTTTTGACCACCGCTTAGATTGTTTCCGTTTTCGGTTACAACGCCGTCTAAGCCGCTGAGATTATTTATTACTTCATCGTAGATGTTAGCTTCTTTTAAGGCTTCGATAATTTTTTCGTCTTCGAAATTTTTTCTGAGGCCGTATAAAACGTTTTCTTTTATCGTGCCAGAAAAAACATAGGTTTTTTGGGGAATATAAGCGATTTTTTCAGCTATGGTTTCTCTGGAAAGCGAATTGAGGTTTTCTCCAAGGAAATTTATTGAGCCGGAATAATTGTGGACCAGCCTTAAAATAATTTTTATAAGAGTTGATTTACCACAGCCCGAAGCCCCGGCAATGCCAATTTTTTCGCCGTTTTTTATTTTGAGATTTATGTTTTTAAGAACCGTTTCAGTTTTCCCCGGATAAGTAAATGAGAGATTTTTTATTTCCAAAATCGTATCTGTCTCATTTGTCTTGTCGCCGGACTCGACTTTAAAAGATTGATCCAAAGGTTGGTTTATTAAATCATTCAAATCTTGAACTCGAAGCGCGCTTTCATGAGCTTCGTCGAGAATTCGGTGAATGGTGGCGAGTGGTGTAACAATACTCATGAAAAGTATGGAGTAAGTCAAAATGTCGCCTTTGGTGATTAGACCGTTCAGGGCAAAATAAATGGCCAGGCTGATAACTAAAATGTAGAAGAAAGTCTCGTTTAAGTATTTGGCCGCATCGTAAAACATCATGTAGATATGATGTTTGATTTCGATTTTTCTCAGGCCCTCAGCAACAGTTTCGATTTTTTTAATTTCCAAGTCGGCTGTATTGGCAACTCTAATGGTTTCCAGTCCGCCCATCATTTCAACCACCCGACCATCAATTTTTTCCTTGCCCCTCAGTAGCGAGACCCTGATACCTTTTTGCGAAGAGATTTGTTTTATAACAATAAATAAGCCGATCGGAATGACCAGAATCATAAATGAAGCCAAGGCCGGTTTTTGATAGAAAGCGATGATTAGGGCGGCCAAGGCGGCGAAAAAAGTTGGAAAAAAATCCAGGAAGCCCAGTTTTATTAATTTAACCAAACCTTGAATTGAACGAAAGATTCGGCCGTGCAAAGCGCCAATTTGATATTTGTTGATAAACTCACCAAGGTCGGTTTTTAACAAATGACCAATCACTTGCACAGTTAATTTTTTCTCGGTCTGCGTGGCAATATTTTCAACGAGGTATTTTCTGATGATCGTTAGGGTTTCTTTTAAAAGGACAATGGTAATAATTGCGCCCAGGAAGGGCAGGGCTAGCGAAAAATTCGGGCTTTTCAAATCAATAATTTGATCGACAAATTTTCCCAGGATTACCGCCGGCAGGTTAACCAAAGCCCCGGCCAAAAACATCAAAATCGTGGCCACAAAAAGGTTGATTTTTTCCTTTTTGGCCAGAAAAGACAAAGTGCTCTTCAGGCCCTGTGATATTTCATTTAGTTCAGCGAGTAATTTCATATAAATTCATCCGGATCTTAACAAAAAAGTCGGATTTTTGCTAATCAAAATTAAGAACTTTTATTCCACATTACCTCAAACATCTCCTTGTGCATTTGAATGACGCTCTGATTTTCAATTTCAATGGTGACAATTGGTGGAATAAGTTGGTGAATTAAGACTTTTTTTGGGGTAATAATTAAGTTGGTGGTGAGATTGGTGTTTTTTGGTAGGAAATTTACCTTTTGGTTAAGCAGAATTGAATTTCTTTTATAAAATTCGGCCCGGTCAGATGGCTGAAGCAACAAGCGGGTCTCGAGCCGAAGTTTGGCACGCTGTCTAGATAGTTTTGGCATTTCCTTTTTATCTAATTCCTCCCATTTTTTCGGGTCGCTGATCACGAGATAGTAGTCTCCGGGTTTTAGTTCTTTGAGTAAGTTTTTGTAACTAGTAAGAACGCCTTTTTTGCCCTCATAACAACGCATGACACTTTCGTTTTCTCCATAATGATAAAGAGAATTTAATTCGGGCATTAAATTTGCCAGTAGGTTTTTTCTTGTGTCGACAATTTCCTTAAGTTTTTCCGGCGGTGCGGCTGTAAACCATTGTTTGAAACCGCGCATTTCAATGAAAAACAGACCCTTTTGTTTTAATGATTCAATAATGGTGTAAACAGTTGTACGTTTAATTTCGGCCGCTTTAGCTAATTGAGCTACTGTTGTGGAACCTAAATTAAGGCCGGTAAAATAAACAACAGCTTCGTTTTCAGATAAGCCGATTTCAGTTAGAAGTTGGACGATTTTATTTTTTATCATATTTTGTCAATAGTTTCGACAACGTTTTAGAATAATATTTAGTCTAACATAAGCATAAAATTGAGTCCAGACATTTTTTGTCGACATTTTTGACATGGTTTTTCCTGAACCATAAAGTATGTATATATGATCAAAAATTTTCAAAAATTCGGCTACAATATATATGGTAATTCAATAGGTGAAATGTGGTTCGGGTTACTCGAAGCCGTTTTAACAAAAGGAGGAAAAAGTTTTGATGAAAAGCGTGAAAGGCTCGCTTTAATGAACGTAAGAGTAAAATCAGAATCTCAAAATATTGATGACGAACTAATCACTAAATATGTCGACCAGAAAAAAACTCAAGCGATGATCGATTTTGTTTTTTCTAATGAGATTATCGAGGATATCGACGTTGTAAAAAGTTTTCAGCGCAGTGCAAAGAGTTATTGCCAGAGAATCAAGGCCGGCCGAATGGTGGAGTTTGTCATAAAAAGACTTAGTGTTATTCCGGAAAGTAAAAAAGCCGTGATAGTTTTTCCAACCTACGAGGATTACGCGAAAATTTTTGATGATCAATACATTAATGACTATTTACCTTGTTTGGTGGCGATTCAGTTTAGATTAGTTAAAAATAAAAAAACTTTTATTCTCAACACGACTTTTTACGCCAGATCCATCGATGTTTTTCAAAAAGCTCAGGGAAATTTTTTGTCTATCGCCAAATTGTCGAGTTATATTGCTTCAGAAATAACCAAAAATCTTGGTGTCGAGATAAAAATTGGTTTTTTGGACGGAATCATTGCCGACGCTCATATTTACAAAGAAACTTTAAATGAGGCAAAGAAAACCTTAAAACGATTTAAAAATGACCAAAAAAAATTGGAATAATTTTTTTCAAGGAGAGAAAAATCTCAAGAAGTTTGGTGAGTATGTTTTTGATTATTCAAAACCTGATCAAGATGTAATTAATTTGGTCTCATTTTTGAAAGAAAATAAAGTAAAAACTATTCTAGATCTCGGTTGTGGCGCTGGTCGAAATTCCAAATATCTTTCGGAAAAAGGTTTTAGAGTTATGGGAATAGATATATCGGAAGTTGCTATTAGAAAAGCCAAAAAGGATGGCGGTGAGGCGAAATATTTTTTGGCTGACATGAGGCGGCTACCATTTCCAAATGATTCGTTCGAGACGATTATTTCCATCCAAACAATTTTTCATGGGCGATTAAGCGATATCAGAAAAACTATTAAAGAAATTTTTCGGGTCAGTAAAAACGGCGGAATAATTTTTTTGACCCTTCAGCCAATAAAAGGAAATAAATTTCGTCTGGGTAAAAAGTTGGAAACCAATACCTATATTTCCAGCGCTGGCGACGATAAGGGCGAAATTCATCATTTTTTTGACAAAAAAGAGATTTTGAAAGAATTTTGCGATTTCAAAATCATCGATTTACATCTCGTTAAGGAAAATAATTATTGGTATTTGTTAATGAAGAAAAAATAAAAACCCGCCAAAGCGGGTTTTAAAAATTAAAATTAATTCACTGTTCGTCATCACGTTAAAGGCGCGTGTTGATTAACAGTAGGACCTCGGTCAAAACCAGCCTAAACCAGAATGTAGGAACTTAGATAAACAGAAGCCTTTAACGCGATGGAGCGGGCAACGGGAGTCGAACCCGTATCATCAGTTTGGAAAACTGAGATAATGAACCGTTATACGATGCCCGCATGTTTAAATTCCAAATACCAAATATCAAATTCCAAATTTGGTTTTTTATTTTTCTCCGTCACTCAATCACCTTCCAGTCATTACTTCCCCCTCCTTCGTATGCCTCATACGGGGGAGGGGTTAGGGGTGGGGGCGGTGGATCAACCAAAAACCCAATTTTATCAAACCAATCAATACAGCAATTCCAAGAACTACCACCAGTGCCTGCCAGTTTATCAAAGACATGAAATTTGTCGAGGCGGAATTTTTTGTTCCCCAAGTGATATAGGTTTCACCTTTTGGCGGTGGAAAACCGGCGCCTGGTGCGACATCGACCTGGGTGTTTTGACTGTCACTAATAACCGCTGCTACCCGCCAGGTTGGAGTGATGTCAGCCGAGATTTCTGCAAACGGGACGCAGACGGAAAGTTCGTTGTTGTTGAAATTAAAAGTTGCGGCTGTTTCTTTATTTACCGCCCAAAAATCAGGTGCCGGATTGTACCAACGCAAGCCAGATAACCAGGCGCCTTGTTCGGCTGAGTATTTTATAGAGATTTCATAGTCGGTGTTTATTCTGACGCCGGTTGGGGCATTGTTGTCGGTTTTGCCATCACTGTCGATGTAGAGAAGGTAATTAGCTTGCCAAGGAGCGGCCGAAGGAATTTGCTCGGCGACTTTTAGACTGAAGTTCCAACACTGCTTGGTTTCATCTTTTTTTAGTGAGGCTTCGGTTAGATCGCCCCAACCAAAGTTTATACCAGAATGAGTGCCAGAGCGGCTTAAAACGTCGCCCGTAGGGTCGATTGTCGAGGTTTCGCCCGAGGCACTGATGAATGGTTCGCGGTCTTCGGTGGAAACATCGGCTGTAAGCTGTTCTTCGGTTAACCCGCCAGCCTTTAGGTATTCATCGGTACCTGGTTTAAACGATTCCGAGGCCAAACAAAAAACCGGCGAAGAAATGAGGGCCAAAACGCAAATTGTAAGAATTTTTTTCCACATAATTACCTGGCTATTTTAGACAAAATTCACCAAAAGGTCAATTGGATGGTGGGCGCGAATTACGAATTGGTACAAATATACAAATTGCGAATCACCGCGAATGTGCTAATTTGCAAATTCGGATATTTGTGACAATTCGTAATTCGTATATTTGCTGATATTCGTAATTTGTGCCTCCCCATGCCGAGTTGCGAATAGTTGCCAAAAAATGGGTTTGTGTGTATAATCGGCAGTGTCAAAGAGTTCAGTTTGAATGTCTAGTAACCAATTCCTTAGAGGAATAAACTCCATCATTTGACATTCGATCAATTAGACATTAGAAATTTCCAATAAAACCGGGTTGTAGCTCAGTAGGTTAGAGCGCCTGCTTTGGGAGCAGGAGGTCGCGAGTTCGAGTCCCGCCAGCCCGACCAAAAACACACGAAATTTTTTCGTGTGTTTTTGTAAGTTTTAAACCAGGTTAGAGCGCCTGCTTTGGGAGCAGGAGGTCGCGAGTTTTCTGCCCGCGCAGAACCCCGCCAAAGGCCTCCGTCGGCGGTGGCGAGTCCCGCCAGCCCGACCATCCCACTTCGCTCTGTTGGACAGAGCTACGTTGGGGATTGGTTCAGAAATTTAAAAAACAACGGTTTTTCCGCTGTTTTTTGTTTTTCTTAATTTAAAGTTCTGTCACCCATTCTTCCCTTATTGTGTAAGTGACGTCGGATAGTTGGTTGCCAACAGTACTTATGTCTTCTCTGGAAAAGGGTGCTAATTGATCCTCGCCAATTTTAGTCGTTAAACTCCAAGTTGAAATGGCAAAAGGTCCGATGATTTGATTGTAAAATGATCCGTAGTCGGAAATTGTGCTTGGTGTGGAACCTTCGCACAAGATGGTTGTGTTAGTGGTTGGAGGATTGGATAAAGGTAAGGTAGAGAAATTGAGTTGGTCGGCGGTTGATTGGCTATTGCCATCAGAGGATTTTATCGCATCAGGAAAAAGCTCGGCATTAACTTCAAAAGCTTTTAGCTCATGAGCTGAATCGTTGAGAGATGTGGCGCAAGCTCGAGCATTGCCAAAGTTTGGACAATTGACCTCGGCAATTGATAATTTATTATCTTGTTTTAAAGCTTGGCCGCCAGCTGCTGGAAACCAAAGATTGATTTCGTAAGTTCCGGTGGCTAAACAGGCAACTAAGCCGGAAGTTTCCGGATCCATGGCCCCGCTATGTCTGGTGGTTACTGTACCGGTTATGGAAACCTTGCGATAATTTTCGGCGGTTTTTGTTTCGTTTAAATTACCTTCGTCGCCATTGGTGCAACCAGCGCCGATAAGCAAAGCAAAGAGAAAAAAGATTGAAAAGATTTTTTGCATATTATGTTTAGGATACTATTCCTTTTGGTTAATTATTCCAAAAATGAAATTATTTTTGTTTACCACATCGTTTCAAAAATCTCCTTAAAATTATCAGCTAAATGTTGGTTGGTTATTTTTATGCCAACCAGATTATTTTTTTCCATTGAAAGAATACTAACTGTATCGGCGATTATATAGATGGCAAACTGTTTGATTTGGTGGGTTTTTGATAAAAATTTGTATTCCAGACCTTTTTTGTTTTTGTAAGTTTTTTCGTTTTTCTTTTCGGTGATGGAATTATTGACGAGAAGTTTGGTTTTAATATTTTTTTCGATTTTTAATCTTTTTACTCGGTCGTGCCATTCCATTTGAAAGATGAATTTCCATTCCGGTTGCCAAACAAACTCATCGCGTAAAAGATAGAGGGTGGAGTTTTTTGGTGCTTCGCGCATCATCGAAAGATAGATCTTTTTTAAACCTTCTTGGCCTTCGAAAAAGATGATTTGCGGAATATTTAGATTATTTTTAGCTAATAATTTGAAACTGTCTTTGAGTGCGGTCAAATTTTTGAATTTTTCTTCAACCTCGTTTTTTTGTTTTTGTAAAAATTGTTCCAAAGCTGAATAATCTTCGGCAATGAATTGTTTGATTTCATTTTTGTAAGTTGTTCCGACTAGGCCCTTGGCGATTAAAGAGCTAAGGGTGGTGTAGACACTGCTTCTGGAAAGATGGCATTTTTTAGCCAGAGTAGTGGCACTGGCTGGGGAGGTCTCCAGAAGTTGGGAGTAAATTAGAGCTTCGTAATCGCCAAGCCCGAGAGTTTTTAATTGTTGTGAGAGCTGTTCCATAAGTGTTTAAACAGGGTCGAGAAGTCCTTGTCGTCGTAACTGTACGACAGATTGAGCATTCTGTCCAGTTCTTTATAATCAGATCGCAAGGTTCTTTCACAACTGGTCGAGAGGTGGAAAATGCGTATCCTAAAAAATAATGCACCGGATCAATTTGTCGAAGTGGCTTGCCTGGGCTGTCAAAGCATTTTGGCTGTCGGTGAACAAGATCTGCGATATGTTTTTGGCCATGGAGTTTACGTCGATCCTTGCCCGGTTTGCCGAGCCGATTTGTCTAAAAACTTCAGAATGCCGAAATCGTGGGACCAAAACATTCGCAACATCGAAGATTTGGACTAAGGGAGGAAAACATGGACACGACTGCGCCAATTATTCAACAGCACGAGCTGACTTCTCGTTGCAACAACGCCTGTGCCTTCTGCTACAACCCTGAACGCAGTATTACAGCCTTTACGCCACGTTCCGGCGATCGTGAGCTTAATCTCCGGGTGGCACAAGCTTCTGTCGAGCGAGGTGTAATGGCGGTTTGCCCAACCGGTGGCGAGCCATTGCTTGTTGGTGATCATTTGTTCGAGATTCTAGATATTTATCACCAAGCAGGCTGCTATACCAGTCTCAACAGCAACGGACGCTTGGTTACTCCGGAAGTCGGAAAGAGACTAGTAATCAGCGGCCTTAATTCAGTCTTGATTTCTCTTCACGGTCTGGGCGAATTACATGATCAAATGGTTGGCGCGTCCGGAGCTTTCGGTGAAACTTGGCGCGGTCTTAATCTTTTTCGGGAGTTTGGTATAGCCGTCACTCCTAACTTTGTGGCGACCGCCAAGAATCTTCACGGTCTCGAGAGCGTCGGTCAGCACTTGATCGAGGCTGGTTTCAAAACCATGACAGTTACGCCGTTTCTGCCTTCTTGGGGTTCAAAATCGCACGAAAGGTTTCTCCTCGAGCGCGATCACTATCGGTTTTATTTCCAGTCGATCCGTAACTTGCGTCGGCAAGGCCTGCGAATTGATTCGACTTTGCCGATTCCCCCCTGTGTTCTTATTCGATATTTCCCGGAAAACTGGATGGAGTTTCTTGAGGTGGTTTCGCCGCGGGTTTGTATGGCCGGTCGTTCGTTCGGCGTGGTTTCGCCAGACGGTCAGTTTCGAGCTTGTATTCAAGCACCTTACCTTTCGAAATTCGGCGGTTCGGTTCTTGAGAATTATCGTGAAAGTTGGCTGGCTGCCAACAAGTGGGCGGCTTCCGAGCTTTTGCCGGATGAGTGCTGGCAAGAAAATAGTTGTGCTGCTCTCGCTGTTTGCGGCGGTGGTTGTCGAACCAGTTGTCTTTGGGAAAATCAAGGCAAGGCGAAGGGTCGAACTATGTATATGGGCGAGCCACTGAGTTTGGAAATCGCCAAGCCTTTCCTAGACAGAGCCAGATTCGAGATTGAATATGAGGCTGGAAAAACTTTTCAGCTCCGACCGCAGATCAGGGTCCGAAATGAAGGTTGGGGTTTGATTGTTTTTAATCCAGCCCTGCAATCTTTTGCCGTTCTTTCAGCCGAAGCAGAAAAGTTTTTGATTCCTGGTCGCAAATTGAATATCTCTTCGCCTAAATTAGCCAAAGTACTTTTGGCTATTCAGGCCATTGAGTCGAGCGAAGACAAACTCGGTTTGGATCAGGCTATTCCAGAACCAAAAGTTTTGCCAGGAAAAATTTTTCTACCTCGTTTGGCTCGTGGTTTGGAAGATCAGACAGCGGTATATTGTTTGCGGGCCGACACAGGTGAACGCTACTTCTTCTAAACCAAAACCTTGGACGGCAATTCGTGCCGTCTTTTTATTTAGTGGCGGGTAAAAAATTAAAACAAAAAACATCGAATTTTCAATCGATGTTTTTTTAAAAGTTTTTTTATTTTGTTTTTTTATTTTTAACCAAGAAGAAATAAAGTATGGCCCCGATGAAATTTCCTAGAAGAAGAATGATCACCCAAAGGAGTTTTTCGTTTTCGGCCATTTTACTTTGAAGACAGTCGACTAGCATCCAAATCCATAAGCCAAAAGCGGCTAAACCAAATAGCGGAATCATTAAACCGACCAGACCAAACATTATATTAAAAATAATTTCTTCGTCCATAATGGTATAAACACTTTAGAACCCATACATTTGAAGAAAGGTCGAAGGTTTAATTCATCCTAACTTTTAATGCGTATGGAAAATTTAATTGAA
>JAGVPA010000001.1 GCA_020052445.1 bacterium
CGAGGTGTCAAAGCTAAACGGTTGAAAGCTGGCTGGGATAACAATTATTTGCTAAAAGTTTTGGAAAGTTGATGCGTTTGCCCTGAGGAACACATACCTTCGAAGAAGGCGTTAAGAAGGGCAATTGTTGGTTCGTGAATCTGACTCATGGCTCCTCCATAAACCACGAGGAATTCGTGGGTTTGATAATATAGTATTTTTTGGGTCGGAAAGTCAATGGTTGTTATCTGACTTCCACTTTTATCTGACAAGGGAAACGAATTGGAAAAAACAAAAAATCGCCTCGAAAAGCGATTTTTTCATACCACACAAGGTCCGACAGCGTCCGCCGAAGCTCGGCGAAGGCGGATCGGCTCTTGAACAGTATGGGACTTTTACGGCCTCAACGACTGAAACCACTTACCGACCGTTCCAGCTACATCTTTCAAACCCTTAACCTTATCAAAAAATTTTCCAAGTTTTCCATCGTCAGCCTGAGCGGTTAAATGATGACCCCAAAGAACCAAACCGATGGCCGTGGCCATAGATGGATCGTTTACTCGTTCGACGACTGAGGTGACGCCGATTGGCGTGCCGAGCGAGGCTGGCAGGCGTAAATTTTTCTTGGCCGCCTCGACCATACCATGCATTTTGGCACCACCACCGGTTAAGACCACGCCAGCCGGCAACATGCCGGAACGACCAACTTTTCTGAGCTCTTCATCGACTTTTTCAAAAATTTCCTGAACCCGAGCCGAAGCGATATCGGCAATAAAACGCCGACCGACAATTTCTTCTTCCTCGGACCCAAGTTCAGCTAGATTAACTTCTTCCTTTTTATTAATTTCTTCTGGTGTAGCACTGGCATAACGCAGCTTGGCTTTTTCGGCCACCTCGATAGAAGTTCGAAGACCAATAGCGATATCGGCCGTAACATGAGCAGCGCCGATAGGTAAAACTGAGGTGTATAAAACATCGCCTTCTTCAAAGACTATCAAACCGGTTGTTGAGGCACCGATATTAATGACGCAGACACCCAGTTCTTTTTGTTTATTGGTAATGACCGCATCTGAAGTGGCGAGAATTGATAAAACCACATCTTCGATATCAATACCGGTACGATGAATACATTTTGTAAGATTTTTTATTTGCGAAGTTTGACCTTGAACAATTAAAGCATCCACCTCGAGTCTGATACCGGTCATGCCAACCGGATCATTAATTCCCCGCTGACCATCGACCGTAAAACTGCGTGGTAGGACATGCAAAATTTCACTGTTGGCTGGCATGGCGACCGTTCGAGCGGCGTCGATGGCCCGTTCCACATCATCCTCACGAATTTCACTATCGCCGCGAGCCACCCCAACCACGCCACGACTTTCCTGACAAGAAACGTGGGTGCCGTTAATACCCACCCAAACCCGACTCATTGGCAGACCAGTAAGACGTTCGGCTTGTTCGAGGGCTTTGGAAACCGAAGAAACGGCGTCCTCAATATTGGTGACACCACCTTTATTAACGCCTTCAGATGGAACTTCGACCGCCCCGATTATGTGGATAACCGGCTTGCCGGTGTCGGGATGATTGCCGGTGGCCATAGCTACCGGTTGACCAACCGCCACCCGCACGGCATAAGAACCAATGTCTAAGCCAACTATTATATCTTCATTCATATCGCTCAAAGTATAACGACTTTTCAGCCGACTAACAAGTTAAGAAAGTGGGGAAGAAAAATTATCACCCCGATTACTGCGGCAAAAAGCGAGGCAATAAGCACCGTAGCCGCCATAATATCCTTTATTTCACCAACTACTGGATGAATCCGCGGCTTAAAAGTATCCACCAAACGTTCAAAAATACTGTTGATCATCTCCAGAACCAAAACTAAAACCATGAGTAACAAAACTATAATAATCTCAAAAACTGATAAAGGAAAAATAATCAGAAAAATTCCGACCACCAAAGCGGCCAATATTTGCAGACGGAAACTCTGCTCGTCTTTTATTAAAGTCCTCACACCACGACAGGCATGAGAAAAACTTTTCAGCAAATCTTTTACACGAACCATAATTTTAACCGGCGTCTGGCCGCTGCCAATTTATTTTTAAATTTTTCAAAATCTTCTGCTGCAAAAGAAACATTTTTTTAGCTTCAATTTCTTTCAAATGATCATAGCCGAACAAATGAATCAAACCATGAACCAAAAGAATGGTTATTTCTTCCTCGAGCGAGTGCTGATATTCCCTAGCCTGTTTTTTAGCCTGAGACAAACAAACCAAAACCTCGCCAAAAGTTTCTTCATCGATAAACGGAAACGACAAAACATCAGTCACCTTATCCTTACCTCGATAGGACTTATTCAACTGTTTAATTACTCCGGGTGTAACAAAAGCCACTGAAACCGGCTTGTCTTTTTTCAATCGCAAACCACGAGAAACTTCTGACAAAATCTTTTCTTGGTTTTTTTTGGACAATGGCGATTTATTCCACTCTACTTTCAACATACTACTGAACCAAAACCAAACTGTTTATCATCATTTCAAAAGTCGCAAGATAATCAACAGTGGCTTTGACAGTATTTGAATAACTCATAATCACCGCCCGACTGCCGACCTCGATATAAACCGTCATTTGATCTTCAGTGACCAACATTTGATAACCATTTTTAGTTTTTGACTCGTTAACCCTTATATTCGAATTTGGATTGGCATTACTAAACCAGGCGGCTAAAGGAATGGTTGCGTCTTTTTCTTCCAAACTCAAAATTACACTTTCACCGCTCGGCACGACAAAAACCATATTATTTAATTTTTCAGGTTCAGCTTTCGCTGTCCAGATTGTAGGATAATAAAGAGAGTAAAGATTCTCGACAGAATATTTTGTTACGAGGGCGGTATCACTTAACTTGGCTGGTGAAGGCACGTTTGGATCATAACCGTGAAAAACTTCATTACCATCAAGAAAACCATCACTGTCAGTGTCTGGTTTTTTAGAACTGGTGCGATAAAAAATTTCTTCAGCATCAGTTAAACCATCACTGTCAGTATCGCGACCCGGTTGAGAATTATTTGGAAAAGGTGAAGTGGTTGTTCCGTTATTAGTTACCGGTGGAGTTTCAACCACAACCGGCGGAGTTTCAGTGATCACCACCGGCGGAGCCGTGTTGACCGGTTTGTTAGTCGTAACGGTTTGATTATTTTTAACCGGCTGCAAAGAATAAAAAACATAAATACCGGCCGAACTCAAAACCACCAAAAGAACCACTCCGGCAATAATAATCATTTTAGTGGTTTTAGCCATGCCCTTCTTTTTCAAAATCGAAACCGGTTTTACCGGCGGTGGCGGAATCGGCTTAACCGGAACCGGGGCCACCGATTGAGTAGCCGCTGGCTTAATTACCGGCGGATTCACCCTAGCTGCCAAACCACGAAAACTTTCCGGCATGGCAAAAATCTGCGGCTCGCTTTGAGACGGTTTTGCACCTGGTGGAGTTTCTAATTTTGGCAATTGAACGTCGGGCATATTTGTTGGGGATTAGTGGATTGGGGGGGCGGAAGGGGTTTAAGGGGTTGCAGGGAGTTTTTAGTTTAAGAAAAAAAGAAAATCCCCTCCAACCCCTTCGTCCCCTTATTCCCCTTCAACAACAGGCAACTCAAACAACTTGCCGGCGCCGTTTGGATTGTAGCCACCTTTTACTTCGTCACCATCTTTGTAACTATCACCATCAGTATCAGGCGATAAAGGATTGGTGTGATAAACCTCAACTTCTTCGCGATCAAATAAACCATCATCATCAGTATCAGTTTTGGTTGGACTGGTTCCCAGCTCGGCTTCACGAGTATCGGTCAAACCATCTTTATCAGTATCAACTTCGACAACCGGTTCAACTACTGGAGGAACCTGAACTTCTGTTTTAGCCGGAGGAGTTGTTGAGGTGGTTTCAGGTTTGACTTGAGTGTTCGCTGTATTGGCCAGATTGGAAACTCCTTCTGTAACTGGTTTAGAACTTGAGAGAATGTACCTGGACAACATGGCTCCGGCAGCGATAACAACAATCGCACCAAGCACAATCAAAATAATCGGCTTCCAAGCGATGGTTTTAGCTGATTTTACCTCACCGCCAACCGACGGCATACCAGACGGAATGGCAATATTTGATGGTGGTGGTTGGATAGGCGGGACGGTTGGACCAACAGCTGGTGCGGGAGCACGGAAAGGTGGTGGCACAGGTGATTGATCAACTGAGGCAAAAATATCTTCGGGTGGTTTTTTTAGTTCGTCAAACATATGGGTTGGAATTTCTAAATTATTTAATTATTGAATTTTTTGGAGGGGCACGAATAACGAATCAATTACGAATTTACGAATATACGAATGTGGCCGATCGTAGAGACGTTGCGTTGCAACGTCTCTACAGACAAAAATCCATATTTGTAGATTCGTAAATTCGTAACAAAATTCGTTATTCGCCCCCCCCCCCGCCACTAAAGCCTCCCTTCTCCAAGCGGATTGTAGCCGCCGTCTATTTCAACCTTATCGGAATAACCATCACCGTCGGTATCAGATTTGGCCGGATCGGTTTTGTATTTATGATACTCATCATAATCGGAAAGTCCATCGCCGTCCGAATCGGTACTTTCGTCACTGGTGCCGAGTTTTGATTCGGTCGAAGCGCTAAGGCCGTCATGATCCTTATCACCGACACCAACCACATCCAAACAATTAACTTGATCGCCATTATTAGTTAAAACCAAACACTGAGCCGGATCACCGCTCGCCACAGCTGTGTTCAAAGCGGTTTGTCGGTCACAAACAGTTTGATCAACTCCAGTTTCAGTACAACCTTTAGTTTTAGCAATTTCTTCGGACAAAGTATTAACGCAACGAGTGCGAGTTACATCGCTAATAATTTTTTCACACCAGGAAAGATTTTGATCTTTGGTGGCCAAAGCCCGATAAACAGAGTCCGAACATTTTTCTTGTTTTTCGTCATCGTTAATATTCTCGCAATCTTTTGGATCTAATTGTTCAAGGGCCACTTGCCAAACACAGGTAATCGAAGTGTCGTCAGACAATTTATTACAAATTTCAGCCGCACCGATTGAACTGGCGCCCGCCTCAACTTTATCCACTCGACACTGTTCCGGATCTTCGGCTGTATTGCAATCAAGCAAAGTTCTGTCGAGTTCGGAACTTACACGTTCAATAGCCGCCGCCTGTTGTCCGGCTTCGGTTTTTGAAGAAATTAGCCATCTGGCCCCGAGAATAATCAAAACAATAAGAATAATCGTACCACCGATTATGGCAATTGTTTTCCAAGGAATAGGACCTCGAGTCGGGGCGTACTCGTCAAAACCGTTCATAAGAAGTAGACAAAAATTATCTGGCCGGACAATAATTTAAATTTATATTACTGATGTTAATCGCCCCGGTGCCACCAAAATTAAGTTTGAGTGGAATGGCACTTTCTATACTATCATCACAAACAAAACCTTCCGGAAACGGCAGTTCCACACCATCACCCTCACTAATCGTCCCGCGAGTGACAGTTGTTGCACCGTTAACTTCAGTAATAAACCCAACGTGAATTCCTAAAATATTTTGAATAATCTCATCGTACATCGCAATTAAGTCAGTGGCGGTGGTGGCGGTATAGGCATACTCAATAAGATCATCTGGGTCTGGCCCACAATCGGAGGCAAGGGTTATGGGAGCGATGGGAATATTACAGTCTTGTGATAAACACGAAACGTCTTCTTGTTCATAAGGTATACATGTACCTTGTTCGGATACCGTCCTATTTGGTTCTGGATATATACTATAAATAGTGTATGTATAAGACGAGCAAGGATCAGAATCATCACCGGCATTACAATACTCCAATGTAAATCCTTGATCTGGATCAAATTCAGCGGCGTGTTCCCAATAGCACAATCCCTCTCCAGAATAACAATCCGATGCGCTTCTACATTCACGTTCTTCGTTATCAGAACAATAATACGGACAACTAACAGAACAAGCATCACCAGTAACAGTACAAGCACCATCGACCTCAGAATCATAACTACCACAAATATCGCTGGAAAAATGGGCCATGTAACCGATAAGATCTGAGTCGTCAGTTAAAGCGGCGGTATAAGTTTTGGCTGGAGGAGAAAGAGTATCTAAACTATTGGATGAGCCGTGTACAGCATTAACCGCCTCACTTAATGTGGTAGATGTTGCTTCCGAAGAACTAACCCCCCCTAAAGAAACTGTCGGCTCACCATCACTAAACAAAACTACAAATTTATAATCAGCGTCTGAATCATCCAGAATACTTTCAGCACAGCTTAATCCGGCGGCTGTTGGCGTACCGCCACCGGCACGATCAGGATATGATTCAACACCTCTCTCAGGATCGTAGAGTAAATCATACTCATCATTAAAATCAGTCAACGGCTGGTCGATCCAAGCCAGACCATCCCCGGCACACGAATCGCCATCTTCGATTCTTCCATCGCCATCAGTGTCTACCCCATTATCAATATAACCATCGGCATTCACGTCTTCCCCGCTAGTGAAACTTACGGTCGCAATTTGAATATCGGTCGAAGTTCCATAAGCGTCAAATAAAGTATCAATAGCTTCTTCAAGTGAAGCAGCGGCGTAATCAATTCTTCTGTTTCCTACAGCGGCTCCTGAATTACCGGCAATATCCCATTCCATACTGCCCGACAAATCAGTGACAAAAACTATGGCGGTTGTTGGGGTAATAACACCCGACATATCAATGTCGGCTGTTATAGCAGTGCCGACTTCACAAGCCGGAATAAACAAAGTGGCCAAATCAGGACTTAAACCACTGGTGTTACCATAACTATAAAGATCAGCGCCCGATTCCTTTGAGGCACCTGCCAATTCGGTTTGAATTAAGATCGAAGTTGATTCATAAGTTGTTGGACAAGTGGCATCGCAGGTGTTTGAGCAGTCTGGAACGACACAATTTCCGCCCGATGATCCGCAAGACAAAAGACTGCCAACCGCACAAGGTGCGGCATTGAAAACATTGCCTCCGTTGCAGGCGCCAACGGTTTCACAAGTATAATCCGTATCACAGTCAGTGGTAGTTGTGCAGACCGAACCGACATCTCGAAGACTCGGAGTGATATGGGTTTTAAAACAATATTTAGTTATGTTCGTAGAATCGCAAAACTCACCAGTCTGAATGGTTGCGTCACCGCAGTAGGCACCGGAAACCGTGGTGTACTGACAATTTATATTGCAATATGAACAAGTGTCATCATATTCTGGTGAGCAGGCGTCGCCATTTTCATTTCCATTGTCGCAAGTTTCATGACCGGCATAAACGTAATCATCGCCGCAAACACTGACCGTACATTCGGAAGTACAATCATCGGCACTGTCATCATTACCGTCGTCACATTCTTCATCACCTTCCAAAATTCCGTTACCGCAAACTTGATCGCCACCCAAACATGCAGTCCAAGGATTCCAAGTACACGTCGCACCCGGGTTATCATCGCAGGTTCTGGTACGTAACAATTGGTATTCGGCCGAACTGCAAGTACCATTTGCGGCCGCACAATCCGAACCACAAGGATAGCCATCTTTAATTCCTCCATCGCTGCTCTCGCAAACTCTGGCAATATTGCAAGCGTTGTACCCTTGAGCATTACCGCAAATTCCACCGGTTCCACAGTCATCATTCACCGTGCAAGCTTCATCAATATTGGTTCCGGCACTGCAAAGACTACCACTCCACGATTCATAACCGCCATCACATACTTCGGGACCGTTTAGTTCACCGTCACCACAAGACGGACCCGGAAATGTACAATCAAAAGCGCAAGTATCATCATAAGTCGTGTCATACTGACCATTGGCAGCGTCACAACTGTTGATAGCGGCCCAACTGGTGGCAGGCAAAGTTGGAAGCCAATTGACGGTTGAGTAACAATCACATTCTTCGCCGCCGGCAATAAAACCATCACCGCAAGAGAAAGAACCGACAAAATTACAAGACTGACCGCAATGACCATAAGTGCCATTTTCCTCGCCGTCGTCACAAACCTCCGTTCCTTCTAGCACACCATTACCACAAGAATAAGGCACGCAAGCCGAAGTGGCGGTGGTTTGCCAAGCACAAACACTAACCGAGTTCACCGTTGTTTCTATGCAGCCAAAATTCTGAGTACCCGTAGCGGTAGAAAGATCTGGATAAGTATAGGTACAAGGCCGAGATTCATATTCACCAATTTCACAAACCTCAGCCTCATTAACGGTTGTCGTAAGTATATTATCTGTAGCCTTAACACCGTCTCCACAACGAGACGAAGATGTTCCCATGGTTACATTGCTACACATTGGCCCGGTCGTATAGAAACCGCCCGATGTCACTGGATTTGTCAAAGCCGATTCTGTCGAAGATGACGTATAAGCATACTCAGCATAAAGTGTGGCGTTGTCGGCCGAGTCATCATCAAGCGAGTAGCCCCAAGTTCCAATGACATCACTGCCTTCAAGCTGCACCCCCAGTTTATAGGCCACACCACCAAGATTTTGATAAAGATAAGCATGTGAGCCTTCATGACAAGTAAATTCCCCGGCCACACTATCCCAACAATAATTTTCATCAGCTCCAGTATGACAACCGACAAATTCGTTTATTGGATCGGTTGGCAAAGTTGTACCCAAAGCATTATCTAATTCTGATGCCCATGAAGGCCAAGTGCTGGTGGTAAAAGATGAAAGGAAAGTACCGCTAACTAACGGTGGTACATGATGCTGACAAGTTTCAGTTCCCGGACAATCAGTACTTACTTCACAAAATTGGTTGGAGGTTACCGAACAATAACTATTGGCTTCACCATAATCGCCAATAATTGAAGCAATTTTTCGCGAGTCGGTTAAACGTTTTAAATCTCGAGTCAGTTTGGCTTTTTCTCCGTTACAAAAAGCTGAATCATCGGTTACTGTTCCATCAGACTGAGTTACACCCTGACAATCGCCGTCCCAATCGCAGGAAACGAGATTTTCGTCTTCTCCGTAAACATAGTTTACACTTGTGGAAACCGCTGGTACGCCCTGAGTTTTACAAATATTCTCTGTTGTTGAGCAAAAAGGTTCGCCGGCTCCAACTGTACACTCGTCGTTATGAGAACAAGAAATTGGTAGACCATCTTCACCAAAAACAGTTTCTTCTGTTGCCGAAGTTATGGTAACCGAATCCTTACAAACATTTATGTCAGTAATCACCGAGTCATTAGCATTGAAAGTCCAACTATCCAAAACTTGGCTAAAAATATTTTCCATTTCGTCGCTCGCGCCTTCGTTATAAGAAATGACGTAAATGTTTGGATAGAGAATTTTTGTCGAAGAAGTAGTTGAAGCGTTCGAATTGACGGCGGAAACATAATAAGTATTTCCGTCTTGCACCGCCTCATAGCCATCGACTGTAGTTTCGGAAGGTGAACCGGTGAAACTTTGGTCAGCAAACCAATCAGCTGGAGTAAGGTAATCAGGATTTGGCAAAACTCGGACACCAATGGCGTCATTGTCTGCTAAAAAGAGCAGTTCTTTAAAAATGGAAGTTGAAACAGCTGAAGTTACCTCCACCACATTTAAACTAGGCAAAAAATCGGCCGAACCGGCTTGGTCTCGACAATAAGAGAAGGCAAAATTGGTAAAATTTCCGGTCGTCGACAAACCAAAATCTGCGGCACTGGAACTAGTGTCCTCAAAACGATAACCACCACCGGTCCTTCTGGTCGCCGGCCAAGGATTGCTGCAAAGGAAAGTTGTCAGCTCGGTTTCACCGGCAACAGATGTATCCACCGTTTCTCCGGAAGAATCAACACTTGTAATAATTGCCGAGATAATAGCCTGAACCGTTCCATCCTGAGTTTCGGAAGTGGCAATGGTGGTTCCGGTACCAGCCGCTGCCGGAATGTTCATAATAGTTTCGGTGCTAGCTTCGGTTGAACTCCAAGCACCCCAAACCCAAGAATACACACTGGGTATACTTTGGATTTCTGAAGCCACGGCTCCATTTAGTGTATAACCGGCCGCTGTCAACGTGTGTCGTTCACCGGTTGCCGAAAAAAATCCCGGACTTGGATCTTCATACTCATCAACGCCAATTATTCCATTATCAATAACTGAAACGTAATCCAAAGTACAAATATTTGCTCCGGTTACAAACCTGTTTGATTCACCACTTAATAAATCAACGCCGCCAGTACTCATCACTCCGCTGGTATGACCGGTTGTTAAATTCGATTCGCCCATTATGTACAAATTATATTCAGCGTTGGCCACCAAAGCTTCTGACAAATCGAGACCGATCTTTGTTTCGGTTACAAGAGAATAATTTACTGGCACAAGACAGACAGAAATTGGACCGGCCTGAGCCCCGAAAATTTGCAAAATACTATCTCTGATCCAGTGCCAAGCTCGAACCAACAAATTTTCATCTTCATTATTTTCTAAAACCAAAGAGGTATAAGACTCCGGGCAATCTTCTGATTCAATGACCGAAGTACCAGTAGTACAGGAAGCGTCTGAACAATTTATTTTATTCAATTTCAAATACAGCGTGCCTGAATCTTTTATGGCCTCAATATCCATTGGCTGACTGAAATTAACCCAAACTGCTGTATTACGACAAACGTTTGTCGCACTAATTGCCGGATAACGTTCGAGAACTGTCGGGCGCGAGAAACAACAACCGGAATTACCGCAACCGTAACTGTTTGCGTCAGTAACGGAATTACAGCTGGCATCGGTCGTACAAGAACACTGCAAAGTTAAATAACCATCACCGGTTTCATTGCTTACAACTTCTTCAGCTGTAATTTTTGAAGAGGCCGAATTTCCTCCCTGAGCAAGAATCTCTTGCTGAGCAGTGCTTGAAATATAAGCCAAGACGAAAGGAGCAATACCCATCGTTGTACTTGTGCCGGTCGAATCCGCCTCGCACTCTTCCCCGGTTTCTCTTACTCCATTGCCGCAAACAGCGAGTCTGGAATCACTCGAACCTTCAGACAGGCAGACAGAAGAACAACCGTCGCCATTCACAGTATTTCCATCCTCGCAATCTTCTCCGGTTTGTATCAAACTATTACCACACAAAGAACCATAGAGAGACAAAGATCCTTCATTGGTACAACTTAACGAACAACCGTCGCCGTTTTCCATGTCACCATCATCACAATCTTCGCCGGGTTCCAGACACTGTCCGCTATTAACATTACAACTTTCTCCAATACCGCAATCGCTATCCGAAGCACAATCAAAAATCACATTGTTTCCGCAAATGGCCGAATAATTATTTATCGATTCAGAGCCAAGATTCAAACAATTCGGAGAACAATTATTGACCGAATTTTCATCACCGTAGTCACATTCCTCACCGCCAATCAAATCACTTCCTGCTATATCGCCGTTTCCGCAAGTAGCACCGATCGGGGAGGCACCAACAGACAAACAAGTTGATGAACAACCAGGATGACTCGTTGATGAACCGAAATCACAATCTTCACCCCTCTCAACAATACCGTTGCCACAAACCGAACTGTAGTTTGCCGACGAACCTTCGCTCAAACAACGTGAAGAACAACCGTCACCGTTTACGGTATTTCCGTCGTCGCAATCTTCACCCGGTTCCACACATTGTCTTGTGTGAGTATTACATTTTTTACCTGCACCACAAGCAGCGTCCGATGTGCAAATAGTTGTAATTGGATTATTTCCACAAATAGCCACCGGCACCGACGAACCGATATTTAAGCAAAGGCTGGAACAACCGGCTGGCAAGCTTGAAGCAACTCTTAGAGTACTTGTACTGGTGTAGTCAAAGAGTGAGGCCACAGTTCCAGCCGACAGTCCATTTACATCTGTCGCCGTCCAAGCTTCCCAATCAAAATCCGCCGCTGTTAAACGCTGACCTTCATCAGAACAGTCATCGGCTGTACCAAACGGTACAGCCGTAAACCGCTGAATATCACCGATTCTTTGCAAAGTGGCCGAGCTTGGTTCAACCTCAACCCGATCCACTTCGCAGGTCGCGTCGCCAGTTGTAAAAGTCCAAGTAAGATCACCGTTATACCAAGCCATGTCTCCGACCGTCTCAGCCAAAGTGGAACCGCTGTCTGATTCGGCATCGTCAGAAATTGTCACGCGGTATGAGGTGTTGGCGGTTAAATCATTGTGATTAATTATCAATTGATAAATTCCGTTTGCTGCGTCACCTGTATAAACTGGCGAAACAGATAAACCGGAAGTTACATCCGTTACTTCGTCCGGAGCACAAGCTTCGTCTTGGCAGCTAAATAATTTGACTCGGTTATTACTAAAAGTACCAATTTCCATGGCCAAATTAAAAGTAAGACCGATCTCAGCATTCAAACAAGCCTCAGAACAATTTGGCCAATAATTACTAACTTGCGGATCGGAAAAATTGATAGTGAGTTCGCCTTCACCGTCAACGCTTCTTTCACCATAATTTAACTCGGCCCAAATCGAAACCGGCGATCCGACTGCCGTTTCCTGATACGGTAGAGCCAAGGCATCGCATATGGAATCTTGCACCCCAACTGTATTCGGATCTATATCGGCCACTCTGTCTGCAACCGCAGCTTTAGTGCTATTTCTTGAACCGAATTCCCAATCATTATCACCCGTATCACAAGCCAAAAGAGTGCATTCGTATTCCTCTGACACTGGTGTGGCCGAATAAACTACAGCGCCCGTACAAGTCAAATCACCAGTCTGGCAGATACTATCGGCAGTATACTCAGCCGGATCAACCAAAACTCCGCCTACAGTACAAGGCTCGCCGTCGGCCGAGGTTTCAAAATACCAAACATAATTTTGCAGCATACCCAAACCTCTTGTACTCAAAACACCGGTTGTGCCACCCAAAACCGTCACTTGATAACGTCTGCCGGGCTGCCAACCTGTTCCTTCTGGATAATTTGGTTGCCAAAAAAAGCTCCGGCTGGTCGGACTTGAGGCCACAATCATTGGCACAACCGTCACACAGGAATCGTCGGTACATTCTTTAACCAAAATCGCACCGGAAGTAAAAGTTGACGAATTCATATCCTCGGTAAAAGACACATGCAATATTGCGTCTGAACAAACATCGTCGCCGCCTTCCCAACCCTCATAAGGTGAGGGGGAAACAATTCTTGGTGAGACACCTGGTTCAGAGCACTCAACTTGAATTGCGGGGTTATGAGGAATATCTCCTGTAGAAAAACGATAAGCATAATGAGCAGCAAAAGACACGGCTCCACCACAACCTGTAGTTGTAGGCGAGCAAGCTCCGCTTTCACAACATTCTTGACCGACCGCGCAAGTAAAATCAACATCGCACATTCCAACTTGAAAATTTACCGAGTTTGATTCTTGTTCATCTTTATCAACCATGAAAACCGGGCCGGTTTCTGCACCTGCCGGCACCAACATTGGATTGGCAAAATTACCAAGAATCTGACCATCATCCCAAATAACCGGAGTCGGAGTGACCTCCGCACCATTATAAAATTCTACTCGACCAACTGAATCTCCGGCTCCCGCATCATCCTCAAATCCCTCACCGTAAATCGCCGCCGTTGTACCGGGCGGGCCGGCGTCCGGAATCAAAGCGCAAATACCTGGCGAGGCCTCACCGGAAGTTACCAAAAAATCAACAGCCTCAGATGAACCGTTTGAAGTCACCAACCACAAATCATGCAAACCGATTGTTACCGACGGATTATATTCCTCATCAGACGATGTGACTAAATTGGTTTGATCGTAAAGAGTTGGAACCTTGATAATAATCCTGTCGTCCGACCAATAAACCGATTCGCAAATATCAGGAAAATTATTGTCGCCAAGGCCGGTATACGGAGTTTCAGTTGATTGATTTCTAAAACGAACAGTACCTTGAGTGGTGCCAAAATTTGAGCCGTAAATTGTTACATATTGTCCAATTGGTCCGGCATCCAAATCACAAGTTGAAATACCGCATTCATCGTCCGCCGCACAAGAAACAGTTGGGTTATTTGTACACTGTCCGGATGTCTCGGTACCCAAATTACAAATCGAATCTCCACACTCACCATCTTCTGCACAAACGATGCCGGAATCGTTTGCACATTGTCCGACTGTTCTGGAAGTTAAAACACAAGTCGAGGCCGCACATTCACTGTCAATTTCACAAACTGATGTTGTTACGGAATTCGAACAGCCCATTAAACCCGAGTCAACATCGGTAATTACCGGCGGTAGAATATTCTGGTTGGTATCAACCCTAAAAATTACTGTATTAGACCCTTCACGACTACCAACCGCGCCGGAAAAAAACTGAACATTATATGTTCCATAATTCAAAAGTGGCGTCGTGGCACCAATAGAAGTTGCGCTCCAGGCAGATGAATAGTTAGTCGCTTCGTAAATTCCAAAATAAAGATCCGAAGGGTCTACCGTACCTCTTTCACCGCCAAAATTTTTACCGGACACCGTAACTGAATCGCCACCATAACCGGTAGACGGTAAAATGTTGCAAATACCTGGCCGAACTGTGGTGTTCACGTCAAAATCGCTAATAACCGAACCATTATCATCGTCTGTTTGATCGGATTTTCCACTAACACTATTAGTAATTTGAATCGGTCCGTCCGAAGCTCCGACCGGAACCTGAACCACCACCTGATCATCTCGCCACCATTCGGAACAAGCGGCGTTGGAATTAATTATTACACCTTGTCCACTGACCCCAAGAAAAGTTACAAGACCCGACGTTGTACCAAAACCACTCCCGGAAATTGTGATTAAATTTCCTTCAGCTCCATCGCCGGGCGACACTCTTTCGATTTCAATCGTACTGGTGCAAATTCCATTTTCACAATTACCGGAACGGCAATCGCTATTTTCGTAACAAGCGGCACCGTTGCAAACTCCGCAATAATATTCACCGTCTCCGCCGCAATCGCAGGGCTCAACACCTACACAAGTGCCTGTTTCAAACCAAGGAGTTCCTGAATCAGCCGCAAGATTAGAACAATTGGCCGCTCGCAACATTACATCGACTGAACCTGAATCGGAATTACCGGCGCAATCACTGCCCTCGGCGATAATTGTATACTCATGGTTAGTGACTTCGCCGGTCGTGTCCCACCAACCGGCAAAATAATATTCATAAAGATTGGTTGCGGTAACAAGCCCGCCGGTTCGATCGCTTAAACCGGCGCTGTCAATTGCTTCGTCGTCAACCCAAAAATTTATAGTCGACACACCAATGTCATCTTTTGCCAATGCTTGCAGACCGGACGGGCTGCCGGCCGAAAGGAAAGATCCGTCGACTGAAGGACGTTGCATTGTCACAACCGGTGCTTGGGTGTCTATTCGACTGCCAACAGTAAACGAAAAGGTACAAGGATTGGCGGTTGTACATTCAATATCATAACCGTTTGAACTTTGGAGTGATTCGCTGACAGTTACAACATAAGTCTCACCCGCTTCGAAACAATAGAATTCCGGATTACTCGCACAAGTTGTTTGTGGTGAAAAGATAAAACTTTGAGCGCTTGAGGAAAGACCGCCAATGGCCGAAAAAGTTCCTTCAACCTCAACACCGTTCTTTTTAATACTGATCATGCCGTTTTCGATGATTTCAGTTTTTATCACCCTTTGACTAAAGACAAATCTCGGTTGATAGTTTTGAATAGTGGCGGCGCAAGCCAAATCCAATGGCTGCAAAACAAAAGTTGTGGTCAAATCGCAGCTGGCACCATCACAATCTTCGCATTGAAGACCGATACACCCGCAATCAGAACCAGTACACGTTTGTTCAGCATTGATTGCTCCCATGGCCGTGGTGATTCTTGAGATAAAAAATTGAGCGATGGCAAAAGACGATAAAATTATTACCAAACCAATCAACGCATTCTTCATTACCTGCTTGGCTTTTTTTATTTTCTCCTCTTCCCCACCAGCTGTGGTCCACAAAAAACCGGCATAAATCACAAAGCAAACCGCCACCACACCGACAAAACCAAGCGCTGCTCGAATTATATTGGCAATAAGCAAAACCAAACTGACGTTGGCCAAACCGGCCGTCGAAGCAAAGTTTGCACCGTTGGTTCCACCATACAATTCGTTGGTAGAAATTGCCGCCGCCAAAGCTGAATGTGAAACCAAGAAAACAGCGGCTGAAAATAATCCAGCGACCAGAATGATTTTAAACGAGGAGCGAAAATTTTTCACAAAATTTATTGGCTAATTGCAGTTCCGTTAATTGTGCATGGCGTGGCTTGATCTATGCCACTACAACAATACAGACCCGTGCCTCCGCTGCAACTTGTGGTTACACTATTACTATCTGGCCCAACGGCCGGCGACATACAAATTTGCCAGGCACTTTTAACGCCGTGGGAAATCACCGGATAATAACTGTACAAATCACCGGTTCGTCCATTTCCATTTGAATCCACAGTACCGTTATCACTCTCCCAAAAAGTTGCATGATTAATTGTCACAACTGTAAAATTATCGTCAAACGAACTTGGAACCGTAACTACATCGGGAACAGAGCCTGGATTTTCAGCATTGGAATCTTGATACCAAAACGCTTGGACAAAGTCAGGCAACAATCTGACATTGGTAGAATTCAGAGTTGAAGATTGCATGAGCGAATTAAAATTAATCGTCACGCTCTGATTCAAATTGACCTGTCCTTGATTGACGGTGGGACCGACAATAGTAATTGTTGGTACATCGGTTCTAGGTTCAGCCAGAGTTGTAAAACTCCATTCGTAGTTATCCGAATCTGGACCAGCGGCCACGCCGTTTCCGCTTCCATCCAAAGAATTACCGGCCGCATCAACTAAACCGTTAAATTGACCTTCGTCGGTCATTGCGGCTTGAGGTGGATCGGTACCTAACGGAGCGGCTTTGGCTATGACACTTAAAGTTGAACTTCTCGGTAAACAGAAAATATCGTTTCCACAAGGATCCGAACCACAAATATCGGTTGGCACAAATTCCACAGTTCGGTAGACATTGGAAACACTATAAGTACCGGCCGTGGTGTCCGTGTTGGGTTTTAAAACTTTAATATTGGTAAACTCCGGTGACGCCTCGGCCGGAAGAGGTGTTACACCGGTATAAGTTCCACTGGCAGCTATTGGATCCATAGCTTCGTTAAAAGTTATGGCTACAATAATATTTGGGGCTACAGTTGACAAACTTGGTGATAAATTGGCTGGTACGACCGAGACGACTTGTGGTGGGGTTAAGTCAACTTCAGTTGAAACCTCAAACCGCCAGGCGTAACCTTCAGAATCAAAAGCATCACTGCCGGACTCTTTTTCAATACCGGTACCGAGAGATACCGTATAATTCATTTCTGTTGTATCACTGCCGAGTAAGACGGTGGGATCAAAACTAAAAGTTTTGTGATCAGCCGTAACCGCAACTTGTACTTGACCACCGGTCAAAGCTGCGCCATTCGCAATATCGGTTGGAGCGATGGTTACATTGGCGGCGTTTAAATAATTAGGCGTGTTGGCAACACCGTCGTCAATAATAATAGTATCGACTTTAATCGCTTCATTAAAAGTCACATAAATTCTGGTATTGCGTGGAATCTCGGTAGCGTCACGGACCGGGTAATGAGACTCGATAATGCCCGAACCGAGTGAACCGGCTAAAGGTTCGTTAAAATTTTGAGCTGTAGTTGTGGAGATACCGCCGCTTAAACCGGCCGCCTCGAGAAGATAATTTAAAACAAAGGTGGCAATGGAATAAGCCGAAAGAATTATAAGGAGGCCGATGATGGTGGTTTTAATAATATCTTTGGCTTTTTTGGTATTTTTGTCTTCACCCTGAGAAGTGAAATAAAGCCAACCGGCATAAATTATTAAACACACCATGATGACGCCCAAAACTCCAAGAACGATTCTAATAATTCGCGCCACTAAAATACCCAGCTCGATGGTCGCCAAACCGGAAGTCTCACCAACTGTGGATAATTCATCGGTTACCAAATCCGCGGCAAAAGAATGAAATGGTAAAAACAACAAAAAAGCCACGGCCGCTATACCAAACGCTGTAATCAAAAGCCTATTTTTTTTCACATGCTTTGTATTTAAGAAACCGTAATCATTTTAACACAAAAAACAAAAAACCGCTTGGTTTTTTTTACCAAACGGTTGTGGATAATAAACCGGTCTAAGCAGCCGTTCCTAAACGAATCAAACTGGAAGTGGCAATAAGGTAAACGCAAAACATAACCACCATACCCAGTCCGCCAACAAAAACCAGATAACGACAGTGTCGAACCTTATCATCGGAACCCGATGACACAATATATTGAAGCGCCCCTTGCAAAAGCAGAAAAATAAAAAAAATCGCAAAAACCGCTGAAGCCACGCGCAGACCGCGAAAAAATAATTCCAAATATTGGCCAGAGTTTGCCGATTGACTATGAAGAAAATCAAAAAACGAACCCTTAGCCGAGGCCGATGAATTCACCGAATTAGTCGACGGAGTTTTCAAAATCGTAGTCGGTACCTCACTCGCCGCCAAAAGCGTCGAAGATTTTAAGCCTGCAAAAAACATACTAAATTTATTTATAGATTATCTGGGGCATTGAGGCAAGGAAATATTTCTTAAACAAAATTCTCCATGCCCCTAAGGCCCTTTAGTGCCCCGCAACGCCCCAACCCCGCCCCCTAAACCAAAACCTTTTCCAAAACCTCTTTGACCCGACCAGCGTTCGCTCGGCCAGCCACGGCTTTCATAACCGCACCCATAGCCTTCCCCATTTCTGCCTTAGCTGATATTCCTGCCTCAGCTAAAGCGGCTCGAACGGTTTTTTCCAAATCCTCGTCTGACGTTTCAGCCGGCAAATAACCTTCGAGGGTAACTAGTTCGTTTTTATTTTTTTCTACCAAGTCGTTTCGACCGGCCGCTTCAAAAGAAACGATCGCGTCCTTGAGTTGTTTGATTTGAGTCTTGATAACCGCCAAAACATCCTCTTCCTTCAATTCGCGGATTAACTCGATCTCTTTATTTTTAAGCGCCGAACGCAAAAGCCGAAGGGTGGAAAGCACCGCTTCTTTTTTTTCCTTCATGGCCGCAGTAAGATCGGCATTGATTTTTTCCAGAGTGGACATAGTTTTGGTGGGTTACTGATTTATAAAAATTATTTTGTCCTTCATTTTTCTTATTTGCAAATGATTGCTCTTTTGATTTCTTCGCACTGAATTTTTTTCAAATTATGTTCCCAAATTCTAATTATTTTCCAACTTCCTTTTTTATAATGCCAATTTACTTCTTTGTCTCGTTTTTTATTCCTTTCAATTTTTGTTTTCCAAAATTTTTTCCGCGTTTCAGGAATTATTCCGTGTTTTGGACAACCGTGCCAAAAACAAGAATCTATAAAAATAACAGTTTTATATTTTGGCAAAACAAGATCGAGTTTTCCAAAATATTTTGACGAATTCTTACGATAACGAAATCCAGCACCCCACAATTTTTTCCTAAATTCAATCTCTATCTTACTATCTTTACTTCGAACCTTTGACATTATCTCACTGCGTTTCTTTTTAGAAAAAATATCAGTCATAATGGTTTTTATTTCAAAAACCTGATCTGTAAATTCAATTTGATCCACCTTGTTCCGATATTTTGCGAACACGATCTCGAATTTGTGCTTTTGTTTGAATGGCATTAACTTCCGCGACACTTCCCACAAATCCTTTTACTTCATAGATAAAATTTGTTGTTTTCCCGGGATTCAATAGGGTGGAAGCACCGCCAACCATGGATTTTATGGAAAAGCCGAGCATTGGCATGGTTTTTGAAATCCTGTCATAAATGATCGCCACCAAATCGGCTTTTTTTGCATTGCTGGCTTTAACTTTTGTGCAAAGCAACTCTTTCATCAGTTCTTGTGCTTCGGGAATGTTGAAAGAACGACTTTTTTCGTTTTTCATGAGTTTGGGCTGACCCGTATAGGTATTCCTCTAATTCATTTTCAGTATCGCATTCAAAAATCCATGTTTTGTGTTCATTTGCAACGAAACCTCGTAAACTTTTTAACGAATTAAAAACTCTATAATGCACCCCTTTGTAATTATGCACATAAAATTTCTTTGAACCGACAATCTCGGAATCAATCGTAATATTTGGCTGAATATATGTTGTTTCGGTAATCATAGTTGAAAAATATTTTTATAATGATACTCAAGAATTTCAGTTGTTGGCACAAATCTTTCTGGGATTATTATATTTTTACCCTCAAAACTGGCAATCCATTTTTCAATAGGTGCGCTTGGCTTCACAAGTATTTTTGGAGATATTTTTATCTTGAAATCAGCTGTAATTGTCATTAACCCTTTATCGAAAGCCTTATCATGCAAGGCATTTAGACATAGGCCATTTCTTGGGTTTAACCTATCTTTTGCCGCCTTACTCCAAGGGATTATATGGCTGGCAACAAGTAGCTCGGGAATGTCTATGCCTGTAATACAACAAGTAAAATTATGCGCGGACAAAACTGTTTGGCGAAAAAAGATTTGATTTACTCTGGTTTTTACTAGCCTTTCTTTTTCAACGCCCTCTGGGAAATAAAAATCATCTTCAATAATTGGCTCCCTCTTCAAAATATCCACACCCTCAAAACTCGTTAATATTTTTTCACTTTCAAAAGCCAAATCGTCCCAATTACTATTAAATTCATTCCAAACTATTTCGTCTAGTTTACTTGCATTGACAAGCCCTACAATTCCTCTTTTTTTCAGTTCTGGATCAAAACTTCCAAAATTGCCTATTTTCATTTTTACCGAATTTACACTTCTGCCAATTATTTTGGCGATTTTTATTATTTCAGGATGACTTGAAGTAACCCTGTTAAAAGGGATTTTGCAGTACAAGTTGAAAGCAATTATTGTTTGCTCCCGTGTCCATCTTTGATCGTCTTTTTTCATAATGAAAAACTTTTAACTTTTGTAATATCGCCAATAAAATTTCCA
>JAGVPA010000026.1 GCA_020052445.1 bacterium
AGAAATGGAGAAAATTAATATTGTTCGGAATGATTTTCATGGTGATTGGAATTATATAATTGGACCAAATTATGAGGAAGTTAATTGTGGAAGGTGCCTATGGTTGACATTTTGGTTTGGAAGTGCTAATCTTTCCAGTTCTTTCCACCAACAGCGAGGTTTGAGATGAATGAGTTCGTCAGATGGTTGAAGTGTAGAGCGACGGGCATCGATGCACTGGGCTACGTGTTCCTCGGGGTCGTGTTCTCTCTGGTTTGGGCATTGGTTATGCTCATAATCAAGGTGAATTTGTGGGGATTCACAACAAATAACCAAGTCGGTGATGATCCGAAAAAAGCCTTTGGTTTCTTCATCATGCTTCTTTTCTTTGCCTATCCCCTCGCTCTCATTGAGGAGCTTCTATTTCGCGTCGTTTTTTGGGATGTTTTTATCAAGGTTTACGGTCATCCTCTCGACACCGTTTGGGGGTTGATCGGAAACTTTTTGATCTTCGGCTTTGCTCACTATCCAGTTCATCACAGTGTTTTCCTATGTGTCTTTGTCCAAGGAACACTGGGGGTCGTCCTTAGCCTGATCTACCTGAAGACCGGCGGTCGTCAAGGAAAGCTGGGACAAGGTGTTTTTTGGTCGACTTTGACCCACGGTTCTTACAACACAATCTTGGCCGGAGTCGGATTGGTAGCGGTGTTTTATATGCCCCACCACTGACCGACGGCCGATCCGGCACTGGACGGGCACTTCCCCCCGTTCTTTTTTTATTCAAAAACCGATCGGCCGCGATCGGTTTTTTGCTTGACATAAAAGTGGGGGGGGGTAAAATGAGGTTAGTTTTTAAAAACTATCCTTGTTTTTTTATGCAAGAAGCAAAAAATATTTTCGGTGAATCTGAACAGAGAGGTGGAGAACATCCGTCAGAGACCGAAAAAAAAATTTGGCGCGAATATCCCAATCTGGCGTTTCTTTCAGAAAAAATAAAACCAGCCGTATCCAGCGCGTACGTGAACATCAGGACGGTTGAGAGTTATTTAGAAAAAGTTCAGAGAAGTGAATCAACAGCTAGTGTCGAAGCGCATTTAGATTTGGTTGGGGAGAATTTAAGTTTTTTAAAAAAAGAAATAAGTGAATTTCTCGTTGAAAATTCTAGTATTCCTCCCTCTATTTTAGATCTGATCAAGTTTGTAAGAGACCATGAAGTTTTACTTACCAGTATTACAAAAAAAGCAAAAGCAATTATCGGCAGTAAAAAAAGAGAAGATGTACTAGAAGGCGGAGATGGTGTTTACAAATAAAAATATTAAAAAATCAGTCACTGTTCATGACTGATTTTTGTTTTGTGTTTTTTACTCCGCGTCATCATCAACCGCCTTCATTTCCAATTCACCCGAGTCCATTTTTTCCTTCAAAACATCACGAATGGTTTTCATGGTTTCTGGATGTTCGCGCAAATATTGTTTGACGACTTCGCGGCCGACGCCGAGTTTTTCGTCATTGTAAGTGTAAGAGTTGCCGCTCTTTTTTATGATGCCGCTTGGTACGCCAACATCGAGAATGTCGCCGGCGATGGAGATGCCTTCATTATAAAGAATATCGAATTCGCAGGTGCGGAAAGGTGGGGCGAGTTTATTTTTGACGACTTTGACCCGGGTGCGGTTGCCGACAATTTTTTCGCCTTGTTTGATTTGGGCAGAACGGCGAATTTCGATACGCATGGAAGCATAAAATTTAAGGGCATTGCCACCGGTTGTCGTTTCCGGGTTGCCAAAGAAGACACCAATTTTCATTCGGATTTGGTTGATAAAAATTACGACCGTGTGAGTTTTGCCGACAATAGCCGCGAGTTTGCGCAGGGCTTGGCTCATAAGTCGAGCTTGCAAACCCATATGCGAGTCGCCCATGTCGCCTTCGATTTCAGCTTTTGGGGTAAGAGCGGCGACCGAGTCAACCACCACAACATCGACGGCATTGGAACGGACGAGAGTTTCGACAATCTCGAGGGCTTGTTCGCCGTTGTCTGGCTGTGAGATCAAAAGCTCATTGATGTTTACGCCGATTTTTTGGGCATAGTCTGGATCAAGTGCGTGTTCAGCATCGACGAAAGCGGCGATACCGCCGGCTTTTTGGACTTCGGCCACAATGTGTTGGGCTAAAGTGGTTTTACCGGAAGATTCTGGTCCAAAAATTTCGATAATGCGACCGCGAGGCACGCCGCCAACACCAAGTGCAATGTCGAGTGACAGACAACCGGTGGTAATGGCATCAACTTTCATGGCTTTGGCATCGCCGAGTTTCATAATTGAACCCTCGCCGAAGCGTTGGCGAATTTGAGCAATGGCTTCATTGGCCGCCTGAGTTTTTCCGGTTGGTTCTTCACTGACGTGTTTGGGCATATTGGAGTGATTGAGTGATTTAGTGGTGGAGTGGTGGTTGGAGTGATTGAGTGATTTAGTGGTGGAGTTTTTGATGGTGTGACAAGGATTGCTTCTAAGAGGCAATTTTATCATTTTTTGCCAAACCAACACTTCATCACTTTCAATCCACTTCATCACTCAACAGCCACCAACTATCTTAGAGGCGAAAGAGCGAAAAGGCAATGGCTAAAAGTGTTTGTTTTTGCTGACAGTCAAAAAAGAAAAAACTCGGTTTTAAAGCCAAGTTTTTTCTTTTAAGGTTAGCCTTTTCTGACAGTTTTGGTTTTGGTTGTGGATAGTTTTTCTGTTGGGTGGTGTGGATAACGTTGGGAATGTCTAATGAAGGAAGTTTTTATTCGCGAATGTAAACCTGACATTCGCCTCTTTGGCCTTCGTTGGTTTCGATTTTTATGGTTGGAGCCAGTCGTTGAGAAGACATTGAGGCTTGAATTGCTTTTTGGCAATTTCTGTCGATACCATCCGTCTGAAGAATAATCATTCCATCTTTTGCCAAATTTGTACTCAGACCTTCGAGAATTTTTTTTGCCAATGGGGCGGAATCGACGGCTCCGTAGTCAAAAACGTTTTGGATTACAATGGCATCAAATTGACCAAAAGTTTTATCGAGGTTTTTAGCTGAAGCAAAATTATATTCTTCGCGACGATCAACATCGGCTCCGGACCAATCTGGCGGGTGAAAACCAGAGGTATCTGCGTTAAGATCGACATTTACCGCCACCGCTCCATCTGAGAAAAAACGGCCGAGGAGTAGCCAACCGGCTGAACCGCCACCAACGAACAGAATTTTTTTTCCGGCCAGCGGTGGTTTTACACCTTCCGGCAAACCGCGACCCATGTCGTGTCTGATGAGCGGATTCTCACTTTCTTTAAAAGCTTGGAAGAGATTTGAGTTTCTGAAAGTTCTCGAAACTTCGGTTCGGCATTCCGGTTTCCTTGCCGCTTCAATAAAAGAGGTAAAAGTCTTTGGGTCGCCAAGCAACGCAATTAAAAAAAGTTCGGTTCTTGGATATTCGCTTGGAACATCATAGCCACCGCCACTAAAATGACCGACAAATTCTCTGAGCGGCAAATAAGCTTCGTTGGTTACTTTAAATACACCGCGATCCTCTGTGACAAAAGGTGAATTGCGTAAGTGTTCAATCATTAAATCTCTCTGAACTAAAAAATCACTTGGCTCAGACGGTTCGGTTTCTCTGAAAGGCATATTATTTTTTCAAAAAATAAATTTCACCGGTTTGCGGAAGGTTGAATTTTTTAACCAAATATTCAATCATTTTTATAATTTTAGCGCCTCGGTCTTTATTTATAGAAATATTTGCTTCTTTATACAATTTCCAAAACCGAATATCAATTTTTTGGATTTCTTGTTCCATGTCTCTCGGCCTCGGTTGCCATTTTTTATAAAGTTTGAAAAAGAATTTTACAACATTTTGAATTACGTAACTTTGAAAATAAAAACCGTCGATATTTTTAGCCATTGAGCCTTTTAGATCATCGATATAAGTTTTAAAAGCGTAGCCGGTTTCGATGAGATCTTTTTTTGAGATTTTTGCCGGACCATTTTTCCAAATCTTTTTCGCGGCTGTTTGAATTTTTCCCAAGTTACCAAATTTATCAAATAAAATCTGACCACTCGTTAAAATATACAGCTCGGCATTGGCAACTCGTTTATTGGTTAAATCTTTTTCTTTAATAACTTCGGCCGTCGCGCAACAAATATCAACGAGATATTTTTTGTATTTAAAAATTTTATAATAAGATTTTCCTTTGGAAATAAGAACCGTAAAATCGTAATCACTATCGGGCGAATGAACACCTTCCAAACGGCTGCCACTGAAAATAATCCCTTCGCAAAAAGGAAGCTTTTTTAGGTGTTCTAAAATTGTTTCTAGGTCTTGGGTCATAGGCTTTTTCCTTGTTGTTTATCTTATTTTTTGAAAAATCTTGTCAGCCCTAAAATTCCTAAAAGTAAAATTGAGATGATTATAACACCAGTATAGGAACCGTGAACTTCTTTTATATAAACCGTAGAAGGATTTTTTGGATCAACTAAGGCTTCAGCCGTGGCTCCAGGTCTGGGTTTTGAACCGGAACTAGTTGTAAATTTTTCGAGATCGTTTACGCCCTTTAAGGTTTCTTTGTAATTTGTACCGTTGAATTCGTAAACAACAATATAATGGTCTGCTCCGGACCTTTCGTTGGTTTCTGCTAATTCCGGAAAGGTTTTATCTTCAATAAAAGTTACAGTGACCGGAAGGGCGTTTTCTCGAAAACGGTTTTCTAAAAAAATAATTCCAAAATTTATTACCCAAATTAGTAAAATAAATGAAAGGAAAACTGGGATTAAAAGTTCGTGTTTTTTCATAATATTTTTAAACGAATGACGTGGCGAGATCCCTCTTTGGCTCGGGATGACGGTGTGAGTGAGATTTAGACAATCAAATTTAATTTCAACTCCTTTGCAATTTTTTTGGCTGCAAGTTTGGCTGAAATTTTTGTATTGTCTATTTTGATATTTTCGATAAAAGTAATCGGAGAAAAAAGTTCGTATTTTTTTAGAACTTTTTTTAATTTTTTTGGATCCTTGAGTTTTCCAAATTTTTCTCGTGAAGAATTAGTGACACGTTCGTATAAAATATTCGGCTCACTGGTTAGTAAAACAGATAGAACTTTTCCGTGATTTTTTTCTACGATTTTGACAAGCTTTTTAATAAAAGCGTCGTCGGAACCTTTGGCATAGCAACAAGTGATTATTAAACCCTTAAGTTTGCTTGTCGCGGCCATAGAAATTGTTTCCAACCAAAGCCGAACGACTAATTTTCCAAACGCTTCTGATCCGAATTCAAAAACAGCTTCAGCCAGATCGTTAACCAAATGATTGTGAAATATGTTGAAGCCGGTAATCTTTGAGAGTTCACGCGCCACAGTCAGTTTTCCAACCGCCGGCGGCCCGTGGATAATAATGAGTTTCATAAATCTATTAGAGAGGTCAATTTTTCAAAATTTTCAGAAATTAAAGTAAGATTTCTAAAAGTGTTTTCGATTTGGTTCATTGCCAAGTGGTCATTTGGAGATTTTAAAGCTCTTTGCAAGTTGAATTCCAGCCAAGCCAGCCATTTTATAATAGAACCATTCAATAAATCCGGAATACTTTCTTTGATTGGCATTCCTGAATTTTTGTATCCGTTAATAACAGCTTTTATACTATTTTCGTCAATTTTACCGGCCACCAAACCGCCCCAGTTAAGGGCGGCATCGACAATTTCCAGTTCAGGATTTGTTTTGCTTACACCTTCCCAATCTATAATCCAAAGCTCGTTGTTATTTTTCCAAATAACATTTTTTTGATCAATATCGCCGTGGCTTATAATCAAGTTTGATTGTAGTTTTTTTGTCAGCTGTTTGGAGTTGATATTCCATTGAGCAATTTTTTCAAAATTAAAATCTTTTTTTTGGAAATGTTTTTTTGAAATTATTTATCAAATTTTGCCAATGCCTATTTGAAAAGAAATTTGGTGGACTGTTTTGTAATCGGGGTTTATTTAAATTTATTCGATGAATCTCGCCAATAGTTTTTCCGATAAGAAAAGCTTGTTCTGGTGAAGCGGCATTTGCTGATAAGATTTTTCCTTCGATCCATGGATAGACAATAACGAAAGAATCCGATATTTTATGAACAGCTTTATTTTGAATAACAAGTCCGGTTATAGCAGGGATGTCTTTGTCTTTTAATTGGCGAGCGATAGTTTCTGATAATTCAAATAACTTAAGCGCCTTTGGTTTATTAATAATTTCGGAATTCAATTCTTTTATCACGTATTTACCGCTGGTGGTTTTGATACGCCATATTTTATGGACCAGCCCACCTTCAACCGTTTCGGCGTTTCCAATAAGTTTTCCTAAATTGTATATCTGGCAAATTTGTAGAAATGAATTCGCGTTCATATTTTAGTAATTTTAACCGATCCGATAATCAAGTTAATCCTTTAATCAAGAAAATCAAGGTTCAGATAACCACGTGGCCACCCTACGCTCGCGCCGAGCTATGGCGTGGCAAGCGAGATCCCTCTTTGACTCGGGATGACAGTGTGTGGTTCAAATAACCAGACAATGCAGTAAATAAAAAAATAATTCTCCTTCCTTCCTTCGCTGCCACGGCGGGGGAAGGAAGGGATGGGGGAAGTAACGCGGCAAGTGTTCAGAACAACGAAAGAAAAGAAAATCAAACCTCCTTAATTAAATAATTCGAAAATTCAATAATTCAATAATTCAATAATTTCCACCCACCTATTCCACCCGCAAAACCACCTTCCGATAAACCGTCGCCATCTTAGAATGCTTGGTTTTCGCTTCAACTGTAATAACATTCAGTCCGCGTTCCAGTGTGACTTCAGTCGAGAAATTTCCTTCTAGGTCTGGGATAACTTTGCTGCTGTTGACGAAAATTTCTGATTCGCGGCTGACCGTGCCTTTGACGTTTATGATGGCTTGATTGACCTCAATGCCGTCGGCCGGTTCGGTGAGAGTTATTTCTGGCAAAGCGACCAGGGTGTTAATTTGCCAGCCGATGTAGGTGGCCAAAGTGGCGACAATTAATAAGCCGATAAGAAATTTCCAGAGTTTGTGGGAAGCAAAAAAAGCCGAAGCCCGAGCTCGTTGGATTGGTAAACGATGTGGATGAACCAGATCGCATTTTTTTATTTGTTCTTCGAAACGAGCGACGTAATAATTTGAATCGCCACCAAGAGCCAGAATGTATTTTTTTAAAAAGTTTTTGGCGTAGAGCGGTTCGGGTAGAATATCATAATCACCGGTTTCAAAAGCCTCAAGATATTTGCGTTGAATTTTTGTCGCCCCGGCCATTTCGTTTAGTGTCCAGTTTTTGTGTTTCCGAAGAGCACGAATTTTTTCGCCAAGATTTTCCTCTTGTTTTAGATTGCGGATAAAGAAGGGCATAGTGTTTGGAGTGGTGAAGTGGTGAAGTGGTGGTTGGAGTGGTGAAGTGTTGGTTTGGAGTGGCTTGGAACGGATGATTAAAATACCAAACCAATTCTCCATCACTCCACCACTCAATCACTCCATCACTTCCGATCACTCCTTGTCATCAAGATACTCGCCTTCTTGAGCCTTAAGAAAATCATCTTCAACTTCCTCGACGCTTCGAGTTTTGTCGAGGGGTTGGTCTTCGAGGGAATCGTCCTGGGTGATTTCCGGTTCCTCGTCCGGTAGATGTACTGGTGGTAAAAATTCAGTTATTACCTCTTTTGTTATCCCAACATCCTGAGCCGAGTCGAAAGGTTCTGTTTCGTCGAGCAGCTCTTCGACCGCCAACATTTCGCGGCGTTCGGCAAACTCGCGGTCTTTAACCCCGCCATGAGCTGGCCAAGAATCAATTAAAATTTCTCGCGGCTTGGAACCGTCTGGGGCGCCAATAACTCCATGATCTTCGAGGACATCAAGAATGCGCGCGGCTCGACCGTAACCGATTTTTAGGCGACGTTGCAAAAGGGAAGTTGAGGCGCGACCGGCTTGGATGACGATTTGTGCGGCTTCTTGCAAGACCGGATCGTCGTCATCGGAACTGCCGGAGCCATCAAAAATTGAACCGGTATTTTCTTTTTCAATGACGGCATAATTGTAATCCGGCGGACCTTCTTTTTTCAAATAAGAAACAATGCGACTGATTTCATCTTCCGAAACATAAGCGCCTTGCAAACGAACCGGTTTGGATAAGTCGGCCGAAGTGTAAAGCATGTCACCACGACCGAGGAGTTTTTCGGCTCCGGCACAGTCGAGGATGGTTCGGGAATCAGTTTGTGAGGCCACCGCGAAAGCGATGCGTGAAGGAAAGTTGGCTTTGATAAGACCGGTAATGACATCGACGCTCGGTCGTTGAGTGGCCAGGATTAAGTGGATACCGACAGCGCGGGCCATTTGGGCGATGCGAACAATGGTGCCTTCAATTTCGTGGCCACTCGCCGCCATAAGATCAGCCAACTCGTCGATCAAAACTACAATGCGCGGCATTTTTTCTTCGACTCGTTGGTTGTAAGAGTTGATGTCGCGAGCGCCGAATTTGGAAAGTAAATCGAGTCGACGTTCCATTTCGCGAACTGTCCATTTAAGAGCGTTGATGGTGTCGTCGACTTTGATGATTGGTGGAATCAATAAATGAGGTATGCCTTCGTAAGCAGTGAGTTCGACCCGTTTTGGATCGACCATGATTAATTTAAGTTCGTCTGGGCTGTTGGTGTAAAGGAGTGAAAGAATGATGGTGTTAATGCAAACACTTTTACCAGAACCGGTGGCACCGGCGATTAGCATGTGGGGCATTTTTTCAATCGGTGAAACCCAAACTTTGCCGGTAACATCTTTACCAAGAGCTACGCTCAAATTTGTTGAGCGAGTTTTAAAAGCTTTGGCTTCCAGTAATTCGCGGAGAGAAACTGTAGCAATGGTTTGGTTTGGGACCTCGATGCCGACAAGTGATCGACCGGGAATCGGTGCCTCGATACGAATTGGGTGAGCAGCCAAAGCCAAAGCCAAGTCATTTTGTAAAGCAATGATGCGCGAAAGTTTTACGCCTTCAGCTGGTCGCAAAGTGTATTGAGCAATTGTTGGACCAATGGCAATTTCGCCCATTTCAACAGCAATATGAAATTGTTCAAAAGTTCGACGGATGATTTCTTTGTTGCGATCAGTGTCGCCAGAGTTTACTTTGGTGGAACGGTATTCGAGCAGGTCGATCGGTAGCGTGACTTTTCTGATTTGTTTAGCAGTTAAAACTTTTTCTGGTGGTGGTAGAACAGTTGGGGCCAGATTTGTTGTTCGGAAAGTTTTTTTGGCTTCTTCTTCATCAACTTCGTCGACTTCGATTTCTTCTTCGTCATCTAAATCGGCAGTGGTTTCAGAATCGTCTTCGATTTCTGAACTCAATTCTTTAGCCAAAGCTTCGGTACGACGGCGGTGCAGAGCCTCGCCAAACCAACCGGTTAAATGACTGTGGAAACCAATGATGGAACGCAGCGAAGTGTTGAGGGTTAGAATAATTGAAATGAGCAGAAGAGCGGCCAAGATTAAAAGTGTGGCCCAAAAGCCGGTGAGATTGTTCAGAGTTAAACCAAGCGCCTGGCCAACCAGACCGCCGGTCGACATGAGTTGTTCTAAAGTTGGATTTAGATTGCCTTTTAGAATGTTAAAAAATAAATTGATAAGACCGTTGAAAGATAGAAAGAAAAAAAGCACGCCCAAATAATTCCATGGTCCCATTTTGCTGCGTTCGGGAAAGAGAAGTGAAAAGCCGATTACGACAAAAAGAATCGGAATTAAAATTCGATCGACGCCGAAGCCTTTGGCAATAAAACCATCGAGAACAATACCGACCGTGCCGGCAATCTGCAGCGATGAAAGTAAAAGCAGAGCCGCCGCGGCAAACAAAAAAATCACAATAATCCCACGCTTGGTTTCCGGATTCATTGGCGGCAACTGAAATTTTTCCGGTTCAGCTTGATAACGAGATTTTTTTCTCCGCGACATAGTTTTTTTGGTGGGGCGTTAAGGCATTATGGGGCTTTAAAGGGCGTTAGGGGCGAGGAGAGTATTTTTTTAAAATATTTTCTTTGCCCTCAGCGCCCGTTAGTGCCTAAATGCCCCTTAATGCCCGAATGTGTAAGCTTTAAAAATGTAAGCGCCTCTATTCTAACATTTTTGGTCGACTATTGACAAAACTTCAAAACGGCAGTATAAAATTTTGTCGGACCACAGGGTTTCGGCATCCCAATCACTGCACCATCCGAGGTGTTCTCATGAAGCGAGCCGGTTTTCTTTCTCTCGCAATTCTCGCCTTCCTTACTGCCGTCATCTTCGTCGCCCCAGTCATGGCCGAAACTCCTGGCGGCGGTGTCGCCCCCGGTCAACTGGAACTGCCCCCGACCAATTCTGCTCCCCTGACCGGAAATCTGGCCGGCGACCGGATGTCTTCATCAGCCACCACATCCGAGCCCGATCTGTTTTTCGTCGCGACCTACACCGCACGATGTCAACTGATCGTCCGACTCGACGAGGCAAAAAAAAGACAACAAGATTACCTGGTCAGGATCAACGACTCACAAACTCAGAAATCGCTTCGAGAAAGCTTGACTCAAGCAGTCGCGATTTTGGGTAGTCAAATCGCTTCCTACACCACCGCTCTGGAACAACTCGAGGCGGCCAGAGCCAAAGACGAATTGTTCGCTTTTCGTCCCAGTGTCGAGTGGTGTCGAGACTTTTCGGTCCAATCTTCTCCAATCCAGTGAACCAGCTACCGATGAGGGGACCGACCACACATTCTCGCAACCGCCATGGGGCAGGGTTGTTGTAGGAAGACAAGCCAAAAAGCATTAAAGCTTGCTTCCATCAGTTTCTTCGAGTGGAATACGGAGTGCTTCAGCTCCGCTTCGTTTCTTCTCAAAACCGGTCAGCCCTCGCGCCCGCCGGTCTTTTTTTATTTATTTTTATCCGTTGTTATTTCAAAACAACGAAAATTGATCAAGACTTCTAATTTGATTATAAATCCAGTCACAGCCGATCGACTATTGACAAAAATGGATTTTTGTGATATATTACTTGGTCTTAGAAATAGCCAAGTGGCCAATGTCTTTGCTGAAAAAGTTATTTAAAACAGGACTTATGCGTTTGGATGCAGAACGAGGAAAAGCCTAAATTTTTTGCGAAACGTATAAACATACGTTGAACAAAAAATTTAGGTTTTGACGAAGTTATGCGCCAAACACATAAGTCCTGAAGCCGGAATTTAACCACTTGGTAGACTAAGATTAGCCTTACAATTTCCCAATTCGATTATGTCCCTGGAGAGAGTCATAATCGGAAACTGAAAAAGGCCTATGTTTAAATGTGAAATCTTTCTCTTTTAAACACAGGTTTTTTTCGTTTCATTCGTCCACCCGTCCCGTCGTTCGACGGGACATTCCAAGGAGGCAATAATGCCCCGCACCGCTCGCCGCCAGGCCACCACCCCCCACCCCCGCCGTCCCGCCCAAGGTCGTGCGGCGGGAGGATCTCGCCGCCGCCAAGGCTGCCCGAGCCGTTCGGCTCGCCCAGCCTGAAATCGCCGTCGCCCGCCAGGAGGCCCTCGACCTCCTCAACGGCCGGATCAGTAACCCTTCCGGCCACTCTGGGCGCTTCGCGTCCAGCCGTTCCGGCAAGGGATGTGGGCGCTAGCCCAACCTTGCCACTTCCGGGCTCGCACCTTCTGCGAGCCCCAGCCCCGAGCCTGTATCTAAAAGATATGGTTTCAGGGCTGGATTCAACTGAAGGAATATGAGATGCGAGCCCGACTTTCGGCGACACAGCTAGTTCGCCCAACACGTCGGATCAAATCTCTATTCCTTCTTTCATCAAAAAGGAGGCCGCTTGATTACCAGCGGTTTCGTCTAGCACGACAAGAGGCCACCACCCTCAGCATCCGGATGGGGGAAAAATATGGTGGCGGCCGGAAAAAAACAACCAGACCCGACTCACGCGTCGACCCAACATCACCCGGGTCGAGTCGGGTCATAGCCCAATACAAAAAAAGGAGGTGCTTCAAGGCCGAAGCTTCACTTCGGCTGCCCAAATGAGTTTTTAAACAAAATTTGAAAATTCATTCGGGTTTAAAAATAAACAACCTTCCACAATTAAATAATTCAATAATTCAATAATTTCCAATAAGTTTCCGCTTCAAAACGGAAGACAAGAAGTTTGGTACTTCGTCTAACCCTGTTGCTAGACAAAATGCCAATTGAAACGCATCGGTTCAAATAAGGCTTTGGCTTTCTTTGCTACCGAATGTGTTTCTGCCCGTGATACTCAGCGCAAGCTTAGTCACCCACGGTTCTTGTCTTCCGTTGTGTGGCGGATCTTTTTTTTGTTTTGTTACGAAACAACGAAATTGGTATCGACCCGCCTGTCATCCTGAGCCAGAGAAGGATCTCGCCTCGTGATTCAACATTCGTTATCGATTCGATGATCCGTAATTTTGGCAAGATTCTTTGAGTTATAGAATAGTGAAGCAGATTAAGAATTTTAAAAGATAAACGACCTTCCATAATTTGGAAATTCAATAATTAAATAATTCCCCCGCCGACGGAGGCCTTTGGCGGGGTCCCGCCAAAATCCTATGACGGCGGGAAATAATTTGAAAATTTCCACTCTTGCCAATGATTTAAAAAAATGGTTTAATAATTGCTCTAGAAGATTTTTTGTTGTCTGTGAAATCGCATAGTGATAGATGGCAGACAAGAGAAATAAATTCCTTCATTGGACATTTGTCATTAGAAATTAGACATTCCAATAGAAGTCCTCCCTCGAGAGTCGTAAAGCAGGCGATGCCGCTGAATCATTGTCTTGAGTGTACTCCGCGTTACTCGCGGAAAAATCTCTCTCCTCGCACTCAACTAACATTGGCTTGGTGTTTCTTCGCTCAAGTCATCGCCTTGCTTTGCGGCTCTTGGTAGAGGACTTTTGTGTTTGTTAAGCCAAGTTTTTTAGCAGTTGTGGATAAGTAAGACATTAATTATCCACCCCACCCGGTAAACCACTGGTTCGACCAGTGGACTCAAAAGGTTTGACCTTAACGCAGAAAAATAAAAAACATAGTAAACTTGCTTGCAGGTGGCTTAAT
>JAGVPA010000039.1 GCA_020052445.1 bacterium
CTTAAAGTCCAAATTGTATCTCTGTGCCATCAGATCCAGTATGAACGAACTCACGCGATTGAGACAGAGTCATGGGTGGAGTGCGTAAGGTGAGCTGTTAAATCATTAATATTGTCTGGAATATCTTTTTGTTTTTTCATTTCAGCGACAGCTGATTCTTCAAAACCGCAAGCCCCTAAATCACGAGGTTTAAAAGGTAAGGCGCCGAAGCTTATAATTTCTTCGGCTGTAAAAGTAGTAAAGGTTTCTCCACCACCTAAATAAACACAGGCTCCAGAAGAAGATAGGGGCAAGAACAATCCATAATCTCCAGTTGACAAAAGACGGCATTTAATTTCGTCCAATTTTTTCCAATATTCTTCTTCGGAATATTGTTTATTAAAAATACAAAAACTTTTTCTTTGTAATCCAACACAAGCAAAACAATTTTGGCAGTTGTAACAGTTAACTGAATATTCGCAAGAATCACAGGCAATACAACGCCAGCAAAATTTACATTTTGAACTTTGGGGCGCTAATAAACAAAGATAACAATCCGTACTACCATTTAAACCCCAAGAAAAAGCACTGTCTTCAGCCGAGCCAGTACAAAAACCACACCAATAACTATGCTGGCCACCGTTGATATTAAAACAAAAATTACAATCAACACTGCCTCGGAGATAATCGCCAACTGAATTGGAAACTTTTTCATTAAATCCTTGTGGCCAAACAGTATTGTTTTGAAGAAACTGATCAAATTTAGCATTCCATTGCTTTACTTGCCTTCGGCTTCCCAAATCAACCTGTGCCAATCTTTGTTCGTATTCAGCTTGAGAAAGCTGCTCATTAAACCAAAGATATTTTTTGTTTCTTTGGTTAGTCGCCCCAAAACAATGTTCACAATTACGACAATCAAAAACAAAAAAACAATTTAGGCAATCATAACTTTCGCGGGCGTAACGGCAATTATGTAAACGTTCACTGTGAATCACGTTATTACAATCAATTAAATTCATCCCAGTCAAACAATCAGAACAGTTTTCCGCATCAAGCAAAAGTGATGAATAAAACGACGATTTAGAACGAGAGGCTAAAACAAAATAACTGTCTTGGTCACCAAAAGAAGCTTGGGCAATGGAATTTTCGGCCGGCACCACAGTTGAAGTGGCGGCCATAGGGATTTTTTCTTGTAAAATTCTTAATTGGGTAAAAAAAGATTTTTCTAAATCATAATCAAGAGTAACCGCAGAAAAATCTCTAGAAAACCATTCTTTATCTGGTAAAACTTTGATATCAGAAGCCGGGTGAATAAAAGTAAGTACTGGTTCGCCTGTATCAAAATGTTTATTCCACCACCATTGATAACCGGTAGAAAAATGAGCCATGGATAACCATCGAGCTTTTGGCGAACGAGTCGACGGTGGCACATTAAATTTCTTATACCACCCGATTTCTTCTTCAGTCATCAACCACTTTTCACCCGTCAAAACACAAATCCGCTCACCAGGCTCAGTGACATCAAGAATCTTTTTAACAGCGGCGTCGTAATTCGGGGTTTTGGACATAATTATTTTTGGAAAAAATTTTTATAACCATTCTTTTAAAACATTGTGACAAGCTTTCCAGAATCGGTGCTCCAATAGTGTAGCCCAAATTACGCTGGCTGGAAAGACTATGATCGCTCGAAAAATTCTTGGCCAACGTTTGGGTTCAATGACCAGTCGCCAAAGCCATTCCAGGCCGATTTGACGCATAAAAAGCGGAGCGCGAGGCAATTGACCGGAAATCATGTCCGGAGCGCCACCGACACCAATGGCAATGCGGACACTTGGCAATTCTAGGAGAATCTTGGCGATAAATTTTTCTTGCTTACCCTGCCCCAAAGCGACGGCTAAAATTTTTGGTTCGCTTTTTTTAATTGTCTCAATCATTTCTACTGTCGGAGTTCCGTCTTTTGGAACCTGGCCCGGATCGATAACAATAATGTCAGAACTCGGAAACTTTCTTTTCAAATTTTCTGTGGCTTTTTCTGTTATCTCTTTTTTTCCACCGACGAGGGCGAGACGAGCGCCTGTACTCGCCAGATGCTCGAGCGTGTCGACGCCGGTGTGGCGGTGCTTGAGTTTTTGGTCAGTGAGTGCAGCGACGGCGTATTTGAGGCCGACGCCGTCTGGTAACGAGAGATCGGACTGAGACAAAAGTTTAGCAAATTCTTTGTCGTGTCGAGCCAGAAGGAAGAATTCTGGGTTTGGGGTGACGACGATTTTTGATTCGTTGCCATTTAGCCAATCAGAAAAAAGCTGGTCGAGCTCTTGGTCAGATAAGTCGTCGAGACGGCGGTTGAAAATGTTGTGAATTTTCATAAGTTGATTTTACCCAAAAACCGACTTATTCACAACTTGACTTTTGTCAATTAGCACTCTATACTTCTGAGTGCTAATTAGTTGGATTGAGGGGAAAGGGGTTAGGGGACAGGGATGGTAGCTCGATTGTCTTTTTATTTTGAACTGTGATTCAAATGATTTACTGATGGACTATGATTAGAATGGGTTAGTTGAGTAAAGTTTTATTTCACCCCGATTCAATTTCAAGTCAAAATCATTTTAATCATATCAATCAAATAAATCAGAGTTCAAGACAAATAAAATCACGAGGCGAGATCCTTCTCTGGCTCAGGATGACAATTGGAGACAAAAATCTAACAATAAATTTCCTTCCCTGTCCCCTAAACCCTATCCCCTCCAACAAAAAAATTATGTTACCCAACAACTTTACCCACAAATCCCAAGAGGCCCTTCAATACGCCCACAACCTGGCGGCCGATAATGGTCAGCCGGCGCTTGAACCAATTCATCTTCTGGCCGCTCTGGTTGGTCAGGACGAAGGTGCGGTTCGAGCTATTTTGGATAAAATTTTGCCCGATCAAATTGCCCTCCGTGGCAAAGTTGATCAGATTTTGGATGCCATGCCCAAATCCGGCGACATTATGGCCGGCGGCGTCGGTCAAATTATGCTCTCGCCCGGCATGGCCAATGTTTTAGCCGAATCTGGTAAACGGGCCAAGTCTTTTAAAGATGATTTTATTTCGACCGAACATTTGTTCTTAGCTCTGCTCGCCGATAAACCGATTGCTCGTCTCCTCGGTTCTTTTGAAGTGAACGAGGAAGCGATCATGAAAGTCCTTAAAGATATTCGCGGCACGCAACGCGTCGATTCGCAGGAACCGGAATCTCGTTATCAAGCTTTGGAAAAATATAGCCGGAATTTAACCGAGGTAGCGCGAGCCGGAAAACTCGACCCAGTCATTGGTCGTGATGCGGAAATTCGTCGGGTCATGCAGGTTCTGCTTCGTCGCACAAAAAATAATCCTGTCCTCATCGGTGAGGCTGGAGTTGGTAAGACCGCCATTGTCGAAGGTTTGGCACAGCGAATTGTAGCTGGTGATATTCCCGAACTTTTGCGCGATAAAGAAATTGTCTCGCTCGATCTTGGCTCAATGGTCGCTGGCACAAAATATCGCGGCGAGTTTGAGGATCGTTTGAAAGCGGTTTTGAAAGAAGTTGAAAACTCCAATGGTAAAATTATTTTGTTTATCGACGAACTCCACTCGCTCATGGGTGCCGGCACTTCCGAAGGCAGTCCACTCGATGCCAGCAACATGTTAAAACCGGCGCTGGCTCGCGGCACCATGCGAACCATCGGGGCCACAACCATAAAAGAATATCAAAAACACATTGAAAAAGATCAGGCCTTCGAACGTCGTTTCCAACCAATTTTGGTCGAGGAACCTTGTGTCGAGGACACCGTTGCCATTCTTCGCGGTATTAAAGAAAAATACGAACTTCATCACGGAATTCGTATCAGCGATCCAGCTATTGTGGCGGCCGCTGAACTTTCTAGTCGCTATGTGGCTGATCGTTTTCTACCAGACAAAGCCATCGACCTTATGGATGAGGCAGCTTCGGCTTTGCGCATGGAAATCGATTCTATGCCGGAAGATCTCGACATGTTGAAACGCGATTTAATGCGTTTGGAAATTGAACGCAAGGCTTTGGAAAAAGAGGAAGACAAGGATTCAAAAGCCCGCCTTAAAGAAATTGAAAAACAAATTGGTGACTTGCGTGAAAAAACCGATGCTTTGGAAGGTCGCTGGAAAAATGAAAAAGAAAAGATTGGTGAAATTCACAATGTTAAAAGTCATATGGAAGCCTTGAAGGCCGAGGCTGAGTTGGCCGAACGCAAAGGCGATTTGGAAAAAGTCGCCGAGATTCGTTATGGTCAAATTCCCCTCGAAGAAAAGAAACTCAAAGCTGTCGAAAAAGCCCTCTCTTCCCTGCAGCGCAATCGCGGCATTTTGAAAGAAGTGGTTTCCGAGGAAGATATTGCGGCCGTGGTTTCTCGTTGGACACACATTCCAATTGCCAAAATGCTCGAATCGGAATTAAAAAAATTGGCACGCATGGAAGATGAATTGACTAAACGTGTTGTCGGCCAAAAAGAATCAATCGCCGCCGTCTCGAATGCCTTACGTCGTTCTCGCGCTGGCATCGGTGAAGAAAATCGACCAATCGGTTCATTCATTTTTCTTGGTCCGACTGGTGTTGGAAAAACCGAACTAGCTCGAGCACTGGCCGAGTTTATGTTCAACGACGAATCAGCTTTGGTGCGTCTCGATATGTCTGAATACATGGAAAAACATGCCGTTTCAAAAATGATCGGTTCGCCACCAGGTTATGTTGGTTATGAGGAAGGCGGACAGCTGACCGAAATTATTCGTCGCCGACCATACTCGGTAATTCTGTTCGACGAAATTGAAAAAGCCCATCCTGACACTTTCAACATGCTCCTCCAGATTCTCGACGACGGTCGTCTGACCGATGCCAAAGGCCGCAAAGTCAATTTCAAAAACACGGTCATCATCATGACCAGCAACATTGGTTCCGACGTCTTGCAAAACACCGGCCGCGAACTCGGCTCAATCGGTTTCTCGGACGGCGCAGCTGGTGCTGGTGAGGATTCAGAAATCACTGAACGCATCACGGCACTTCTAAAAGAACAGTTCCGTCCCGAGTTCCTCAATCGTGTTGACGAAATCATTACCTTCCATTCATTATCCGAAGCTGAGATTGCCAACATAGTCGAACTCCAACTCAAACGCACCGCCGATCGTCTGAAACGTGAGAAAGGCATCAGTCTATCAGTTTCCGAACCAGCTAAAAAACTCCTGGCCGAAAAAGGTTACGATCCAGCCTTCGGCGCTCGCCCATTAAAACGAGTTATCCAAAATTTGATTCTAAATCCTTTGGCGATGAAAATCGTCAAAGGCGAAATCAATGAAGGCGACGAGATAACAATTGGGGCGAATAAGAGTGGCGAAATTATAATTAAATAAATCAGTCAAAAAATACTTCGAAGCAAATTCGAGGTATTTTTGATTTTGACATTTTTGATTTTGACCCTTGACAGCTGAAAATAAAAGCGCTAATTTATTGGGCACGATTTTTTGTTGCTCTTTAACTTTCTGGAGGCGAAGATGCGTCTGGAAGTCAGCCACCTTTCTCACATGACACAAAGCCGACGTTCTACTCTGCGCGTTTCGATCATTGGCGGAGATAATGTCAACCGAAGTCGATCGGTTCTGTGTAAAGTGAGCGGCGAGGTTGATTTTGTCCTTATAAACGGACGAAGAACTGATGAGGAAACCGTTGAGACAGACGATGGTTCCGTTGCTACTTTCGCCATCGATCCACGAGGCCACGGTCGACTGATTGTTGCTTTCAGTCTCGTTAGTGAGGACGAGGCCGACAGTTGCCCGTCGCTCGAATGTTCCTACGACGTAAGGGAAGAACCCGAACATCGTAGACCGATTCCGACTCCGGCTCCGTCTAGACACAGTTTTCACTGACTGCTGTCGGCCACTCTTCCCGATGACCTGAAACGAAATCAGGTCTTCTTTTTTTACAAAAAAACTGCTATAATTATCTTGCTTATGAATAAACAAATTTTCAATAAATTTATCGGGGTTTTAATGGCTTTCTCTTTATTTTTACCGTATTCGGTCAGGGCCGCGACGTTTAATCCCAATTACATTATTTCCGACGAGGAATTTACTGATTATTTCAGTATGGAACTTGGTGATATTCAGGCTTTTTTGGAAAAAGGTTATTTGGCTGATTATAAAACCGTGGACATCGATGGTAAAACTCGTTATGCCTCGGATATTATTTGGCGCGCAGCTCAACGAAACGGTATTAATCCAAAAGTCATCATGGTCATGTTGCAAAAAGAACAGAGTTTGATTACTGAGGACGATCCGACGGAAAAACAACTCGACTGGGCACTTGGTTACGGTGTTTGCGATAATTGCTCTCTCGAGGATCCGAGTATTCAACGCTGGCGCGGTTTGGCTAAACAAATTAACTCGGCCACACTTCAGTTTACCGAAGGTTATCTGGCTGACCTGGCCGAAAATGGCCAGACTGTTATGGGTTTTGCTCCAGGCGAGGCTTGTCGAATCGATGGTACAACTGTGGTGCCGGCAAATAATGCCACGGCCGCTCTTTATACTTACACGCCACATTTGGAAGGCAATGAAAATTTCTCAACTATTTGGCAGAACTGGTTTTCTCGCAATTATCCTTCCGGTTCCCTCTTGCAAGATAGCGAGACTGGTGGTGTCTGGCTCATTCAATACGGTGAACGTCGACCAATCACTTCTCGGGCTGCCTTGCTTTCGCGATTCAACGAATCAATGATTGTGGCCGTTTCGCCAACCGAACTTGGGGCTTACCCGCAAGGTAATCCAATTTCTTTGCCAAACTATTCCCTACTCCAGACCGAAGACGGTTCAATTTATTTATTGGTCGACGATACGGTTCGTAACATAATTTCCATGGAAACTTTTAGGTCCATCGGATTTATCGAGGATGATTTGGTAAACGTCACTTCTGGCGAATTGGCCATGTACGAGGTGGGTGAGCCAATTACTTCCGACTCTGTCTATCCTCAAGGTGCTTTGGTTCAAGATACCACCAGCGGCGGAGTTTATTACGTCGAGGATAGCGTGAAGTATCCAATTTATTCTCGCGAAATTTTGTTAGCACGTTTTGCCGATAAAAAAATTATTCCGGCCGGCAAAGGCGAACTTGAAACTTACGACACCGGTTCTCCGGTGGAATTTGCCGACGGCACCTTAATCGGCGTAACCGGTCAACCGGCAGTTTATTTGGTCTCCGAAGGTTTACGTCGACCAATTGCCAGCGAAGCAGTTTTTCTGGGTTTTGGTTATAAGTGGGAAAACGTAATTTGGACAAACGAAAAATCAGTTAATCTTTTATCGCTTGGTGAAGCTTTGGAAGAGATAGGTTTTGAAAATTCCGAAATTGAGACGGCCTCAAAATAAAAAATCCATATTTTCGAAAATTAAATAATTCAATAATTCCCCCGCCGGCGGAGGCCTTTGGCGGGGCCCCGCCAAAATCCTATGACGGCGAGGGAAAATTTCCACCCAGATATGTTAGTCTACGCCGCCCACGTCCCCCATACTCCACTTTTGCTCCCGACAGTTGGTCGAGAAAATACTGAAGTGCTCAAAAAAACTAATGAGGCGCTTAAAATTGTGGCTCAGGAATTATATGCGGCCCGACCAGAGATTTTAATTATTTTGGCCGGTCATGGCAATCCTTCACCAGAAGTTTTTGCTTTGAATTTGAGCAATACTTACCAAACAAATTTAAGTGAATTTGGTGACCTGACAACAAAAATAGATTATTCTTGCGAACTTGGTTGTGCTGATCGGCTCCAAAGATTTTTACGGCGTTCCAACATGCCTTTCACTTTATTTTCTGATTCACAATTGAATTACTCTACCTCGGTTCCGCTTATTAAATTAACTGAAAAAATAAAAAAGTTTTCGGTGTTACCAATTTTTTCTGCGCCAAAAATGTCACCAAAAAAACATTTTGAATTCGGTCAGTTACTAAAAGAGATCGTCTCAACCACCGAAAAACGTGTAGTCGTCATTTCAGCCGGGGATTTATCACATGCCTTGTCCAGCCAAGCCCCAGCCGGACTTCATCCCGAAGGCGCCGAATTTGATAAAAGCATCAGAGAATCTCTAACAAGTGTTGCAGTCTCCGGTTTACTACAATTAAGTCCGGAATTAATTACCAAATCGTCTGAATGTGCCTATCAACCAGTTCTCATGTTGCTCGGCTTACTCGAAGGAACCAATGTGCGACCAGAAGAACTGTGCTATGAATTTCCGTTCGGAGTTGGATATTTAACGGTTCAGTTTCATTTGTAAATTTGGTGGGGGGTGCGAATAACGAATTTATTACGAATTTACGAATCTACGAATTTGGTATTACGTCACCTGTCATCCTGAGCCAGAGAAGGATCTCGCCGCGTGATCCAAAACAATAGATTCGTAACATATGTTAATTGCTGAAATTTACCCAATCCAAAGAATGCCGAGGAAGTTCTCGGCTTTTGATTATTTGGTGCCCGAGGGGTTAAAACTTGAGCGCGGTTTTTTTGTTCAAATACCTTTACGAAATCAACAAGTGCTGGGCATAGTCAAAGAAATTCACGAAAGATTTTCGCCACGACAAAATTTAAAAACGGTTATCGGAATTTCCAGTCTGCCTAAATTATCCGAAGTTGAATTAAAAAATTTTGAATGGCTAGCTAAAGATTTGGCTCAAAGTATCCCCTCAATTCTTAATGCGGCCATTCCCACACCAGCGAAAAGACCCTCGGCTGTATCAAAAGTAGTTCCGCTAACGCTAAAAATTCGCACCTCAGAAGTTCCAGCCATTCAACGGTCATTGCAAGCGATTGAAGAAAGACGAATGGCTTTTATCTCGGTTTCTGACATTACACGCATGACGGCTGTGGTGGCCGCTTACCTCCACGCTCATCCAAAAGACCAAGTTACGGTTTTGGTGCCTGGATTGCGCGAAATTGAGGCTCTGGCGCCATTTTTGACCGGCTTTGGTCTCTCGATTGTCTCGGGTGAGGAGTCAGAAGGTCGGCGTTTTACGGCTTGGAATAATTTTCGGGCCAGACAAACCCGAGTTTTGCTTGGTTCAAGAGTTGCTTCCCTGCTTCTTTCAGCGGCGACCGATGTAGTTTTTGTTTTTCATTCCGGTCATGAAAATCACAAACAACGAGATCGTAATCCCAGATACGACGCTCGTGATATTGTTTTGGGATTTCAACGGCAAACCGACTGTCGATTGTATTTTTTTGACTCGGCCCCGCGGGCCGATGATTTTGTTTTGTTCAAACCCGAACAAATTTATCTGGAGCATCCGGAACCTCGACCGATTTTTGTAAACCTTAATGACGAGCGGCCAATGTCGGAACACCCGCTTATTTCTTGGACGCTCGATGGCGCAATAAATGATTGTTTAAAAAGCGGTCGACGAGTTCTTTGTTTTTATAATCGCAAAGGCAAAGCCTCTTCGTTGCGCTGTGCCGATTGTGGACAAGGTTTTCCTTGCCCAGCTTGTGCCGGAGTTTTTACGGTTTACGAAACTTCCATCCGTTGCCACCATTGCGGCCGAGCTGAACCAATTCCCTTACTTTGTCCAAAGTGCGGCGGTATTCGTTTGGTCGAAAAAGGTTTTGGTAATCAGACGATTAAACAAGCTCTACTCAAACAATTCCCCGAAACCACAGTTTCTTTAATCGACCAAGCCATTCAAGAAGACGATTCCGCTCAAATCCTTTTAGTCACTTCGTATTATCTGGAAACCTATCGTCAGTTTTTTTCTCGGGGCAACTTTGGTTTGGTGGTAAATTTAGATGCCGATTTACCGTTACTTGATCCCGGTTTTCGTTCTTTTGAAAACGCCCTGCGAATAGTTGAAGACCTGCGCGGTTTGGCCACGCGCGAGTCAGCGGTTTTTGTCGCCCAAACCAGAAGTCCGGAAATTTTTTCGGCTTATTATGACAATCCCGAGGCTTGCCTGAAAAAAGAACTCGAGCTTCGTCGCTCTTATGAAGTACCACCATTCGTTCGTTGGGTTTCACTAAAAATCCGCGATCCTGAAGAACTCAGAGTTGAGTTGGAACTCAAAACTGCAGCCGAAATTTTTCGCTCGTTGCCAGGAGTTACGGTTTTCCCAATAAAATACGAACACGGAAAAGGCTGTTCGATTTCTCTTTCTGTTGAACCAAACTCGATGCCAGTTGTCCTAGAAAAATTATCAGAATTACCGGATCGTGTTATTATTGACACGAACGCAGTTTCGTGATAAATGGTATCCTTTCGTTACGAAACTACGAAATAATACGAAACCACAAAATTGGTGTTGGATTGACTCAAAAATGATCGATCGTTAATTTCGTAGTTTCGTAGCCCTTTCGTGATTTCGTAACCCCTGTAACATTCAATATGCTCACCATCCTCACCATCCTCACCAACCCAAACCCAATCCTACGTAACGTTTCCAAGCCAGTTGAACCGGCCGAGGTTTTGTGTCCGGAATTTCAGGCTTTTCTTGACGAGATGATTGAAACAACTAAAAAAGACGGGGTTGGCTTGGCCGCTCCGCAAGTTGGAATTAATAAACGTTTCATTATTGTTCAAACCAAAAAAGGTCTGGAAGCTTTTATTAACCCCAAGATTTTTTCTACTTCAATTAGAAAAGTTGAAAGCGAAGAAGGCTGCCTTTCGGTACCTGGTGTTTGGGGGATTGTAAAACGTTTTTCTAAAGTTAAAGTCAAAGCTATTAATCGTCTGGGTGAAAAGGTTATGATTAAAGCCTCGGGCTTGGAGTCAATAATTTTTCAACACGAGATCGACCATTTAGACGGCGTTCTGTTCATCGACAAGGTTGAAAAATTTACGCGTAACACAATTCTATAAAAAAATACCACGGATAATTTCCGTGGTATTTTTTTGTTTTAGTCAATTACCACCGCCAAAGGCGGTGGCATGAATACCAGCCTGGAAGGCAATTAATTATTAAAGACGTTGCTTAACCTTTGGTTTCTCTTTCTTGCTGCCACTTTACGTATTTCCTAATTTGTTCTTCATCGAGTCCAACGGTTGACACACAGTATCCGCGAGCCCAAAGGTGTCTGCCCCAATACTGTTTTGTGAGTTCTTTTTGTTCCTGAAACAGCTTAATAGCTGTCTTACCTTTCAAAAAACCCATAATTTCTGAGACTGAATACTTTGGAGGAATTGATACGACGAGATGGATGTGGTCAGACTGGATATTAATTTCCTCGATTGCTACTTGATCTTTTTGACCAGAGAGTCGATACAGACTATTTCTGACAAATACTTCTGCTTTTCCTTCCAGGACTTTGTATCGATATTTTGGACAGAATACTATATGATATTTGCACAGCCAGATGCTGTGAGACAGACTTTTGTATTGTGATTTCATAATTTCAGTTTGGGGCCTTCCAGACTGGAACTATGATATTTTAATACAAACGGTATAACCTTGTGTTCAGTAATCGCCAGAGGCGATGGTTAGAGCTAGGAGCTAATCTATCTCTTTTTGCCCCTGACGCCAAAAACTGATGAAATTGTTAAGGTCATCGCCTTTGGCATATTTTAAAGACAAGATGTTATAAACGACATTCTCGATAATCTTGCCAAAAACTTGCGGCACTTTTTCCACCTGTTCCGGCCCAAAATGATTTTTGGCACAAACAAAATTAACGCAGGGTGTGTAAATTTTTTTCAAAATTCTTCCGCGCTTAATTAAACTTTTATGATATTTATACAACACCTCGACCAAATAACTTTCTTTTAAAAATCCAAGATATTTATCAAGCGTCAAAAAAGAAATACCAATTTCCCGGCCGATATTTTTAAGTTCAAAAACCGAACTGATATTATCCAGCAATTGCCCATTGACCAATTTAAACTCCTCAACTTTATCGATATTAAAAACCCTGACGCAATCTTCTAAAACTTTTCCGACCACCGAACCAAGAATGTAATCGTGTTTTTGGTCAAGTGAATTCAATTTTCTGATTTCAGGAAACTGTCCGACGGTAATATACTCTTCGGCCAGAGCAATTATTTTTTGACTGAAAAAAGTATTATAACTGCTTAAATCGCCAAAAATTTTCTCCATGGAGTACAAATCAAATTTATCAAACAATTTTATTTCTTCGCGGTTAATCTTTAAAAATTCGCGAAAAGACAACGGTGGCAAATAAAAATCAAAAACTCGTCCGGCCAAACTCTCACGATATTTACCTTTCAACAAAACGCTTTGCGATCCGGTAACGATAAATTTAATTTGTTTATTGGACAAATCATAATAACGTTTTAAAACAGCTTGCCAATTTTCAATATACTGAATCTCGTCCAAAAAAATATATACCTTTTCATCCGATGAATAATTCGGTTTTTTAAAACCTCTTGAAAATAAACCGACAACACTTCAGCCAAAAATTCGGCCTTTTGCGGTTGGGTGGCATAGTCAAAAAGATAATAAAAAACATTTTTTGGATTTTCACCGTCGCTAAGAAATTTTCCGATCATTTGTTTTAACAAGGTACTTTTTCCAACTCGCCTTAAACCAACAATATTTAAAATCAAAGTATGGGAAAAATTATTTACCAAAAGGTCGTAAAGTTCCCTTTTTGGCAAATCATATTCCAAAATTTTATATTCCGATTGTGCCCACCAAGGGTTCCTGGCGTCCAAATCTTTATAATGGACCCCTAAATTAGGACAGCGTGGTAAGATCTAAAAACTATGATCAATACCATACATAAAACTCATCCTCCGGCCTTTAAAACCAAGGTGGCTTTGGAAGCAATTAAGGAAACAAAAACCATGGCTGAGTTGTCTAGTTTATTCGAAGTACACACCACTCAAATCAAACGTTGGAAACAAAAAGCTGTTGACTCTTTGGAAAACTGTTTCACTGAAGCTAACGTTCAAAAAGAAAAAAATCAAGAAGAATTAATTCAGTCCTTGTATCAAGAAATCGGCCGACTTAAAATCGAGCACGACTGGCTCAAAAAAAAGCTGGGACTCCTTGATTCAAGATAAGGGAATAGGGGTTCGCGAACTTGTGACCATGACCGATCGCGATAGCCTGTCACCGCCGATGGTTGTCCAAGCCAAACTTTTAGGCATCGGTCGTTCCAGTATTTATTTCAGGCCTCAAGGTTTATCGTCTCGTGACCAGGAGTTAATGAAGGCGATTGATGAGTTGTATACTGCCTATCCTTTCTATGGTTCAAGAAAACTGGCTAAGGAATTAGGCCGACAGAGAAAAGAACAAATAAGCCGCAAATGTATCCAACGGCTCATGAGGATAATGGGGATCGAAGCTATCTATCCCAAGCCTAATTTAAGCCAAAATAACGCTCCTCATCCAATATTTCCTTATCTCTTAAGAAACTTAACTATTAACCATTCAAACCAAGTTTGGAGTACGGATATTACCTATATTCGACTAAAACACGGCTTTGTTTATCTGGTGGCCATAATTGACTGGTACTCACGTTTGGTGCTGGCCTCACGACTATCAACAACTATGGAAGCTGGTTTCTGTGTTGAAGTGGCAAAGGAGGCGATTAAAAAATATGGTTGTCCGGAAATCATTAACAGCGATCAAGGTGTTCAATTCACAAGCGAAGCCTTTATAAATGTTTGGAAGGAACACCAAGTCACAATCAGTATGGACGGACGAGGCCGAGCCTTAGATAATATTTTCGTCGAACGATTATGGCGAAGTTTAAAATACGAAAATATTTATCTCAACGACTACGAAACGGTTGCCGAAGCAAGGCTTGGTATCGATAATTATTTTACCTTTTACAACACCAAAAGAATTCATCAAAGTCTTAATTATCAAACCCCAAACGAAGTTCATTTTCAACAGAAAAATTAATAATAAAAAATCGGGTCTATTCGTCTATTCTGCACTCTGCAGGACGGACGTATAGATCCGATAATAATGGGTCTTAATTCTATCCACTTGCTGTCTTGACGATGGGGTCCACCTTACTTGTTTTGAAACCATATTTTTTAAAATGATTCTCTACCGGCAGAGCCGGTAGTTTCGTGAAAGCCCCTATAAGGGGCTATTTTAGTTTGTTAATTACCAATGGAATTCTAATTACTC
>JAGVPA010000010.1 GCA_020052445.1 bacterium
GAACCTATTTTAATTTCCTTCTCTTTCCCTCCCTTCAATTCCCTTTCCCTCCCTTCAATCCTACCGCTTAAAAACCTTAAGATAAGCATCCGACGGAATCTCCACACTCCCTTGCCCGATGGCGGCCATTTTAGCTTTGCCTTTTTTCTGCTTTTCAAGCAGCTTGCGTTTGCGAGTGACATCGCCGCCAGACATTTTGGCCATCACATCTTTACGCAAAGCACTAATGCGTTCAGAGGCAACAACTTTTCCGCCGACGGCGGCTTGGAGTTTGATGACGAACCATTGTTTTGGAATGGCTTCTTTGAGCGCTTCAACAATTCCCCGACCAACTCGCTCAGCTTCATCGCGATAAACCAGCGAGGAAAAAGCGTCTTCGATTTCTTCGGCCACATAAATATCCAGTTTTACCACATCAGCCTGACGAAAATCTGTTAACTCATAGTTAAGTGAGGCGTAACCAGCCGTGACACTTTTTAATTTATCGTAAAAATCCACCAAAATGGTCGCGAGTGGTAAATCATAGTGAAGAATCGCGCGAGACTCGGAGAGAAATTCGGTCGTGCGATAAACGCCACGTTTGTCTTGAGCCAGCGACATGACGCCACCGATGTATTCTTTCGGCACGACGATATCGGCTTTAACCCAAGGCTCTTCAATCATTCTAATACTTGAAGGATCCGGCAAATCGAGCGGACTTTTGATAATAAAAGTTTCGAGATTGTTTGTAGTAACTCGGTAAGCGACTGACGGCGTAGTGACGATGACATCGATATCATATTCGCGTTGCAATCTTTCTTTAACGATTTCCAAATGAAGCATGCCCAGCAAACCGCAACGAAAACCATAACCGATAGCCGGTGAATGTTCCGGATCGTAGGTCAAAGCCGCATCATTTAATTTTAGTTTCTCGACACCGGCTCGAAGTTTTTGAAAGTTACTGCCATCCTGTGGAAAAATTCCGGCAAAAACCATGGGTCGAACTTCTTTGTAACCAGGCAATGGACTTTCAGTTGGATTTTTGGCAAGGGTCAGAGTATCACCAACGCGACAGGAAGCGATATCTTTAAGACCAGTGACGACGTAACCGATTTGACCGGTTTCAAGTTCTGGCAACGGAGTATAGCCGCCGGCGCCGAGCGAACCAACTTCAAGAATTTCACTTTCCGCTTGAGTATTTACCAAGCGCAAAATATCACCTTTTTTAATGGTACCGTCAACCACTCGCACGTAAGCCACCACACCGCGGTAATCATCAAACTTGGAATCGAAAACCAGAGCTCGAGTAGCGGCATTTTCTGGACCGGTTGGTGGTGGAATGAGTTTGATAATTTCGTCCAGAAGTTCTGGAACTCCTTGACCGGTTTTTCCACTGACTTGAAGAATTTCTTCTGGTTTGCAACCAAGAAGACGAACTAGCTCGGCGGTATATTTTTCCACCTCAGCTGCCGGCAAATCGATTTTGTTCAAAACCGGAATCAAGGTTAAATCCTCCTCCATGGCCAAAAATAAATTTCCCACCGTTTGAGCCTGAACCCCCTGAGTCGCATCAACCAAAAGAATCGCGCCTTCGACCGCTGCGAGGGAACGAGAAACTTCATAAGTAAAATCGACGTGACCCGGCGTATCAATAAGGTTTAGAGTAAAACCCTTGTGTTGCATGCGAGCCGGAGCGAGTTTGATCGTGATACCGCGCTCGCGTTCCAAATCCATGGAGTCCAAAATCTGGTCCTTCATTTTACGTTTATCGACCGCCCCGGTCGCCTCAAGCAACCGGTCAGCCAAAGTCGACTTACCGTGATCGATATGCGCGATAATACAGAAATTACGAATTTTCGATTGATCCATCATATAGCTTCAACATCGGACTATTAACAAAAAGAGATAACGTGATATAATTTTATTGTAAACACTAAGAAAGAGACCCTTTTAAGGTTCCGTCCTTAATGGGGGCTTTTTCATATAAGACGACTTTTAAAATTTATCAATAACCTTCATTTCCTCAAAAACCAATAAAACTTGCACCAAAATTGTATCAAAAAACCGAAAATAAGCAATTTTTTCGGTTTTTTTGTTTTTTTACTTTATGGCGTTAAGTGTCTCAAAAGTCGTTTTAACACTTAAATTATCACCCTCGATTATTTCTAATCTTGACCCAAAAGTTTCTAGAAAACCACTAACAAATTCATCGGCCCAAGATGGGGTCAAAACTTTAACCCGAGAAAAATCAAGCTCAATTGTTTCAATGTTTTCTTTAGGCACGGAATAGGCGCGCGCACTTAAAAAAGCCTCGCGTCCGGCTGGACGAGAAAGTAAAACGGTACCGAATTTACTAACGTCAATTCTCATATTTTTTTGATTAAAATTTCCGAATAAGTGCCTTTAATAGGTTCAATTTTTTCAAGATGTGAATCTATGTACAAAATATCAATTGAATCGTTAAAAGAAAGTTTGGCTGAATCGGAAATAAACACAAACGATTTAACATTGGGAATTTTTTGTAACGAACGAATAACAAATTTCAAACCGTTACCGCGTTTTTCCGGAGCACGACCGGTAATTATTTCCGTAAAAGCTTTTTTAAGCGCTTCAATTGGATCATTTAAATCCGACAAAACTCTTTGCAAAGAGGTTAAAATTCCTTGACCGCGATCGGCAATAAAAACCCGAACAAAACTCGGCTCGATTTGCGCTTCAAACCAACAACCTTGCACGTCTTTCCACTGACCAACATTATGATCAAAACAATTGCCGACCAGTTCACTGACTGTGGCAGAAAACAATTCGGCCAAATCTTCAGGCCAACCAACAGAAACTAAAAGTGCCGGAAGTTTTTCTGTTCTAGCTTCCGCGATATCGCGACTCGGACAATAAAAATCTTTGACAGGAATTATGCCAATAGCCGAATTTACCCATTCAAAAGCAATCATACAAAAAAATTATACTCAAAAAACCGAAAATAAGCAAAAAAAACAATACCCTCGGATCAGCAAGACCCGAGGGGCGAACCATTTCCCGAAGAGTGTTCGAGAGTTCTATGCGTTAACGAAGAAGTTGATAGCTTCTTCTGGAATCAAGACTTCATGACCTTCGGTAAGAACGCTTTCGTCTCTACCAGAAGCCACCAGACGTTGAGACGGCAACAGCCGTTCCTTCAACTGGTTTGCGAAGCCCACGGCCTCCTTAGGTCCAGCAAAAGGCCCGCAGAGAATGGGATCAGAATCCCCACAACTCTCCGACTGGACATGAAGGCTCAGGAAATGGACTGCCTTTTCCCCTTTGATTTGGACAACGGTGTAAGCCATTGTATCCTCCGGCTCATCTTGCGAGGTGGAGACGATCGCCGCCGGCAGGCGATCGTCCGATGCTCTTGCACGAGCATTATAAGTAATTTCGAAAATAATTATTGAGGCAACTAAGTCGATCCTTGAAACCAGAAACCATAAGCTCAGCAGCTATTCTTTAATTTTGAACCTTTGAAAAAACACTCTTTAATAAACGATTCCGAGTTTAATAAATTTCTGTTGAGAAACCTTGTAACCCGGCGTCATCGTGCAAGCGCTTCTTTTTATCACAAAAATCGCCGTTTGTCAATAGGTACAACCAAAAAAACCAAACCCCGCCTCTTGCAAGAAGCGGGGTTGGCTGGTGCCGATTTTTGGTGGACTCGGCGAGAATCGTCCCGTCTCTTAGGTTCGGACGGGATCCTGCCAACCTGTCCTTCCGTAGCCCAGCGAAGGAGGAAAGCCGCTGTCGGCGGGAAATGATTAAAATGATTACCGGCTTCTTACCTCGCCAATCCAAACCAATATCATGTCCATCAGTAAATCATTTTCCCGCCGACAGTGGCTTTTGGCGGGATCCCGTCAAAGTTCTACGACGGCGGGAGAATCAAAATTCAAGACAAAAAAACAAATTAATCCCCCTCTCCGGTCGGGAGAGGGATGGGGTGAGGGGTCACCAACAAAAGGACCACTTTAAATCTCAAAACTTTCCCCTAATTCCGGCACCACCACTTCGGCTTTCAGATTATGTCTCAAGTGAGTTGCAAAAATGTCTTGAGCCTCGGGATCGCCGTGGACCAAAAAGATTTTTGGTAGATTACCTTTTTCCGGTTGCAACCAGCGAGTTAATTTAGTTTGGTCACCATGAGCGGAAAAGGCGCCGATGGCTTTGACACTGGCTTCGACTTGCAAATCTTGTCCATAAACTCGAACGTGTTTTGCACCTTCGTAAATTCGGCGACCGAGTGAACCATTGGCTTGGTAACCGATGATGAGGACGGTGCTATTTGCGTCCGGCAAAACGCGAATCAAATGGTGCATGACTCGACCACCGGTCATCATGCCCGAACCGGCGATGATTAGTTTTGGGGCCGGAACAGTGTTGATGGTTTTGGAATCTTCGGCTCGCAGAGTTTCGCGCAAATTTGGAAAACTGAAAAAATCACCATCGGGATCAGAAAGTACCGGCGCGGCGAATTGCAAATAATTTTTGAAGTGGCGATAAATCTCGGTGGCTTTAATAGCCATCGGGCTGTCGAGAAAAATTGGTACGTTGGTTTTTAAATCGTGGAGCAAAAGATTGTTCAACTCGTAAAGCAGTTCTTGAGTTCGTTCAATGGAAAATGATGGGATGAGCAGTGTGCCGCCTTTAAGCAAAGTTTCCGAAAGATATTGCCGAAGCAAACGAGTGCGTTCACCGGCTTCCTCGTGCAATCTGTGGCCATAAGTTGATTCACAAATCACCACGTCGGCCTGAGAGATAGGTTCGGTGTCAGCCAAAATTGGCACGTTATCGTTGCCGATATCACCGGAAAAAATCACTCGCTTCCCTTCTGCCTCAATCGAAATATAAGCCGAGCCCAAAATATGACCGGCTTCATGAAACATAGCCGTGATGCCTGGAGCAATAGTTATTTGTTCATGATAACCAATACCACGACAACGTTCATGAACCGCCGCCACGTCTTCCATTGAATACAAAATCGCTTCATGGTTGCGACGAGCGTTTTCTTCCATGATACCAAACGAATCTTCGAGCACCACCGGCACCAAAGCACAAGTTGGCAAAGTGGTGACAAAATCTCCGGCGTAACCGTCGTGTAATAATTTTGGCAAACGACCGATGTGGTCGAGGTGAGCGTGAGTTACCAAAACCGCGTCCAAAGATTTTGGCTCAAAAGTAAAAGCCTCCTGATTTTTTTCCTCAGAAAATTTTTCGCCCTGAAACATACCACAGTCAATCAAAATTTTCTTGACCTGACCGCTTGAATCCTTAACCTCAAGCAAATGGCAAGAACCGGTCACCTCCCGAACCGCCCCGTGAAAAGATATTTTCATAGTAGAAATTTAATTTATTAAAGTATATCACTCTTAAAATCAAACCTCCAATTCACTTCCAACCCAAACTCCTCTCCTGCCTGCCCTGTCGTAGCCCGGCGAAGGAGGGCTAGGAGAGGGGTGCCTGGGGTGAGGACCAAATAAAAAATCTCGATGAAGATCGAGACTCGTGTTGTCTGGGCTTGTATGGGTCAGGTCTACTTTTTCCGACCAATCTCACGGCCGAGAATGAACAGAACCAGGGCTGGAACTCCCAGACAGACGGTGTTCAAGAGAACAAAATTGTCCTCAGAATTCACCGGCATTTGGCTTCCGGTAGCCGCGTAGAGAATGAGCCACACAAATGTCCAGGCTATTGCCAACATGAAAGTCAGCCAGGCGACATCTACCAAGGTTTTCCCCAACCACCGACGCCACCAGATCTTGGTCCAGTCCATCTCCAGCCTCATGTTGGAGATAAAGAAAGAACACATGATCATGGTAACAACCAGTATCTGGACCAGGAACGTCGGCCACAGGTACCAGCCGCATTCGATCAGAACCGGATGCTCGGTGACCGAGTCCATATCGATCAACCACACGGTCGTGGTCAAGATGAGCAGAAGAAGTAGATTGCGAATGGAATAGAATCTAGGCATCACCGCCTCCGTCGCAAGCAAACAGACTGAGTGTCTGTTCCTATATTGACCATGGAAGATAATACAAAATGGGATTATTGTCAACCAACCGACCATAAAAACCTTGTTTTTTAGCATAAAATTCGCTATACTCTCCCCGTTATGAAAATTGGCATTCTTACTTTTGGTCGACCGCAGACCAAAGAAACCGAACCGCCATACGAAACTAAAAAAATTTTTGAGGCAGCTTTGGCCCGCGGGCTGGAAGCGCGAATTTTTTGCGAACCGTTTTTTTCTTTTCGCGAGCGTGATGGAAAAATGGAAATTTTTTATGACAATGAACCCATGCCGGCTTGCGACGTTTTTATTGCTCGAACCAATTTCATCGAGGACTTTGGTTTGCATTCGACAACTGTCGACATGCTTTTGTCAGCCGGTTATAAAATTATCAACAGCAACACTCTAACTTCAGCCGCTACAAAAAATAAATTGACTCGCAAACTTTTACTTTCTCAAGCCGGTCTGCCAATGCCGCGTTCCTCGATTATTCGAGATATTGCCTCGGTCTCAACCGAAACTCTGGCTCTTGGTTTTCCCCTAGTTGTCAAAACTCCAAACGGTTCCGGCGGTCGAGGTGTTTTTTTGGCCGAGAACTTGGAAACAGTTTTGCCGATTGTTGATTATTTAACCGTCACCCAAAAAATCCCTGTCCTTCTAGAAGAATTTATTAAAGAAGCTGAAGGTAAGGATATTCGAGTTTTTGTGGCTGGCGAAAAAATTCTGGCCGCCATGGAGCGCGAAGCCAAACCCGGTGATGTTCGTTCCAATATTCACGCCGGTGGAGCTGGTCGACCGATTGAATTAACTGAAACCGAAAAAGACATTGCCGTTCGCGCCACCAAAGCCGTCGGCCTAGAAATCGCCGGTGTCGACATTATCCGCTCCAATCGCGGGCCAATGATTCTTGAAGTAAATGCCCGACCAGGTTTCGAAGGTTTGGAATTGGCTACCGGTATTGATGTGGCTGGTGGTATAATTGATTACGTTACGAATCACGAATTTTGACACGTCCCGCCTCTTAGGTTCGGACGGGATCCCGCCAAAGGCCACCGTCGGCGGGAAATCAACGAATGTTGACGCAACCAACTGTCATCCCGAGTCAAAGAGGGATCTCGCCGCGTGATTTAATTTAATATTCGTTGATTCGTAACCCCTCTATGCGACTTCTCAACGGCAAAATAATTGCCGCCCAAATTCGTTCGAGTCTTAAGGACTATATTGAACACCTGCCAAAAAAACCTGGCTTGGCGGTTATTTTGGTTGGCAATGATCCGGCTTCGCATCTTTATGTTTCTTTAAAAGAAAAGGCCTGCCTTTCGGTCGGTATTCATTTTGAAAAATATCTCTTCCCCACCTCGGCTACCGATGAAGAAATTTTAAATAAAATAAACGAACTTAATCATCGTCAAAACGTCGATGGTATTTTGGTTCAACTTCCATTACCAAATCAGGACACTGATAAAATTATCGCCGCCATCGATCCCAAAAAAGATGTTGACGGTTTTCATCCGGAAAATTTACTCAATCTGGAAAACAATAAACCTTGTATTATTTCTCCAGTTGTTCTCGGAGTCACAAACTTGCTCGAGACAACAAACGAATCTTTAACTGATAAAAAAGCCGCTCTGGTTATGAGCAAGATTTTCGCCCGACCTTTTGAGGCAATTCTTGCTCGTAAAAAAATAATTACCAAAATTGTTTCAGCCGAAGATCCCGACTTAAAAGAAAAAATAAAAAACAGCGATATTATTGTTACCGCTGTCGGCAAACCGAATTTAATAACTGGCGAGATGATAAAAACCGGAACGATTGTCATCGACGTCGGTACAACTCGAGTTGGCAAAAAAGTGGTCGGCGATGTCGATCAACCGTCGGTTGAACCGGTGGCTGGTTGGCTGACACCAGTGCCGGGCGGAGTTGGGCCGATGACGGTGGCGATGCTGTTGCGAAACGTTGTCGAGATGTCATCTAAAAATTAAAAGAACGAATTAATCAAATGTTTGGTTTAATCGAACCAAACATTTTTTTATTACTAAAAACCCATAACGTAAAAATCAACAAAAAAACACTTGTTGAGATATAAATTGCTTGAAGATTCCACATCAGACTAATCATTCCGAAAATTGGTGTTAAAATTACACCAAAAAAACAAATCAATAAATTACTAATTGATGTAACAGTGGCTCTTCCGACCGAACTAATGCTGTTTTGAAGTCGACTGTCAATCAAAATTCTAAGTGGCGAGGTAATAAAATAAGAAAGCAAAAGAACACTAATCATTAAAATACTAGGTTTGTAACCAACAAAAAATAAAAGAACTACCGTTAAAAGTGGACCAACATAAAAAATCCAAATAGCTTTCTTAAACTTGTGGGCATAATAAGAACCGACAGAATTCAAAGCTGACCACAGAAAGCCAACTAAACCAAAAGCAAAAATCGGTAGCCCGGCAATTTGATAATACAACTGATCAAACTCTTCAAGATGACCAAAAATCGAAAGTCCAAAGGAATAAGCAAAAAGAAACAACAAAACTTTGCTACCTTTAACTTCTCGATAGGCAATTTTAATGTACTCGAAATAATTAATTTCTTCGGTCGATTTTACTTTCGGTGTTTCTTTTATAAATGATGCGAAAACAGCGGAAAGAAAAAGAGGAATCACCGAAAATATTATGGCCCAGTCAAGATTATAATACGCAATAAAACCACCTAAAATTGTAGAGATGGCCAAAGCGCCGTGAAAAAAAGTTTTTTTCTTTCCAAGTACTTTTTCGTATTCGTTTTCTTTCTTAAACACCACCAGCTCGTCATACAACAAGGCTTCAGTTGTCCCCGAGACAAACGAACTTCCAATGCTCCAAAACAGAAAACCCAGGGCATAAAGATAAAAGTTACCGTCAGCCAAAAACCAAACAGCAAAACAAAGCGCTTTAATCAACGGAGCAATCACCAGCATTTTTTTACGACTCCAATAATCAGCCAGAGCGCCGGAAGGAATTTCAAACACCATGGCTGTTAAAGCCCACCACGAAAGAAGTATCGAAATTTGAAAAATCGAAAGGCCACGAAGGCTGAAAAAAACATTATAAATTGCGTAAGCAAAAACAAAATCGTATAAAGACGAACTTATTAAATAATCTGGGGTAGGCGCTTGTCACCCCTAACCACTCAGAGTATGATTAAAAGATGAAAAAACAACATCCGGAGTCTCTTCAAGAATTTATAGACCAATTCAC
>JAGVPA010000031.1 GCA_020052445.1 bacterium
TTAAAACTTAGCTTATTACAGCTGTATTTTACCACATTTCTGCCTTCGCAAACAGGTTAAAATCGGGATAAGTTTTTTTTAGAGTTTTGCAGAGGTCTCTTAAAGAAGATAAATTTACCGAAGATGATATTCTTAACGAAATCGACAACAAACTATTAATCATTAGGAAATTCCGTGACGATGACAATGAATATCGTCACCAAATATACGATATCCTTTATTTATTATTGGAACTTGCGGCTAAACATAATTATTATTTAGATGATGAATGGCAAAAAGGCCAAATAAGAAAACAAAAATATTTATAGCCACCCAAGAAAAATTTCCTGAAGATAAACCCTATCACCGAATCCGTACAACCGCTTACTAAAGATAAACCTCCATAATTCGAAAATTCGATAATTTGAAAATTCACTAATTCAACCATCTGTGTCCACCCAAATCACCTACTTCGTCCATGGCACCACGACTGATAATGAAAAAGAAATTTCTTCCGGTTGTTTTGATGTTGGACTTTCCGAACTCGGCGTCAAACAATCGATTGAATTGAAAAACCAAATCGCCGATAAAAAATTCGACGTGGTTTTTTGTTCGGATTTGAAACGAGCTGTTGATTCGGCTCAATTAACTTTTGGCGATATGGGGGGGCTGCCGATAATTCAAGATTCGAGATTGCGCGAATGTGATTATGGTGATTTAAACACTCAACCCTCAAGTATCGTCGAACCGCTCCAAGAGCAAAACATTATCACCAGATTTCCTAATGGTGAAAGCTACGAAGATGTAAAAAACCGAAAAGAAAATTACGATGACAAACACGTCGCCATCGTCGCCCATAAAGCACCACAGCTGGCTTTCGATGTACTTTTGAAAAATAAAACCTGGGAACAGGCTTTTGCCGAAGACTGGCGAAAACGAAAGGCCTGGCAGCCGGGGTGGGAGTATTTTTTGGGTTAAGTGGCTCAAGGGGTGGCAAAGGTGTCAAATGGTTCAAAGGGGTTGGTTTCAAATGCCCCCATTGTTCCATTTGAGCCCATTGCGCCCCCACCACCCGTAATAAAAAACCAAACCACCCGTTAAAAAGGATGCTATGAAAATTTCTAGAATTGAACATCCTTTTTTGTATAACCTTAATGTCTTGCGACATCGATTGATTTGGCAACTTAGCGAGATTTTAAGTTTTAAAAAATTTGCCTGTGAGAAAACCGAGATTGATTTGCTTTTTAAAATTTTTACTCACAAATCTGTTTTGATTCGCAAACTTGGTAACTCTGATGTTCGGTTACAACAGCAAAAAATTAAGAACCTTAGTTTGGCGGCGCCAACGATTCATCGAGTTTTAATTAAACCGGGTGAAACTTTCTCTTATTGGAATCTGATTGGTGAGCCATTGGCTCGTCGAGGTTACGTGGAAGGCATGCTGTTGTCCCAAGGTGAGGTGATTGCTGGTGTAGGTGGCGGCTTGTGTCAGTTGGCTAATTTACTCTACTGGATGGCCATTCACACCCCGCTCACCATCACCGAACGTCACCGCCACAGTTTCGACGCTTTCCCGGATTCCGGTCGAACTCTGCCGTTCGCAAGCGGGGCCACGGTTTTTTATAATTACGTCGACCTGCAATTTCGAAATGATACCGAAGCAACTTTCGAAATCAAAGTCTGGCTCGATGAAGAATTTTTACACGGCGAGATTCTCGCTGATCGACAGTTGCCGACCAGGTACCACATTGTCGAACGAGACCATCGATTTTTTCTCGATGAAAAAACTGGTAAAACCATGCGAGAAAATAAATTATTCCGACAAATAATTGATGTAAGAACGGGGAAGATGATAAGAGAAGAATTGGTTTGTAAAAACGTGGCCAAGGTTAAGTATCCGGTAGTTTTTTCACATGGAACCGGGTTATTGACAGAAAAGATAAAATAGTGTAAAAAACTTTTGTTATTTTCTTTTTGATTTTCGCTTTTTGAACACAATGGAATCTGTGTTCTAAAAAGGGAAAATCAAAAAGAAAGGAGATCCCCATGCGTCAAGTTCCAAAAGCCATCGCCCAAGAAATGGAACGTCTATATTTTCGCGGTGCGGATGATTTCAATGGCCTGTTTGGGGCGGTTGAAACCCAGCCTCATCCCTGGGCCAAGAGCCCGAGCGGCCGTGCCATCTTTACCTTGATTCACCTAAGACGAGGTGACCCAAGGTTCGGAACTTTGGCTGTCGTGACCGGCGTCCATGGCATTGAACTGGGCGGTGTCCAACAAATATTCAAGACACCATCAGTTTTCGACGGTCTTGGATTCCGTGGTCACCTGTTGGTAGTCTATGCCGTGAACGCTCACGGCGCGGCCTGGATGGACCGTGCGGATGAAGATGGCGCCGATCCGAATCGTCGAAAGGATCCAGTGGTGGACCCCAGAAACGATTCAGCTTTGCTTGGAATAAAGCACCTGATCATGCCGGATCAACCGAAACTGATTACGAGGGCAAGCATCGGTCAAGTTGCCTCAAGATTGGGAGGGGCCAGAGAAGCCCAGGCTGTTTTGTCATCGGGACAGAGTGCTATTCCCGGCGCCCCGTTTTATACCGGGCTGATGGAGGGGTACACAACCAATGTCTTCCAGGGCGTCCTCGACCGGATCAGCGACTTGGCCTCGAACCGTGTGGTTGTCGTCGACCTCCATACCGGTCTTGGACCAGATGGTCAACAAACCGTTATGTGTCTGAACCGTCAGTCGGAGATGACGGCTGTAGCTCGTTCGGTTTTCGGTGAAGATATTCAGTTTCCATACTCAGGACCAGCGATCCCGACTGCGGTTACTGGTAGCCTTATGGGTTACGCCGGACGTCACGATGGCTGGTTGGCCATCAACGCCGAGCAAGGAAGGATCGATCCTGTCAGCGTCTACCTGGCACTCTGTCGAAGAGCTGTTGCGAATCGAGCCTTCGATGCCTGTTTGATCGACGGGTATGAGTGGTTAACGTATTGCCAGGAACTCGCCGAGGTCTTCTACTCGACAGACTCCTCTTGGCAAGACGGTGCCAAGAGCAATATTCGGGGTCTGTTGGAAAAGGTCGTGGTCTATCTTCAGGAATAGAAAACCGACCAAAAATTCACTCCCCAGGAAACATCCTGGATATTTTTTTTGATTTTTTGTAGGTCTGATCCTTTTTGTTTTGGTCAGATAAGATAAGAATGTGTTATTTGAGCGTGTGTACTTTAACACACAACAATTGACACATTAAAATAATTTACTCACCTTACGCACTCCACCCATGACTCTGTCTCAATCGCGTGAGTTCGTTCATACTGGATCTGATGGCACAGAGATACAATTTGGACTTTAAGGCAA
>JAGVPA010000070.1 GCA_020052445.1 bacterium
AAAACCATTGAAACCAAACAACCGTATGATCACGCAAAGTTTAGTTTTGGAACTCAAGTTTAGAGATATCCACTTGACGACGTCCTTTAACGGGTATCCTGAGCCAGAGAAGGATCTCGCCGCGTGACACTGATTCAATATTTGTATATTCGTAAATTCGTAATAAAATTCGTTATTCGCGCTCCTTCTAAACCTTCAAAACCAAAATTTCTCGGCCCACCCGCTGTTCTTTTCGGGCGTACAATAAGCCGCCAGCCGGGGTTCGGATTTTTAATTCGTTTGGTAAGGATTCGGGTAAAACTTTGGTGATTTTAAAACCGGCGTCTTGGATAATTTTTGCGGTGGGTAAGTATTGAACTTGTCCGGCTGATTGAAAAGCCGGAATAGCAATCACGGCCAGGCCGCCACTTTTTAAAAGATGGCGGACGGACATTAAGGCGCTGGCGGTACGTTGAGTCAGCTCGTCCATGATTTTTTTGATGCGAGCTGGTGTTTCACGATCAGAAAGTGGTGGGCCAAGATAAGTTTCACCGACGACGGCCTCGACATTTTGTTTTAAATCTTCTTTTAGAGTTTCAACAGATTTGGTTAGAAGTCTGACCACTTTAATATCACCATCTTCGTTTTGATCCAGCCAGTCTAAATTAGCTCGGGTATCTTCTATCGCCTTTTCAGAAATGTCGCTGCCTATAACGTGCTGAAAACCCATAAGCACCGCTTCCATAAGCACAGTGCCGGAACCGCAAAACGGATCGAGAATTGTGGCTTTGTCGACATCGGCTCTGGAAAGGTTGATCATCATGCGGGCGAGTTTTGGTGGCAGCATGCCGGATTTGGTATCGCGTTTTGGTCGACCGTAATCGCGGTTTGACCAAGCGACAAAATCTTGAACGGTTCGGGTTTGTCCGATGAGAATTTTCCCCGGCATGGCAATGAGTACAAACTCGCCGCCGGTTTCCAAAAGTTTTTCACCGGTTACAGCCGCAGTGGTTAGAGCGCTGGTGTTGCAAGAAACAAAACGTGACGAGAGACCGTTTTCTTTTAATCTTTTTTTGACGGCCATACCAAGACGTTTGCCTTCACCGGCCAGTTCATTAATTGGCGCACCGCAGGAATAAGTACTGATACCGTACGAGATTCTTTTGGCTTCAACATCATCTGCTCGGTCGGCACTGCGTTGGGCGGCCGGAATTAAAGAAACAATAAGATCAGCCACTTCAGCCTGATTTATTTTTTTTACTTCACCGACAATGCTGCCGATTTTAACCGTACCCGCCAGGCGTTCTTGAAGAACTTCCGGAGTTTGGTCAACATCGTCGAGTAATAAAATTTCTTTGGAGGCTTTAGAATAATCTTTACCTGGCCCAAGAATGGTGGCAATTTCAGCGATCGATAAAGCCGGGTGAGAACCGAGAACGAAAAAATTCATATGAAAAAAGTTTAGCATAAATGTGTCGTGAAATAAAGCCCCGGTGGTTTAATTATTGAATTTATGAATTATGGAATGTTGAATTTAATAATTATCGTAGAGGCGAATGGCTATTTGCTCTGATTTGGTTGTTTTGGATAATTTATGACAAATAAAAAAGGTCGCGTGGGCGACCAGGAGGAGATGCAAGAAAAGAACAGGAGGAAACGAGGAATTAACGAAGATATTCTTCCGGATCGAAGCAGGTGATGCAACGCGCCTCGTAAGCCTCCTTGCTGCCAACTAGAACCTGTCCTTCGAATCTAACCCTTCGTTGACTGCGCGTGGCATCCCCGCGACCACATTTGAAACAAACCGCGTATTGTGGACGAAGTTCTGTGGCCATTGTCAGGAGTTTTGGCATGGGGCCAAAGGGTTTGCCTAGATAGTCAAGAGGAAGTCCGGCGCCGATAACCCGACGTCGATATTTTCTAGCTAAGATATCAAATACTTCCGGAAGATTCTCATCGCCGAATTGGTCTTCGTCGACTATCATGACCGGAACATCGAGGTTTGCCTCGGCAAAGGCTATCAATTCTTCGGAAGAGCTGAAGGAAATTGTGTCTGGAAACACCTCGCGAAGGCTTCTGTCGGCACGAGTATCAATGGCTGGCAAGAAGGTCTGGAACCTGATTCCAGCATAGCCACAGAGTCTGGCTTTCTTGACCAGCTCCTCTGTTTTGCCAGAAAACATGCAGCCAGGAACAATCACAATTCCAGGGTCAAACAGACATGCATTGGGCATTTCGTCTCTCCTCCACAGGAAAAAGTTTCTCAAACCACAGCCAGCTTATCACAGCTATAAAAAAGACGTTTGTGGATATTTTTTTGGGGTGCGAATTGCAATAAAACTAACCATCTGTTAAGTTAATCAACGGTTTTGACAAAGGTCTTTTCCATCCGCTTACTGCGCAAAAGCGCAAAAAAGGAGAATTCGTGAACATCCATGTTACTGATTCTGCCCTCTGGTTCGCGCTCCAAGAACTCCTCAAACTCGGCTGGCCTCTCTGTGAAATCGAAGCTCCGCCTCATTATCGCTTGCGTGTGCGAGGGTGTGTCGATCGTCATGTCGACGAGGTCAGGAGAATCGATAATCGTGCGATGGTTTCGGAACGTTTTTCCACCTCGTGGAAAAAACTGGCAAGCCTGCTTCTCAACCAAACCAATGAAGGAATCCCAGACCGAGTCCTTCGCGAAATGCTGGAGGAGCTTCTCGGATACCAAACCGAACTCGCCAGGTTTCGAGCAGCTCTTGATACCGTCGACCGCCTTACGGATTCGACATCGCGTTTGGAAGCGTGGCAAGTGTACCTGGTGCACGACCTGTGGCCGGAAATCTTCGTCGGAGCCACCGACTACGACGCGCTCTTTCACACCTTCCTTCAAGCAATTGCCGATGGGAAGATCATACCCTTCGGCGGCAGTCTTGACCTGATAGGTTGGGTGATTGAAACTACCCGAGCCCGCCAGCGTGTTTGCCCGAAAGCTGAAGAGAGTCTTGCGGCGGCCATCGATGAGCAGATCGGCGGACTTTGGAAATCACACCGAGACGTGCTTCTTTACTTCTACCAAGTGGCAATGAGTAGGAAAGAACTGTGCCCAAGGCGCGTGCTTGTTGCGGAAACAGCCCGAATATTTTGTGTGAAAGAATCGACGGTTCGTCGTTATCTCACCGAATCCAGGAGCTTTTTGCGCGAATGGCTCGGAAATAGCCCGTGCACAGCTCTCATGCCATTCTCCATGAGAGTGGCTGAGTTGGAAGGGGTGCTCCGCGTGCGAGTCGAGGAGGAGAACAAGGAAAGGTGGTAACAGCTACCAATCCAACACAACCCAGGCCATCTGCCACCACTCGTGCAGCGGCCTGATTTTTTTTGGATCGGCATCACGCGGCGAGATCCTTCTCCATTCGACTGGGCTCATGGTCTGAGGCCTATCGAAGACTGGCTCAGGATGACAGGTGCTTAACCCCCTAACGCCCTTTAACGCCCCCACAATGCCTTAATGCCCCAAACTCACCCACTTTCCTTGACCAAATCCAGCAAATATACTAAACTTTCAGCGACTTATTAATAGTCGTCCATAACCCAGTGGCTTAATTTTTTACTGGGTTTCCCCCTTCGCTCGAGGCGAGCTTCCTCCTTCGTTAAAACTTCGGAGGACAAGTCGGGGGACGGCAAATGTACATATGATGTACGAATTACTCTACATTCTTCCAACTCGGTATACCGATACTGAGGTTGAGGGAATTCAGACCAAGGTTAAAGGCTTGGTCGAAAAATCCGGGGCCAAAGTTATGAAAGAAGATAACTTGGGTCGCATTCGTTTGGCTTATCCAATTAAGCAAACTCGTCACGGTTCCTACATCCTCAGCTATTTTGAGGTAGCCCCAGCCGGCGAAGAATGGTCAGAATCGACCATTGTGGCCGAAGTTGATAATCAATTGCGTTTAGCCGAAGAGGTTTTGCGCCACATGATTATTCAATTGCCAAAAGGCATTCCAGAACGTTCCTTTGACCTTGAGTCTTATGTGGCTCCTTTGTCCGAGGAGGACGAAGAAAACCGCCATGCCGCTCGACGTGTTGAAACTCCGGTCAGGTCAGCTGTCGCCGCTAAAGTTCCAGAAACCGAACCGGTGGTGCGTGACGAAAAACCATTGTCCATGGAAGAACTCGACAAAAAACTCGACGAGATTTTAGATGTAAACATTTCTGAGAACATTTAATCCAAAATTCAATAATTAAATAATTAAATAATTTCGAACATATGTTTTCTTTGAACCGCGCAACTATTTTAGGTAACTTAACTCGCGATCCTGAAATCAAACAAATCGCCTCTGGTCAAACTGTTTGTACTTTCGGTGTGGCCACTAATCGCAGTTGGACTGACCAAGCTGGTGTTCGACAAGATAAGGCGGAATTTCATAACGTTGTGGCTTGGGGTAAGCTGGCAGAAATTTGTGGTCAGATTTTGGCCAAGGGCAAAAAAGTTTATATTGAAGGTCGTTTGCAAACCCGTGATTGGGAAGGTCAGGACGGTGTTAAACGTTACCGTACAGAAATTGTCGCCGAGAATGCCATAATTCTTGATCGCGCCGGTGGTGTCGGCGGCGCTGGTAGTGCCGGTAGCAGTTTTGCTCCAACCCCATCGTTGGGCGATGATCCTTCTATTGATCCAACAACCGAAATTAAGGTTGAAGATATTCCTTTTTAAAATAAAACATCCTGTCATCCCGAGCCAGAGAGGGATCTCGCTTGCCATTCCGTAGCTCGACGCGAGCGGAGGGTGGCCTCGTTACATCGTCAATTTAACAAGATTCTTCGCGAGGGCTCAGAATGACAAAGTGTTTACTATAATTCTATGAGAGATAATAATAACAATAATAAGAAAAACGTCGTGGTCAGACAGCGCCACTGTTCGTTTTGTGTCAACAAAAAAATTGAAATCGATTATAAGGATTCCACTTTCCTGCGTCGTTTCACTTCTTCCTTTGCCAAAATCGTACCTCGCCACCGCAGCGGTGTTTGCGCCAAACACCAACGCGAATTGGCCACCGCCATCAAACGCGCTCGCGTTATGGCTTTGTTGCCGTTTATTCAGAGATAATTATCGAAAATGTCAAAGTATTTAATGTCAAATGTCAATTGAAGGAAGATTCTTCTGGTTGAGTTACGAGGCCACTCTTCGCTCGCGTTGAGCTACGAAGTGGCAAGCGAGATTCTTCTTTGGCTCAGAATGACAGTTTAAAGAAATAACTTCCATCGTTTGACATTCGATCAATTTGACATTGGACATTTCCAAATTATGTCTTCACCAAATGACATCAAAAAAGGTACCGTGCTTCGTTTGAATAATGAACTCTGGGTAGTCGTCGATTTTCAGCGCGTTTCGCCTGGTAAAGGTAGTTCATTCGTCCGCACTCGGGCCAAAAATATTAAAACCGGAAAAATTGTCGAACAAAATTTTAAGTCAGCCGAATCGCTCGACTTCGAAGACGTGCAGTATAAAAAAATGCAGTATCTTTTCACCGACGGAAGTTTTTATACTTTCATGGATAACCAGACTTACGAACAAGTTCAGCTCAGTACCGCCGACATCGGCGACGATGTGAAATTTTTGAAAGAAGGTCTGGAAGTCATGATTATCATGCACGGCGAAACCCCGCTCACTATCAACCTACCAACCAAAATCCAATACAAAATTATTTCCGCCCCACCAGCTGTTAAGGGCGACACGGCTTCTGGAAATATTTCCAAAGAAGTCGAACTCGATAACGGTTTGAAAGTTCGAGTGCCAATTTTTCTAAAGGAAGGCGAAGAGATTAATGTAAACACTGATTCCGGCGAATATTCCGAACGCGTCAATCAATAAATAGAAATTAAAAAATCAATCGTTTGCGCGGTTGATTTTTTGTTGAAAATTTGTTATAATTACCACATGTATAATTGGTCAACCGATACAAAAGAATTAAAAAAGGACAAGGAGGCTTATATTGTTTGGCAACTGTCACAGACAATAAATTTTGGTTTGACCGGAAAAAAAATAAAAAAAAGTGAGTTGAAGAAATATTGGATGCAGCTTAAAATTGATCCGGCCAAAAAAAAATATCTTAAATGGCTTTTATGGGGTTAAAGACAATTTTAAGTAAAAAGCAAAAAGAATTATTGCTGGAGATTTCGGCTAATCGTGATATTTGTTGGAATTTTTATTTAACCGGCGGCACGGCTTTGGCTGAATTTTATCTGCACCACCGTTTGTCGGAAGATTTGGATTTTTTTTCGGAAACGGAAGTTGATTCGCAATCGATTTTTGTTTTTTTGAAATCGATCGGTAAAAGAGTTGGTATTAAGAAAATTGATAATCAGCAAAGTTTTAATCGAAATTTATTTTTTCTTCATTTGAAAGATGGCGAGATTATAAAAACAGAATTTACTTTTTTTCCTTTTCCAAGAATTGAAAAAACAAAAAAAGTCGGGCGGCTTTTTGTTGACAGCTTGCTCGATATCGCCGTAAACAAAATTTTCACCATTTATCAAAATCCGCGTTCCAGAGATTTTATTGACCTTTATTTCATTTCGAAAAAAGAAAAATTTACGACCGCCGAGCTGGTTAAAAAAGCCAAAATAAAATTCGATTGGCACGTCGATTTATTGCAATTAGGTGCTCAGTTTTTAAAAGCCGAAACAATCAAAGATTACCCCAGAATGATAAAGAAAGTGGATAATAAAAAATGGCAAAAGTTTTTTGTCGATGAAGCTAAAAAGTTGGGACGAGAAATTTTGGAGTAACCTAAAATCAAAAAACCAGTCGTTTATTCGGTTGGTTTTTTGTTTTTTCTTGACATAAAAGTGGGGGGGGGGTAAAATGAAGATGGTTTAAGAATTAATCTTATTTTTTTATGGAAAAAAATGGTGAAGGGAATATGGAAGGGGTAGAGGGAAATACTGGCGTTGAGAAAAAAATTAATTTTTTGAGACAGGAAAGGCTAGCTGAACTCAGGGGGCTTTTAGAAGCCAACAGCGTATATTTAGATTATCCTGAGGGTTGGGAAAAAGACCGAGCAGAAGAAGACAAAAAATTTTTTGAAGATGAAATAGAAAAATTAGAGCAAGCGTCACAAGGAGAGGCTAGAGAAATAATAAAAAAAGTTTTGGTGGAGAAAATTGTAAGACAGGAAAAAAGATTAGCTTATTTAAGATCAGAAATTTCACCAGAAGAATTTAAATTGCAAGATATGAAAAAGATTTTATCGGAAATTGGTTAAAATTATTTTAAAAATCGACCAGATTCAAAACCAGTCGGTTTTATTCGGCTGGTTTTTTGTTTTTCTTGACATAAAAGCGGGGGGGGGGTAAAATGAGGTTAGTTTTAAAATTTAAGCTCATTTTTTATGGGTGAAAATAGCGTGGATTCACAAGAAGTTCACATGTGTCTGGAAATTCCTCCGAAGTATGCCGTTTCCAGTATCATCGGTTTTATGAAGGGCGAGTCAGCGATTGCCATTGCTAAAATGTCTGGCAAGCAAAGAAATTTCAACGGTGAGAATTTCTGGGCGCGAGGCTATGCCGTATCAACTGTTGGTTATGACATCGAAACAATTAAGAAATACTTCCGCGATCAAGAAGAATCGGAAAACAACGAAACCAACCGTTAACATTCTAACTCATTTAAAATCTACAAGTGCGTAACGACTGCCATTGTGGCGGTCCTGCTCATTAAGCCACCAGCTTTGCCGGTGGTGTCTAACTTTTTCTTTAAATTTATATGCTTTCATCAGAAGCCACACCAATACAAGATCACGAAGTCAAAAAAAATGTTAGGAGAGAAGTAACCCTATCTTATGGTGTAAAAGGCGAACGAGCCGATTTTCTTTTACAAATTGATTGCAGAATAAGCGGAACGGTGGCAATAGAAATGCCTTTTGTAACCCAGGTCTTCCTTGACCTGTCAGCCGCAAGAGTTTGGTTATCGAGTATAGATAATATGAATGCTGTTTTAAAAAGAAATTTAGAAGAAATGCTTAACGAGGCTGGGGCACCTCATATTAGTGAGATCAAATAATGACTTAAAAATGAATTTGGTCAATTTGGAATCGATCGTCGCAAGGCGGTCGGTTTTTTGTTTGTATTTGACATAAAAGCGGGGGGGGGGGTAAAATGGGATTGTTTTTAAGAATTAATTTTATTTTTTATGTGGAAACAAGAAAGACAAGAAAAATTTCAACTCGATACAGAAATTTGTGCTGAATATCCTGGTTTGGAAAGTTTGCCAATTGATGTTCAGACGACCATTAGCTCCATTTACAAAAATATTAGAACTGCCGAGGGGTTTTTAGAGAAAGTTCAGAGTGGTAAACCAACAGGTAGTGTGGAAAGTCACTTATTAGCTGTTCGGAAAACACTTAACTTCTCAAAAAAAGAAGCGAAGAAATTTTCTCCACCCTTGCCAGAAATATTTGATAAATAAAGTCTCATAATCCTCCAGCTCTGCTGGAGAGACATCAATAGGCTCTGCCGTTCCGGCGAGAAGACAACGAACACATGGAAAGATAAAAACATGGGAAG
>JAGVPA010000028.1 GCA_020052445.1 bacterium
AACCACCTGTTTTCCAGCCAAAACTTACCTTGCATTTGAGGCTCATTTTGCATTGGAATCAGGAACCCATTTGGGGCTCATCTTGCATTGTACAAGACTCCACCTTGACAAAATCGCAAAAATGTGATATAGTTTTTTGTTATTTTTTGGTGAAGCAAAACCAAAAGGTGCCCCAAAAGTTCGCAAACAGTTTGTGAGTTTCTGGGACACTCAACAAATAGGAGAACCGCATGTACACCAGCGGTTTTGTCTAGGAATTGAGAATGTCGATTCGACTCCCCCTCTAACAAAAAAGGAGGCGCCGACTATGGGCTACCCTAGCGGCTTTGGATGATGATATGAATCTTCTCGCTGCACCGAGAAGAGAATCACTCGTCCTTCGTTGTGCAGAATTGAAGGAGCAGGTGGTTGGAAATCCGCCTATAAACCTCTTGCAATTCCGCGGGCGTTTCGTCTGCCCCGGGTTTGTCGGAAGAGGAATTTCCCGGTTTGTCGCCGTAAAAGACACTGAGCCGAACACAGGGGTGTTTCGGCCTCAGATCGATCCATCCCCCAACAACCCAGGAGGCAAGCTGATGCTGCCACCCGGTTTGTAAGAAGTTTTGTTCGATCCACTGAAACGCCCAAAACGAGATTTTGGGCAGGAGGTGATTATGGAACAGGATTAGAGACGACGTCCAGGCCAGTTGACCGCCTACGACGCCCAGACAACGATAAGAGTCAACCGAGTGTGGTAACGCAAATTTGTCGGGGAAAGGACAGCACCGCTGTACTCGACGCACCGTAAGGTGAATTAAAAAAATTGCGGCTTGCAGACTTGCTTTCCAAAAATGCTGAGGCTAAGCAGCGAGGTAATCCTCTATCAGGAACCCTGACGAGCTGTGAGGGCTAGGTAAGAATTAAGAAAGTAAGAAAACAAGTAACCTCGGGGAAAAAATAACCTCGGCGTTTCTCCAACGCTAGAAATATCGGAGACAAACGGGGGCTTGCAGGTTCGACCCGGTCTGACAGTAATGTCGGAAAAGCGAACAGACCCATCTGTCGTCGGGGTGACGACAGGACGTTGGTGGTAGGCATTACTCGTCTCCACCACTCCGCCGAGTCTTTAAACCAAGTTTGAAGATTCAGTAGAGTTTCAAAAAAAATAAAAAACCGTCCCAGTCAAAAAACTCGGACGGTTTTTAGTTTTTTAAAAAATACAATCACTCAAAACCAATTCAAAAATCCCCTTCAACCCCTTAAACCCCTTCCGTCCCCTCCAACAACCTCTTTAGCAACCGACTCGCCACCGTCGGATCCGCTTTGCCACCCGTCTCCTTCATCAACTGCCCAAGGAAAAATTTTATTAATTTATCTTCGCCGGTTCGATATCGTTCAGCTTCGGCTGGATTTGCGGCGATGATTTTTTCCACTGCTGATGTCAACTCATCTTCATCGGAAATCAGATTTAAACTGTGTTCTTCGATAATATGTTCGGGATCAGCGCCGGTTTCCAGCATTTTTTGTAAGACTGATAAGCCATTGTTGGTGGAGAGACGACCTTTGGCGACCATGGTAATGAACTCAGCGAAGTTTTCCTGGGTGATTTTTTGGGTTTTGATGGTTAGACCCTTATCAGCCATCAGTCCGCCGAGTTTGGAGGTCAGCCAACCGGTAGCCAGACGGACGATTCGGCGGTTTTCTTTTTCCAGTGCTTCATCGTCAAGATTTTCTCGATCTGGCAAAGCTTCGAGCCAAGCAAAAAGTTCGGAGAACATTTGTTCGGCAAAATCAGCCAATTCAATATCTTCGCAGATTTGTTTAGCTTCTTCGTAATTTAAAAAATATTCATCAACAAAACGACGACGGCGGGCGGCTGGTAGTTCTGGTAAAGTCGTTTTGATGGTTTCGACGAGCGAGCTGAGATTGAGCGGCGGGATATCCGGCTCGGGGAAGTAGCGATAGTCGCCGGAGTCTTCCTTGTCGCGCTGTTCCTCGGTTACCTGTTTGGTGTCATTCCAGCCGCGAGTTGTGGTGGTGGCTGGCGGGGAATTGGTTTCCCAAAGTTTGGTTTGACGTTGAATTTCGTATTCAATAACTCGTTCGACAGCTTTAAAAGAATTAACGTTTTTGATTTCGGTTTTTGGATGAAAAAGCAAGCCGACAACCGCGCCAGTTTTATCGACTTCGCGTAGCGAGACATTTACGTCGCAGCGCATCTCGCCTTTTTCCATGTCAGCATTCGAGACACCGAGCGTGCGAGCAATGAGACGCATTTCCTGCAAAAAAACTTTGGCTTCGCGAGCCGAACGAAAGTCTGGTTCGGTCACCACTTCGGCCAGCGGTGTGCCGCCACGGTTGAAGTCAACGTAAGTTTTATTTTCAGTTTCAGAATGGAAAGATTTAGCCGCATCTTCCTCCAAATGAATGCGAGTAATGCCAATCCGAGCTTGTTCGCGGAAACTGCTTGGGGTGATGATGTCAAGAAAACCTTTTTCGGCGATAGGTACGTCGAACTGGGAGATTTGATAGCCTTTTGGCAAGTCGGGGTAAAAATAATGTTTGCGATCGAATTTGGTGGAGGAATTAATATGGCAGCCTAAAGCTAAACCAAAAAGAATGGTGAAACGAACCGCTTGTTCGTTTGGCACTGGCAGAGCGCCAGGGTGACCCATACAAATCGGACAAACAAAAACATTTGGAGCTGCGGCTTCCTCATTAGGACACGAACAAAACATTTTTGATTTTGTTTTGAGCTGGAAATGAATTTCTAGTCCAATTACTGGTTCGAGTAGCTTCATAGAGTTGGCCCCTCACCCCAACCCTCTCCCGCCGGAGAGGGAGAACTATTTGGGGGAAAGGCGGTTATTTTAACAGAATATTTTAAAAACCGTTTATTCAATTATTCTCCCTCCTTCACCGCCGCGGTGGGGGAGGGTTGGGGTGGGGGAAGAACGGTGGCTAGATCCAAATACAACAAAGTAAAATAAACTAAAATAATGGGCATCGAGAAAGTCTCGATGATAGTATAAATTATTTCTGACCAGAGTGGTGGGTTGTCGCCAAGTAAGGTGTCGACAGAGATTCCGGTCAGAATTGCGATAACGGAAATCAAAATGCTGGTAACTAGCATGATGATAATAAAAATAGTGGAAGGACCGGCAACCAGTCGCCAAGCCATTTGCCAAAATCGTTCACGAGATAATTCGCGACTGCTGGCCATGGCTTCCAAGCCTTTTTTGTCGCTCAATACGACGGTTAGCTGGGCCATGGCAAACCAGACCCAGAAAATTAGACCGGGAATAATAAGAAGAATAAGACCACCTAAAAATACCGCGGCTTCAAGAATGGCCACAAAAACTACCGATGGGATTATTTGCCAAGCCTTGTTTTGCAAAATCGAGAAAGGGATTTTTTTATTATCAACCACCAGTTCACGAACAACGAGTGGAATAAAAATTCCTAACCAGAGAGCCAGTAGGCTTTGAGCCAGAGAAAAAAACAATGACAGAACGTAGAGTAGAGTGTTGTCTTGGGGTAGTGATACAAGAACTATGCCAGCGTACGGTAAAAGCATCCAGGCCGCATAGCCGGCTAAGAGACCGAAATATTTTTTGTAGATTTGTAGACTCTGTTTAAGTAATTCAGAAACCGGTTTCATAATTATTTGCGAAAAGTGTTTCGTAGACTATCGAAAAGCAGAAAATCTGAGGTGACAATCAGTGGGTTGATTAGGACTGTGCCGATGGTTATAAAAAGTGTGGTGGTAATTGATTGGAGGGTGGCGGCCAATTCAGTATTAAGACCGGTTAAATAAGTAATGGCCAGATTGATCAAGAAAATTATTAAACCTTCGGCGATGGCTAAAATTAGAACCAGAATCAGTTTTGGTAGAAGAAATCGAATTAAACCCGGCCAATAACGTCCGTGAATTAAATCGCTCGACCGTTGTAGGGCTTTTTTACCGCGCTGATCTTCGATTAAAAGAGCTAGCGGAGCATAAGCTAAATAAACCACCCATTCCATGGTTAAAACAAAGGCCGCCAGAATGCCGGCAAAAGTTAAAAGGACACCGAATTGGGAAATAAAATTGATGTTAATTTTATCGCCCAACCAGCTGACCAGTGGCCCCGGTACAATTAATAGCCAGAAAGCAAATAAAATTATGGCCACCAAAACATTAATCAAAACCGCTGGCAGGAAAAATTTCCAGCCTTCTTTCATAATTTTCCCAAAATCCACCCCGCGTTTTTCCCAGTGGGCGCAAAGTAGACGTACCGTCATTATAAAAACCCAAAGACCAATAATTGGCGCCAAGACGCCGTTATTCACAATCCAAATAATAATTGAAGTGACTTCGGTAACCGAAAGACTGCGATTGGCAAGTAGAGTTGTAGCCTTGGGATAAAAAATAATGGATATAATACTGATGATGCATGGTAAAAGCATCCAGGCCGAGATACTAATAAGCTCACGGAATTTTTTATGATAGTGTTCCCAAGTCTGGTCAATAATTTGACCGACAGAGATTAATTGAGGCATAGGATTTTGTAGTGAATTATTGTTGAGTATTAATAGGTTTTAAATGTTGTAAGACGATTTGCCAAACTTTTTGGTGGATTTCTTTTATCGATAAATAGCGATCGCCGGCCATGCATTCAACCAGTTCGAAATTATCGAAGACTTTTACGACTTCCAAATAAGAATTTTCCGCGTCTTTTAAATGTTGGAAATTGGATTCATGAATATCGTGGGCAATGCCATTTTTGGCGGAACTATTTGAAAGTTTTTGTGCGACTTCAGCTGGCACATGCAGAACAATGTCGACATTTGGCCTCGGGATGCCAAAAAAGTTATGTTCAAAATCATCATCCCATTTAAAAAATTTCAACCTTTCTTCGGGCTCAGAAATTTTTCCACCTTGGTGGCCAAGGTTGGAACCGACATAACGATCGGAAACCACCACTTTGCCCTCCTCTAAAGCCTTTCTTATTTTGAAGGAAGCATCATAGCGATCAACGGCATAAAAAACCGAACCTCGGTATGGGTTAACCTCGCTGGCCGAACCATACTTACCAGCCAAATATTCCTCGGTCGGCCCGGCACTTTTTTGGCCGTATTGCGGAAAAGAAAAAGTTTCGACTTCAAACCCCTCGGCCTTAAGTCGTTCGATTAACATTTTTGTTTGGGTGGCTTTACCCGAACCATCCGTTCCATCGATAACAAAAAAAGCACTGTTCATATCGTTTCCATTATATCAGGTTTTTGGGATGGACTGAAGAGAGGTGCGAATAACGAATTTTGTTACGAATTTACGAATATACGAATGTTGACGATCGTAGAGACGTTGCATTGCAACGTCTCTACAGACGAAAAATCCACATTCGTAGATTCGTAAATTCGTAATAGATTCGCTATTCGCACCCCCCTTAACCTGTCGTCCCAAATCCGCCTCGATCAGCTTCCGACGCCTCATTAGTTTCTGTAAACTCAGCCAAAACAATTGGGACAAACAAACCTTGGGCGATTCGTTCGCCTTTTTCTACGGTATACGGACGATCAAGAAAATTATGAACCGCCAAATGAAGTTCGTCGTTTGGCCCGCAATAATCCTGGTCGATTATGCCAATACCGTTGGCGAGAGAAATACCTTTTTTGGCGTTGGATGATCGACTGGCCAAAATTAAAGCGTGATTTTTTGGCACAAAAACTATGAGACCGGTCGGAAAAATTTTGGTTTGTCCAGGCTCGATGATTCCACCCTCCGAGACGGCCAGGTCAAAAGCCACCGCGCCGGCAGTTTTGTATTCTGGGATTGGAATATTGGGGGAGAGACGTTTAAATTTAATCAACATATTAGTTTTTGGTGCTCTTTGACAAAAGCCTTAATTTTTGGTATAATTTATATTAGTTAAAAGTATAACATATTTTTAAAAATTAATTTTTAATATTATGGAAGGATCATTTGGGGCAAGACAACAAAGCTCAGAAGGACGAAGGGTAACAAAGCCCGATTTGGAACCACTACCGATTAGAAAAAGACGAGAACTCCTCGTTGTTCCAAAACCCGTGGAGCCGCCAAGTGCTAGAAAAGAACGAGTGACTTTGCTTGAGGTGCAACCAGATTCGGTTATAATTCAACTTCCAGAAAATCAAGAGTTGGTAGGAAAATTACAGGCGAAGTTGGTTGAATATAAGGCCAGACTGAAAGAGGAATCGTTGGCGCTGGCAGCAAAAGAAATACCTCCAGTTGAAAGGCCACCTTTTACAACTGCAACAAGATACAAAATTTTGGTTTTAAGCGAATTACTTGAAGCTGGATCAGTAAACGTTGATCGATTAAAAAGAGATATAGAAAAAGACGAAGGAAGTTTAGTCGAGCACGATTTTGATAACGCCTGGAGGGTTATAAAAGATTACTGTGAAACAGGTGGAAAAAATACTAGAAAAGAAAGTTAAAAGAGAAATTAAAAATCACCAATTTTAATAGTTGGTGGTTTTTATTTGGTTTTGAGGTTAAATTTGGTATAGTTGTTCTTGATTGAAAGTCGTAGCATATTTTTTTCTAAAATTTGTCTTATCTTGAAAATTTTGTTATTCTCATGTTAGAAGTAATTTATTTATAATGTTATGAAAAATCTCCCTTTTACTGCCTATATTGAACAAGACGAAGACGGCATGTTTATTGGTACGGTTCCTTCTGTCCCAAGTTGTTATGCCGAAGGCAAAACTCAAAAAGAAATGTTTAAAAACTTACAAGAGGTTTTAACACTTTGCCTTCGAAACGTTGATGTGAAAGAAATAGAAAAAACCAGATTCGTGGGCATCCAAAACTTGGAAGTTAAATATGCCTAAGCTCGTCCCAATTAAACCAAAGCAATTGGTTAAAATTTTAATTTCCTTGGGTTTCAGAGAAAGGGATGCTGAAGGCTCTCACGTATTTTTTGTTCATCCTGATAAAAGAACAACAGTAATTCCAATCCATAATCGAGAACTTAGTAAGGGACTTTTGAGGAAAATTTTAAACGACATTCAACTTTCTGTGGAAGAATACAATAAGTTAAGAAAAATTTAAAAATCATTGACAGTAAGTTGATGATTTTTGTTTATGGCAAAAATAAATAAATTTATTTTCTGGACGCCGAGAATTTTGGCGATAATTTTCCTTTTGTTTCTAGCTTTATTTTCTTTGGATGTTTTTGGCAACGGCTTAAGTTTTTGGCAAACCGTTGTGGCTTTTTTAATGCACAATATTCCAGTTTTTGTTTTATTGATTGTTCTCTTGATATCTTGGAAACACGAAATCGTCGGTGGTATCGCTTTTATTTTGGCCGGATTATTGTATGTCGCTTTGATTCTAATAAATAAGCCTTTTGAGTGGTATCTGCTGGCTTGGATAATCCAAATCTCCGGCGTGGCATTTTTTATTGGAGTTTTGTTTTTGGTGGGGTGGTTTAGAAAGAGAAAAAATAAATAAAAAAATCGCCTCAACTTTTCAGTGTGTTGGCGGAAGTAGGGGTCCTTGGTTTTACCGAAGTTTTGTACAGGACTACAGATCTGCTTCCTCTAGCAGACTCAGAAGAGTTTGGAGCCCTCTGGCCAACTCATCGTCTTGTCTTTCAAGAACCGAATCGAGGGCCTGGAGGCACATATTTTCCGCCGCCTTATCAGAGATTCCGGTGGCCACGATTTTCATGTTGCTATCCGGTTCCTGGCTTTTCGCTTTTGCCTCCTCGATTTCTTCAGGCAGGTATTCGACGATGAACCGACAGCCAGTGAGGCCGCCTTCGGTGTATTCAAACACGACGTTGCTATATCCATCTTTGGGCACGATTTCCTCCTTTTGCTCATTGACCAAACATTTATTGTCGGGTCAATTCTCCGAATTTTCTTATCATATTATTAAAATTTTATCAATAGTTAAAATTAAAAACCACCGACTGGTGGTTTTTAATACACAAAAAATTATTTTCCCTCCTTCGCTGCCACAGCGGTGGAGGGGTGGGGTGGGGGGAATTTACTGTAAGTCACAAACGAAAAACCTTCATGTTTTTCTTCGCCGGTTTTTTGCCAAACTTCGGGACCAATGGTCGGAAAAGAGGTATCGCCTTCAACTTCGTTATCGAGATGAGTGATTTCTAGGGCGTCGGCCAGATTAATGGTTTGGCGATACATTTCAGCGCCGCCAATGACAAAGATTTTTTCTTCGGCGTGGTTTTTGATGGCCGTCTCGATATCTTGATAAACAAAAACCTCAGGCGATACCGGATAATCGGTTTGCCTGGTGATGACAATATTTTTTCGGTTGGGTAATGGTTTGCCAAGACGAGCGACAATCGATTCAAAAGTTTTTCGGCCCATAAGAACAGTGTGACCGGTGGTAAGATTTTTAAAATGCTTCAAATCCTCCGGCAGGTGCCACGGCAATTCGTTGTTTTTGCCAATAATGCCATTTTTGGCCACGGCGGCGATGAGAATGAGCATAGATTAAAGTTTTTTAACCAATTCGTCTATTTGTTTGGCTAAATCGTCGCGAGAACCATTATTGATAATGTGTTCCGTAGCTAATTCGATGACGGCCGGAATAGTAATTTCGGTTGGTTTTTTATGATCGGCCAAAAATTGTTCATAAGTTTTGGTTGCGTCATCAGAATTTTCGCCACGAGTAGCGAGACGTTGAAAACGGGTCTCTGGATCAGCAGAAATTTCAACCAAGGTGAAATTTGGCAGTTTTTTTAAATGCTCAATATCTTCAAGACGGCGAATGCCTTCGACTACAACAATTTCTTTTGGATCGTTTAAGGCATCTTCGGTGATAACTTTAGCTAAAAGATTTTGGCCAAAGGTTTGTCGTAAACTTTCTGAAAGATTAATCATGTTGTCGCGACTTTCCGGGACGTAAATTCTTTTTAAGACATCGCGGAGAATGGTGGAGAAACGGTAGGTTCCGGCTTGATATTTTTCGGCTAAATATTTAGCTACTGTGCCTTTACCGCAGGCGATTAACCCCACTAAACCAATGATTTTTTTATGGTCAGACATAATTATTTTTTGCGAGCAAAGATTTCGGTCGCATTTTCTAAAAGATAAACATTTTTAATTCCGCACTTAATCATTTCATTCCAACACGGCTCGCAACACCACCAGTGGCCATAAAGGTAAAGATCAGCGCCCGAAGAATCGGGATTTTTGGCAGCGTCTCTCGCAGCTCTGGCTTCGGCGTGGTTTTTGTTTTTGGCACAGCCGGGGCAGGTCCAATATTTGGTGCCAGTTTTTATTTTGAAAAAACGTCGGACACAAAAAACATTTTTATGGAACAGTTGCCATTTTTTAAAAGGCAGCCCGGCCAGATTACCACCGCGACCGATGATTTTTCCGTCTTTAACCACGACCGCACCGGTTGGATTAAGAAGTTCATTAGATAATTCTGCCTGGGCTTTTTTCGCTTCTTGCATGAATTGGTTTTCGAGAGGCACCAGAAGAATTTCTCGACCAGCGGGCAGGTAAGGATATTCAATTTTCTGTTCGCTCATATTAAATTTTAAATTTTTCTTTCAGCTCATCGAGCTTGCCAGTCTTGATAAAGTCAATTTCATCATGCGGGTCGGTTTTGGCTTCCAGGCTGTATGGAGTGGATTTTATATATTTACCATCATCAACGCCGTGTTTTTTGGCAGCGTCTTCATCGAGGTTGGAAGACAATTCGGTGATTTGCAGTTGGCAGAAACGTTCGCCGGGAAAAATTTTCATGATCTGATTGCTGGTATTAAAAACTGGAATCATCAATTGACCCTGATAACGACAATCAACCAAGCCGGTTTGAATTTGCAAACCGCGACGAATGACCGAACTACGCGGATGCAGAGTAGCACAAAGATCACCGCAATTCAGAGTGAGATTTTCCAAAGTCGAGATGATGACAAACTCGTTTGGTAACATTTCAAAAAACTGTCCGGGTTTTAAACGAATCATTTTAAAATATTCTTCGGGTTTTTGATAATCAAGATAATTGGTTCGAACCGCCACCCGACCTTCATCTGTATACTTCCAAGTTTCTGGAATATAAAAAGTCCAACCAACCCGCAGATCGACAGAATTAGGTTGAATTTGGTAAGCGTCAAGACTGGGCGTAAACGACATTTGACCGCTGGCAATTCTTTCACTGATTTCTTTTTTGGTTAGGACAGACATATTTTTTTGAAATTTCGACGGCTTATTTAGAGGACAATTTCCATACCTTTAATATTTTCCAGAGGATTGTATTGTTTTTTTAGAATTTCTACCATTTCGTTGACTAAGGTTTCGTCGCCTTTTTCAGCTCGGTCAAAATAATCAACTTGGGCTTCAAAATGAATGGTTGGATGATCGTTTTCTCGTTCGATAAGTTCCCAGGCTTGTTTAAAATGAGTGTCGTAAATGTGAGCGTTAGAGATGGTGTGGGTGAGTTTGCCCGGTTTGACGCCAAGTTTGGCGGCCAGAATGCAAAGCAATAAATAAAAACCCGCGACGTCGTGTGGACAACCGAGCATAATATCGTTAGAACGAACCACGTTATGAATATGAAGTTTATTACCGATAATATTGGCCGTCCAAGTGAAAGGGCAGGGGACATTTTTTTTGGATTCGGGATTGCCTAAACCGTCTTCACGTGGATCCCAAGTTACCACTACACCGTGACGTGAACCGGGTTGTTTTTTTAGGTGGTCAACCAACAGACTTAATTGGTCGCGACCAAAAGCATGTCGCCAACGATTACCATAAGCGGCCGCCACTGTGCCATCTTCTTCGGTAAAATCTTTCCAGATTTTGGTAAACTTGTTAACAAAATCATCGGGATTTTTGCTACCCATGATATACCAAATTTGTTCAGCGATGAAGATTTTTAGCGGAATTTTTCTTAGGGTCAAAAGAGGAAATCCCTGGTCTAATTCAAAAGTTAATCCAGGTATAACCTTGCAGGTATGACCAGTTCTTTCGTTGTATTCATCGATGCCTTCGTTCATTATTCTTTGAACGGCGTTTCGGTAAAGTTGGTCAAATTGAGTCATATTTCCCCCATAGTGTACCCAGTTTTGGTCAGAAGCGGAAGTGGATAATAAATCATGTAGGGGCGACAGGTCTGTCGCCCACCTGAGAAAATTGAGATCAATTTAACAAAATACGAAGGGAACAAAAAACAGACTCGAAAGTCTGTTTTTTTGTGTCTAATTAGACAGGAATTTCAATGTGAATACCAGGACTCATAGTGGTGCAGACGACAGCGTTTTGGATGTAAATACCTTTGGCTGCGGCTGGCTTGACCTTTTTGACCGCATCGATGAGGGCCAAAAGGTTTTCTTTGAGTTTGATTTCATCAAACGAGACGCGGCCGAAGATTTGGTGGATGTTGCCAGTGTCGTCGTTTTTGAAACTGACTTTGCCGGCTTTTTGTTCCTGAATCATTTTGGTGATGTTGGAACCGACGGTGTCAGTTTTTGGGTTTGGCATTAAACCTCGGGGTCCGAGGATTTTAGCCAGTTTGGAAAGTTTTGGCATCATGCCTGGTGTGGCAATGGCCACATCGAATTCAATGACGCCGGTTTTGAGGATTTTTTCCATGGTTTCCTCGTTGCCCATAATGTCAGCTCCAGCGGTTTTAGCTTCGGCTTCCTTTTCGGCTTCGACGAAAGCAATAACTTTTTTGGTTTTACCGGTACCGTGTGGCAGAACGATGGTACCACGTACCTGTTGATCGCCTTTGGTTGGATCAACACCCAGATTGGCGTGGAGTTCGATAGCGGCATCGAATTTGGTGGTTGGTAAGGCTTTAAGAAGTTTAACGGCTTCGTCGATCGAATAAACTTTTTTCGGATCGACAAGTTTTTTGGCCTCCAGATAACGTTTGCCGGGCATAGTATTTTGTGGTGGTAACGTCTTTTTACAGACTCCCACGATTAGATTTATAATTTTTTAGGGGGGGGCGAAATTACGAATTGGTACGAATATACGAATAGTGGGTTGGGGTAACGAAACGATTTCAAATTCGTATATTCGCCATCATTCGTAATTTCGTCCCCTTTTTTACCTATTTAATATCCACACCCATCTGACGTGCCGTGCCAGCAATAATCTTCATGGCGGCTTCGATGTCAGTGGTGTTCAAGTCAGGCATTTTTTTCTCGGCGATTTGGCGGAGTTGGTCTTTGGTCAGGACGCCGACTTTTTCTTGCAGTGGTTTGCCAGAACCGCTCTTAAGTCCGATGGCTTTTTTAATCAGATCGGAAGCCGGGGCGATTTTCATGATGAAATCGAAACTGCGATCTTCGTAAACATTAATTACGATAGGCACGATTTCACCGCGACGGTCTTGAGTCGCGGCGTTGAATTTCATGACAAAGTCCTGAATGTTCAAACCGTGTTGACCGAGCGCTGGACCGACCGGTGGGGCTGGCGTAGCGGCACCACCCATAATCTGAAGTTTAACTTGGGTAACGAGTTTTTTGGCCATAGTGTTTTTGATTAATGGATGCCTCTTTTTGAAGCGACCATACTATGAATTATTTCCAATCTGTCATCCCGAGTCGAGAGGGATCTCGCCGCGTGATACTGATAAAAGTAACGTGGCGAGATCCCTCTCGACTCGGGATGACAGGCAGTTTAAATTTTTTTAACCTGCAAAAAGTCGAGTTCAACTGGTGTCTCACGGCCAAACATGTTGACGAAGACTTTGACCTTGCCGCGAGCTTCATCGATTTCAGAGATTTTGCCTTCGAAGTTTTTGAACGGACCGTCGGTGACTTGAACCAAGGCACCAACTTCGATTTCCAGTTTGAATTCTGGTTCATCGACGCGGACACGTTTCATTAAAGCTTCGATTTCTTCTTCGGAAATTGGGGTTGGAGTTGTACCGGTGCCGATAAAGCCGGTGACATTCGCGGTGTTGCGAACGACGTACCAGGAATCATCAGTCACCACCATTTCGACAAGGACATAGCCAGGGAAGATTTTTTCCTCGATGGTTTTGCGTTTGCCGTTTTTGATTTTAATCTTTTTTTCTTTTGGCACCAGGATGTCAAAAATTTTATCGGACATGTCCATGGTTTCAATACGCTGTTTTAAACTGTCGGCCACGGCTTCCTCGTAACCCGAGTAAGTGTGGATAGCGTACCAACGACGGCCGTGTTTGGCTATTTGTTTAGGCATATTCCTCCTAATTTACTGCGTGACCGCGACAAGCTTGTCGAGTCCGAGTGTTAACGCCCAGTCGAGTACGGTGAAAAAAACCGCCATACCGGCTGTGACGCAGACCACAATCACTGAATAGCGAATGGTGTCTTTTTTGGATGGCCAGGTAACCTTACCAAGTTCCTCCTTAGCTTCTTTGAGGTATTTGATAGGATTTAGGCCTTTTTTAGTGGTTTCGGTCATATGTAGTTTGAAAGATTTTCTAATTTGGAGGCAGAACGAGGAAAAACCGACGTTTTTTGTGAGACGTATGAGACCACACGTTGAACGAAAAACGTTGGTTTTGACGAAGTTATGCGCCAAATTAGGAAATCTTCGGTTTTTAAAAACCCCGTTGGGGGCATCGGTTAGTAGTATAGCACTTATTTTTTTGTTGGCAAGAGGGTTTTGGTGGATTGAAGGGGAATAACGGGACGAAGGGGTTGAAGGGGGTTTTTGAAATCGGATCGGTGCCCCTCACCCCAACCCTCTCCCGACGGAGAGGGAGATTCAATCGCCGAGTAATTCTCCCTCCTTCGCATGCCACATGCGGGGGAGGGTTGGGGTGGGGGAGGTGATTCAACCAAAAACCGACTCGAAAAAATTCCAGCCGGTTTTACAATTTTTACGCTTTTACACCTTTACGCTTTTACCCTACCCGCCCATCCACCAAATATCTAACCTGCAAAATTCCATCCGAGATTTGCACCGCCTCCGTTAAAGTTAGTCGTTTTTCAAAATCAGCCTCGGCAAAAAGAGGAATGCCGTTTCCGATAATTGTTGGTTCAAAATTTAATATTACTTCATCAATTAAATTTTCTTTCATAAACGCACTGTTGAGAGTGCTACCGCCGGCAAGGATTACGTTTTCAAAATTTAGAGCTTCGGCTTTTTCGAGGGCCTCTTTCGGTGAACTTGCGAGCAGAAAAGACGGACTTAATTCCAAATCCTTGTCACTTGAAACAACAATTTTTAATTTTGCCTCAAGGTTATCGAAATTAAACTCAGTCCATTTTTGCACTGTCTCATAAGTTTTTCTGCCAACAATGAAACAACCCGATTCTTTGACGTTCCAACTAAAAGATTGCCAGTTTGCGTTGGACAAAAAATTTTCGTCACCATTTTTAGTGGCAATCATTCCGTTTATGGAAGTGGCCATGAATAGGATAGTTTTCATAAAAATTATTTCCTCTGATCCACCAACCCACCAATATACTTCGCTTTGTAAATTTCCTTTCCATCCTCAAGTTTGATAACTTCCTCGCCAAAAAAGTTATCAATTTTTCCCGTGAAAACATTTGTGTATTCGACGCCATCTTGGCTGAATTTTTCTGGGCCTCGAAACGGTTTGTCTTCTGGAATCAGTGTCAGCGCACCTTGCAGAGTTTTGTAAACCGCCTGCACATCAGAAACACCTTCGATTACCCAACCATAATAAACCATCATGTAAACAGGTTGATTCTGAAAAAACACTACTTCTCGTCCACCATAAGGTTCGCCACCAAAATAATTATCGTGATATTTCCAATCACCATCTTCAAAAGTCATAGTCGTCGATTTATCAGCCTCGACAATTTTTTTTGCCACGTCACCCGCCGCATAAGTCGATTTTTTTGCTTTGACGAGAAATTTACGGAGGTCGGGTAGGTTGATCATATTTTTTTTGGCGGTTATCGATTTCCTTTTCCGGTTTGTTATAGACGAATCATTCGCAAATATCTTCGACGGTAATGTCAGTTTTTAAAATTGTTTTCAGGTTATTTCTTTGGTTTATTATTTTTTAATTTTTTTTCCAAAGCTTTAATACTTTCTAAATACGCTCCTTCTACAGGTGAAAGCGTTTTAATTTGATATTTTTTGTATTCATTTTCTGCTTTTTCTATGGCTTTTTCGTGTGTTACTTTTCCGGCATCAATTAAAACACCTTCGCCGTAATCAGAAAGTAATTTGTCCAAGGAGGCAATATGATCTGCCATCCGCATCACCTCTTGATCCATGGCGCGTAACTCTGCTAATTCAAAATATGCCGAAACAAGTCTGTTTAATTTTTCTAACTCTTTAGCAGATAAATAATTTTTAGCAATCCTCACTTCTTCGAGTACCGGTAAATCACCCGCAAAAACCGTCAGACCCATAAATTCTTTATCACTATCGGCACGATTGTAAATAACTTCCGCCGCTGTTTCTTTGTGTACAGCATAGTGCAATTTGTTTTGCACAATTTTGAAAAACTTAATTGAATGCAGAGATTTTGGATCATAATCCGCGCTGGTGGCATAAAGATCTAAAACTTGTCGATACAACATCTTTTCGCTAGATCGAATATCGCGGATGCGGGACAAGAGTTCTTTCCAATAATCACCGCCACCGGCGGCTTTGAGTCTCTTATCATCCATAACAAAACCCTTAACTATATATTCACGAAGCCGCGCAGTAGCCCACTGGCGAAAATGTGTGGCAATATCCGAGTTTATGCGATATCCAAGCGATATTACAACATCAAGATTGTAGATTTTAACCGTGCGGTTAACATTGTGGTCTCCCTCTTTTTGAACTTGTAAGGATTCCTTACAAGTTCGGACTTCATTCAACTCTCTTTCTGCAAAGATATTTTTTAGATGAATCGTAATGTTTTGCGGAGTAACACCAAAAAGCTCCGCTAATTTCGCTTGTGACAGCCATACTGTCTCGCCCTCAACCCGCACCTCAATATTAGGCGCTCCGTCTGCGCCTTCATAGATAATTATCTCGCCAGAATTATTATTTTTCATATCATTTTTTTCGGACAACCTTTACATTTTACAATTTTTACACTTTTACCAGGCAGCTGCCTGGTTTACACCTTTACGCTTCTACAACCACCGCCATCAATTTATCAGCCTCAACAATTTTTTTAGCAATGTCACCAGCCGCATAAGTCGACTTTTTTGCTTTGACTAGAAATTTGCGGAGGTCGGTTTGGTTGGTCATAATTTTTTGTAAATTTCGTTTAGCTCCACGTCTTTTGTATAACGTTTCTGGACATGCGAAGTTGAAAAACCACGCACCCTTATTCAATTCTATCAAAAAGAGCGGGGTTTTTCAATTTGGGTGAGGGATTTCGGGGAAAGCCTGAACCGCATGTCCAGGGTTATGCGTAGTAGCGAAAAGCAACGACCGCCTTTATAGGCGGTCGTATATTTTTGGTAATTTGCGTTCGAGCGTAACTTTATTCTTCCTCATCAGGAACTTCAATAATACGCGCAGCCAAAGTTGTATCACCCGGCTTTGCGTTTTCAGTTAGCTCACTCTCATCATAAACTTCACGAAGATCAGTTTGGCCGATCCCCCCAAGTTTAATGCGATGATCTAGACCTGCCGCTTCACCTCCAACTATTTCTCCTTGTAAAATATCAGCTTTTACAATGTCTCCAACTTTCGGTTTTTTAGGTGGTTCTAATTCTCTTGATTTTGGTTGTTCTGGCCTTTCGCCACGTGGTTGTTCTGGCATAGTTTTATTGGTTAATAATTGTTGATTAAGTAAAGTTACGCTCGACCATGTACTAGCAAATTACCAAAAATATTGAAAATGTGCAACATTTTTGCTTTTCGCTATTACGCATAACGCCGCGACGGTAGGCGCGGCGTTATGCAAAAGGCGCCGCGCATTTTGCATAACGTTTCTGGACATGCGAAGTTGAAAAACCCCGCTTCCTTATTCAATTTTATCAAAAAAAGCGGGGTTTTTCAATTTGGGTGAGGGCTTTCGGGGAAAGCCCGAACCGCATGTCCAGTGTTATGCGTTGTAGCGAAAAGCAATGGCCGTCCCGAAGGGCGGCCATATATTTTTGGTAATTTGCTATCACTGATTAGTGGCTTCTATATCCTTCAAGTGTTTTAGCTAGAGACAAGGCTTTAAGATTATCTTGGGTTTGTGCCGCCCCGGGTAGCTTCTCCCAGAGTTCAAGTGTATATTGAGCGAACTGGCGCGCTTCTTCGATATCTTCGACCAGATTTGAGTGAGGCTCAGCATTTCCTTCCCCGTCATGGTGCGATACCACCTCAACTTTATCTGGCGTAACCTTAAACACGGTTTCACTGTCACGCCCAGCGTATTTAATTGAGACCTCTGCAAAACTCTAAAAAAAACTTATCCCGATTTTAACCTGTTTGCGAAGGCAGAAATGTGGTAAAATACAGCTGTAATAAGCTAAGTTTTAA
>JAGVPA010000075.1 GCA_020052445.1 bacterium
ACAAAAAATGCTTTTTTTTGATGCGAAAAAATATTTTATGTTAAAAACATTGAGAATTTAAGCGCGATTGCCTAGAGAGTTGGTGCGTTTGCCCTGCCCCTCACCCCAACCCTCTCCCGCCCCACTTCGCTCGGGCTTCGAGGGGCAGGCCGGAGAGGGAGAACTCATTTTTTTGCTAAATCGATTTAATCTCCCTCCTTCACCGCCACGGTGGGGGAGGGAAGGGGTGGGGGAATTAACAAATTACCCCAACTTAAGCCAAAAAACGGCCGTACCACTATTGACAAAAGGTCAAAAATGTGGTATAAATAATCGTTCTCTGTGCGCCCCAAGTGGGTGTTTAGAGAGTCAGATTTACGTCCGAATCCGCCAATTACTGGCGGGTTTCGAGGACAACTGCTCTTTTCAGCGGTTTTCACCGCAAAACCGCGCCCGCAACTGCGGAGCGCACGGAGTCAACCATGGCAAGAATCGTCGACAGTACCAAGAAGAATCTGTCTGATGCCGCCAAAGCCGGCTTTACCCGCATAATGGAGCGGGCGGTCCAGAGGCTGGCCACGATCGGAATCCAGAAGGTTCCAGACCTTCAGCAGTTCGTTCGGGATCTCCCGATCCCAGTAGATCTGTTGACGGTCGGTGCTGATTCGATCGGTGGCTGGCTGAAGGTTCCTAACGGTGCTTTTGGTCCCGGCAATGAATCTTGGGTGGCCTTGTTCAACAAGGCTGTCCAGGTTGGAACTAGTGGCACCGGCCATGCGTTCACAAGCGTCGCCGAACTCAAGGAAGAGATTGCTCAGGAACTCGGTCGTATGACCACCAACCCCGGTTCCACCGATGTTGGTGGAAAGTTCCTGTGGCTTCACCAAGGTGTACCCCATATGTCGGCCGATGATGGCTCGACGTGGGAGTGCCCTTTTCTTGATAGCGAAGCTAGCCAGTGGGAGCACGATCACCCGGCCGTCAAGGGCCAGACTAGAAAAGGTCAGCCCCCGACGCCCGACAAGCCGGGTCGGCCGTTCCCCGCCAAGAAGTACCGTTTCGAAGCGGCTTGGGGGAACTGTCGTCCGACCTGCGGCTGCACTCGACACCTGGTCGCGCAGCCGGAGTGGGTGAAGTCCGAAGCTCCGAAGGCCCCCCAGTCGTTCGAAGAGACTTTGACCAAACGACAGGTCCGGGTTCTCGGAAAGCTGGTTGATCGCGCGATGGCCGCGGGCGGAAAGCCCAGACTCTACGTCCAGCGAGCGTCTGAGGAAGATTCGTGGAAGAAGGTTCGCCTTCTCCCTGACCTCCTCAACTACGCTCTCTCGGAAACGGGAGTCGATGAGCCGTCTGACGACGTCTACAATCGGTTCGTCCAGCGCCTCGACGCAATTTATCGGCCAAGTATGGCCAACCAGGTCGAGGATGTAGAGAACGAGGTCTTCGGCTTGGCCCGTGAAGGAATCGGAACGGTCGTAAGGTCGGTCCGAGTCGATGGTTGGAAAGGCGCCGTACGCGTCGCTCGTCCGGTCATCGATGAGGTTGAGAGGGTTGGGGGCAGAGCCAAATCTTTGTTCACAACCTGGCTCGTTCTTGTGCTGGCCGGTTGGGTGGCCATTTTCTTTGGAACCGTCTTCGGACATTGGGAGACGGTGGCGGTTGCTTCGTCCGGAGTGGGACTCTTGTGTCTCCTCGGGACATTGGTTCCTGGGGCGATCAACGGGATTCTCAATACAGCCAGAGCTTTCGCGAGGGCTTTGAGCAAAAACGTGAACCTGCCAGCCGAAGAGGCGATGGCGGGGTTCACTAACCTTCTGCTCGATCTCACTGCCTTTGTCTTGATCTTCGGCTTCCTTACAGTTGTCGTGATCAAGATCGGAGGGAGCTCTGAAACCGGAACGGTCCGACTAATGATTTGGGGAGTGGCCGCTTTACTTATCGCGAAAAATGCGATGTATAAGCGGAACAAGCGGGAAGACCTGAGAAAGAGAGATTCTGAAAACTCAGCTCTGCTTCTTTCGAAGGTAATCCCGATTCTCCTTATCGGAGCCCTCGGCTGGACGATGTGGCATGAATGGAATCCGACCACGGTTTCGACTGTGGCCGAGAATGGTCCATTCGTGGTCACCTCCTCAGTCCGTTGGGCTATCATCTGGGGCGTCGGTCTCCTCGTTGCGATTTCCATCCTCGGCGCCAAGATTAAGGGCGACGGTGGAATCGCTGGGATCGTTCGGGTCCTGGCCGCTGTTGGGTCGGTGGTTTGTGCCATCGGGCTCATCGTCGCCTGGATCAACTGGGAAGGAGAGAAACCAACTCCGCCAGTGGCACCCACGACCCAGACCGTTCAGACCGCTTCGGCCTCAGTCCAGTCCATCCCGCCCGCGCCGCCGATGCCCGCGCCGCCCACCGCCTCAAGAACGGTGAAGGCCCAGCCGGCAAAGGCGACGACGACTTCGGCAAAGCCGGAGATGACGGTCGCAGAAAAAAAGGCTGCGTGGTGTCCCAACCCGCGGTCCAAGGTCCTCAAGGATTGGTGTGCCACCCACTAGCGCGCACCAACGTCGTTCGTCCGCTCGCGTATCTGGTACTCCCAGGTATGCGAGCGGCGAACCCAATTTTCTACACCATCCCTTTGCCGTCCATTGATACCTTTGCTCCCCTTGAGCCCCCACCGTTGAAAAAACAGAAAAATTGTTAATCTCGATTGACAGTTCCTCTGCTCTTTCAAACCCCAACCGTTTCGATACGGAGATATCATGAACACGAAGTCCCTTCGCATTCTCGTCGTCCTCGCCGTCACCGCCACGATCGTCGTCCTCGCCAACGGCTGCGCCGCCCACATCGGGTACGTCGCACCGGACTCGAGTCTGACTTTCTCTGGACCTGGTGACTTGGACGAAGTCGCGCGAGCGACCGAGGCCGCACGCCGCTACCAGGCCGATCAGATCAGGGCTCAACAAGGCCAGGTCGCCTCGCAAATGTGCGAGGACCTGAAGCAGGCTTACCTCAACGGCCAGGTCGCGTCCGTTCTCTGCCAGAGTAATGGACAGACGATCTGTATGCCGGCTGAACAGCCGGCCTGTCAGGTCTACGGCTATGGAGGTTATGGAGTTCCGCAATACGGAACGCCCCTCCTTCGATCGGCCGCCGCCGACGCCGAGGCCGACGCGGTGCGTCGGCAGTTGGTCAGGGCTGCACAGGCCCTCGACGGTCAGCAGGCCGTGATCGTGGGCCAGAGCCTGGAGATCCGGGCTCTCGAGGAAGATATGGAAGTCATCCTCGAGAGCGAGTAGAGTTTCTTCATCGGGAGGGTGACCTACTAGTTGTCCTTCCAAAACAGTTTTTCCAGATTTCAGGAGTCTTCGATGAAACTTTCTTTTCTGGTCGCTTTCGTGTCATTGCTCGTCTCCTTCATCCCCAGTCAGGCCCTTGCCTTCGAAAATGAGACCATTTGGGGAGCGATTCACAAGTGCTGGGCCGATGAACAGACGGCCGAGGCTTGTGTGAATGAGGAGACCGAGAAGGTCTGCAGTCCAATTGCAGGTCTCGACAGAGTTAGGTGTGAGTACGCCAGCCAGAGTGCCCTTCAGACTTTTCGTGCCAATAAGGCCGACGAGAGGGCTAAGCAGCTTGAGGCTCAGTTGGCCGCAACCCGTCAGGCTCAGCCTGTCGTCGCGCCACCGCCTGTGGTCGCGTCCGTCCCGACACGGGCTCCGGAGCCCGTCGTCACTGCGCCCCCGCCGACCCGGTCGGTGGCGGTTGTCTCGAACCCGCCCACCCGCACTCCCCTGGGCACCACCCCCGGCAGCCAGACCGCCGTCTACCTGTCACCCCAGCCGAACGGAGGCGGATCCATCAACGGCCTTGGTCGTTGGGGCGGCGCTTACGTCGTTTACATTGGTGGGAGTGAAATCCCTGCCCACGTCAAACGACAGAATGGAACGGAATGGACCGACGTCATCGGCCAGCGGGTCGACCTCAATGGTGATGGTGACATCACCTTGGACGAAGAGAATGTCCAGGTCGTCTCGGCAGACAACGGGGCGATCTATTTCGCTGGCAATGTCTGGGACGGACAAGTGACTGTCCGTTGGGTCAACTTCCGTTGGGATCCCAACGCCGGCTTCGGAGCCGGTGCCTGGCGTCCGGTCAAGAAGGCCAATTTGGTCTTTGACTATTCGGGCGGAAGATACCCGAGGTTCTATACAGACGTCCATGTCTCGGACTTCCGTAGCTAGCTCTTTCTTTCCAACCTCTCAACCAACCCTCGAAACCTGGAAAATTTCGAGGGTCTTATTTTTGTAAAATTTTTTGGATCAAAAAACCGTCGCAGATTTGCGACGGTTTTCAAAAACTAATTTTTTTAGGTTGTTGTGGCGCCAACTAACGCACCCATAACGTAGTTGGAAATAGCATAGGCCGCGATGATGATGACCATACCAACAATAGCCGTCTTAAGAATTTCTTTAGCTTTCTTAGCGCCTTTTTCGCCACCAGCATCAGTGAAATAAAGGACACCGGCGTAGATGATGAGACCGACGAAAATAATACCAAGGGCACCAAGGAGTACATTAATAATATTTCCAATTAAAACTGGAAGCTCGATCGGGGTTGCGCCCATGGTGGTGGTGCCGACTGTCGTAAGAGATGCAGAACCAGCACTTAAACCTTCTGGGGCAGTATAGTAAGCCATATAAAATTATGATAATTATTTTTTAAATTTTAGTTGTTGTTTTTTAAGGAGTGGTGGTGGCTGAAGTAGCTGCCACCAACGCGCCCATGACATAGTTAGAAATAGCGTAGGCCGCAATGATAATGACTAGACCAATGACAGCTGTTTTAAGAATTTCTTTAGCTTTCTTAGCACTCTTTTCACCACCAGCATCGGTGAAATAAAGAACACCGGCATAAATTACCAGACCGACAAAAACAATTCCAAGAGCACCAAGCAGAACGTTGATGATATTTCCGATTAAGGCTGGAAGGCCGACATCAGTTGCTCCAATCACATCGCCTACATCTTCAAGGGCGGATTCCCCATCTCCTAATCCGGTTAAACCGGCCAAAAGAGTACTTTTCATATTTTTTTATTAGCCAACGACGCCTTCCAGCGCGGTCATAACATATCTGGTTATGGCGTAGGCGGCGATTATAATTACTAAACCGATAATTGATGTTTTAAGAACCTCCTTGGCTTTTTTAGCACTTTTTTCACCACCAGCATCAATAAAATAAAGGAAGCCGGCGTAAATTATGAAACCAAGTAAAAGTATGCCAACTAATGAAAAGACAACGTTCATGGCGCCGCCAACCATAGTTGTTAGTGGTGTAGGCGTTGTCCCGAAACCAGCTGTGTTGGCAGTAGTGGACAATCCGCCAGTCACTGAATCCATAGCTGATGTAGCGGCGGCGACTGAGGGAAGTGTAACAGAAAAAAAGACGACTGACCAATAAAAAGATCTTAGAGTTTTGTTGATTCGCATAACGCGAAGTGTTGAACTTGGTTCAACCGCTCGCGTTAAGGCCCCTCGATTATCGAGAGGCCAAATTATTTTTTTGTTTTTAAGAAACCATGGCTGTGGTCACTGCTTCAAGAGCATAAGAAGCGATGGCGTAAGCGGCCAGACAGATTACCAAACCAATAAGACCCTGATAAATATATTTTTTGGCTTTTTTGACTTTTTCTTCCTCACCGCCAGCGGTCACCCACTTGAAACCACCGACCAGAATAATCACGACAGCGATGACGCCAAGGAAACCAAGACCGACACGAATAAGGGCGGCAATAGTTGTGACTAGGTCGGCTGTACCAAGACCGGAGACGTTGGCAAATTCAGCACCAGTAGTATCACCAAACATTTCGCTAGTGGTAATGGTGGCAGCACGAGTAAGCAGTGGAGCCGAGAGGACAAAAATTGTCAGGCCGGCTAAGAGTGATTTTATTTTGTTCATAGGTAGGTTGATTAGACGAGGTTTAATTTATTTTAAGTATAGCAGAAATTATGCAAATTGGATTGTGGACAATTATTTATTGGCTGGGGCGCGAATTACGAATCGACCATCTGTGTCATTCTGAACCCTAGTGAAGAATCTCGCCTCGTGATATTAAGTTTAAAATCACGCGGCGAGATCCCTCTCTGGCTCGGGATGACATAGGAGTAACGACTAACTTGTTGCTGTACTAAGCGCGGTGAGAAGAGTATAGAGCAGGGTGTAAGAAATAAAAATAAAAACCAAACCCAAGGCAGCCCATTTTAAAGTTTCCTTGCCCTTTTCAACTTTCTTTGGTTCACCACCAGAAATAATCCATTGCACACCGCCGTAAACAAACATTAGTAGAGCCGCTACGCCGGAGAGACCTAAAATGGTTTTGATAACATTTCCAACCACACCACGGATGTCGGTGGTGCCGAGCGGATTTGTTAAAACTACAGCTTTAGAGATGAGCGGAAAGCTGCCGAGAACGAAGATTGAACAAAGTAAAAAAAAGCGTTTCATATTTTTTTTAAAATATAGGGCTTTCTCATTTGAGTGCAGAACGAGGAAAGGCCTGGATTTTTTTGTGAAACGTATCAACATACGTTGAACAAAAAAATCCAGGTTTTGACGAAGTTATGTGCCAAATGAGAAAGCCCTAAAATAATTAAGGTGTTGGTGCAGTTACTGCCACAGGTGCACAGCATTGTTGAGTGGCATTGGGACAAGAGGTTGTTCCTGCGGAACAAGAAACTGTAATCGTCGGGGTATTCATGGTGGTCGCCATTTCTGCTGAAATGCAGGAGCCGCCGCTTATCTCGCAGGCGCTTAAACAAGAATAACCATAACAAGTAGAATTTGGTCCGCAGGCCACGGAATCAGTGTCGCCATCGGAATTACTTTCGTTTCCATTACCGGCACAAATAACATAACCCTCACTCAGTGTGCCTTGAGTAATAGCTGTGCGTAAAGCGACGACACCGGTATAAGCGACGAGCACAATTATTAAACCAACCGTTGAGGCTTTAATCCATTCTTTACCTTTTGTTACCAACTTATCATCGCCGTGCGAAATGACCCAGAAGAATCCGCCACCAATATACATTAGAAAAACCAAAGCCGCGACAATGCTTAAAATATAATTTCCGGCATTGGCCACCACGGTCATAAAATCATTCAAACTGCAGTCGCCCAAGCGCCAACACTCACCACAAACTCCTTGGAGAAAAACTCCAACATCGGCTGAAGTTTTTACTGATTCGGTGCAGGCACCAGTTGTGGCTGTGGCTAACGTTGCGGTTGGGACAAGAGCGAAGAGTAGAAAAATTATAGCCAGTAAAAATTTCATAATAAGTTAGTAGGTTTGATTCACTTTGTTTTGAGCTTCTTTGATAATTTTACTAAGGCTATCGGTTGTTAAAGCATTATCAATCAAACTTATAAAAGCTTCCTCAACTACATTTGCATCCTTACCATGATACCAACTTTCGGCGGTTAAAAGCTGACTGACAAAAACACTGACCTCCGGATCTTCGTTTTGAATATTAATGAGACTGCGGAGAGCGGTTGGCCGATTGGAGGTGTCTAAATAAGTCTGGACGTTTTCTTTTCTGGCCGCGAACTGTAGAAAATCCCAAGCCCACTTGCTGTTAGGTGTGGCTTTGGAAACCAGCCAAACCCAGTAATTGGCAAAATTTACCACTTTGCCATTTTCGATTTGCGGTAATGGTGTAATACGATATTCAAGTTTTGGGGCTTGGGCATTAAAAAGCGGTTGGTGATACGAATAACCAAAGAAGAAAGCGGTTTCTTCATTAGCAAAAGCCTCGAAAGATTCCGGCATTTCTTTGGTCCAGGTATAAACATCTTTAACCGGATTGGCAAAATCGGTGTAAAAACGAACGGCATCAATACCGGGTGTGCGTTTTTCCGGTTCTTCGGCAAAGGCGGCCGAAGAATTGTTTTTTTCCATGGTTGCGCCGCCTTGCAGCATAAGTACCGAAAGAAGATCTGAAGCGCGTTCGATGTTTGACCCTGTGCCAATAGCGGCGGCTGATTGCACAACCTTGCCGTTGGCATCAACCTTGGTCAAAATTTTAACTTGATCCTGAAATTCCTGCCAAGTTTTTGGTGGCTCGGCAATGTTGGCGGTATTTAAAAGTTCAGTGTTGGAATACAAAGCTAAAGTGTCGACGTATAGAGGTATAGCAAAAATTCTTTTTTGAAATTCACTGTTGGGACTTGATTGATAATCACGAACAACATCATTATAGACCACGTCAACAAAATTGTTTTTTAATTCCTGTTCAGTTATAGCCTTTTCCTCTCGGAGCACCGTGACAGTTTCTTTTTTGATAGTGCCGGTGGTTTCGGAATAGGGAATGGTCAAAGTCGCGGGCAAGGGAATAATTAAATCCTTATACTCGCCAATCCAAGTGCTTGGTACAGAAAAAATGTCCGGACCTTCACCGCGAGCAAAAGCTTGAAGTAATTCATCTTCATATTCATCGTATCTCAGAACCCGAAAATCAAACGAAACATTTTTGTGAATTTTTTGATAAGCGGCCATAGTGCCGTTAAAAGCCGCCGAGTCTTCAAAAACACACCAGGCTTTTAAGGCGACCGGGACATTGGCTTCTTTTTCGGCGGTTGAGGTGCCGCAACCGGCGCCGAAGGTTGGTAGAATAAAGACGAACAGGAGAAGAAAGGACAAGACTTTTCTCATATTTTTAGCCAAGAACTTTTTTTAAATATTTTTTGAAATCTTTGCCGACTTCCGGATGTTTGAGACCGAGTTCGACTTGAGCTTTTAAGAAGCCTAATTTGTTACCGCAGTCATAACGCGTGCCTTCAAACTTGCAGCCATACAAAACCCGACCGGTTTTCAGGTATTCGGCGAAAGCATCAGCTAAACGAATTTCGCCGCCTTTACCAGGTTTGACATTGGGTAAAATATTCATTATTTCCGGGGTGATAATGTATTGGCCAATGACGATAAGATTTGAAGGAGCTTCTTCGATACTTGGTTTTTCAATAAATTGGTTTATTTCCCAAGTTCCGTTGCCAATATCTTTGCCGCCGATTACGCCGTATGAAGAAACATTTTTTTTTGGCACTTCTTCGAGGGCGATAACGCCGTCCTCGTATTTTTCATAAACCTGAATCAGTTGTTTTAAGGCCGGAACTTTTCCGGCGATAATATCATCGCCAAATAGAACGGCCACTGGTTCATTTTTATCGACAAAAGGTAGAGCGCAAAGGACGGCGTGACCGTCGCCAAGCGGTTTTGGTTGGCGGACAAAGGCTAGTTTGGCTAGTTTGCCGAGACCTTTTATACTTTCCAATTCTTTGATTTTACCTTTTTGTTCAAGTCGATATTCAAGTTCAAAGTTGCGATCAAAATGATCTTCGATGGCGCGTTTACCAATAGCTGTGACAAAAATAATTTCCTCGATGCCGGAAGCTACGGCCTCCTCGACTATATATTGGATAGCTGGTTTATCGACCACCACCAACATTTCTTTTGGCTGGGCTTTAGTGGCGGGTAAAAATCTTGTACCCATGCCTGCGACCGGGATAATAGCTTTTCTGATCTTCATAAAATAAGGTAGAATAATATTATCTTTAATATACAACTTTTTTTAGATTATTACTATATGCCACGCTTCGTTGTGCCTTTTCGCGAGTACCTTTTAATGGACGCCAATCTGGTGGTTAAATTTTTGATTATTTCTGATGTGGTTTTGATTGGCGCTCGTGGTTTAATCGCGCCAATTTTTGCTATCTTTGCTTTAGAGGCAATCCCTAACGCCACGGTTGAAACAATTGGTATCGCCACGACGATTTATTTGGTGGCCAAGAGTGTTTTCCAAGTTCCAGCCGCTTCGCTTATGGACAAAATAAAAGGCGAGCGCGATGATTTTTGGTTGTTGGTGGTTGGTAGTTTGGTTTCTTCTCTTTTACCACTTTTTTATTTGATCATGCACACACCGCTTGAACTTTATGTTATTCAGTTTTTGATTGGTCTTAGTTATGCCTTTATTTTTCCTTCTTACATGGCAATTTTTACTCGGCACATTGATCGCGATAAAGAAGGTTTGGAATGGGGAACATATTTTACTTTAGTGGATTTGGGTTCGGCTGTGGCCGCGGCGGTTGGTGGTGTTTTGGCGGTAACCATTGGTTTTAATTGGGTGATTGTTTTTATGACTGCTCTTTCACTTTTGGGTACACTCTTACTTTTTCCAATTAAATCGCACATGAGGATGCCGGAATCAAAATTGAAATAAAAAAAATTCCGGACGTTTTGTCCGGAGTTTTTTTATGCCAATAACATGATTGCCCAAAGAGGAATTGAATATATGTTTTGTGTTTCACACCACTTATCAATAGTTATCAGAACCCCACCAGTTAGATTTTTGTCTTGAACCACTCGTCTTAATGTAGCGATATCGTTTCCTCTGATTTCATTTTGGTATTTAACTTCGATAGGACAGTCGTGTAAATCTGATCTGAGGTAAAAATCAATTTCACCTTTGAATTTGATATCATTTGATTGCATAAAAGCTAAGGTACTTAAACCTTTTAGACGATTTATGGTTTGTGCTACCAACGATTCTGCTATAACACCTTTGCTCGTAATCGTTTCCAAGTTTGGTAGGGTTTTTGTCATGGCCGTAGTAAGCATTAAATCTACTGGATAGACTTTTATGTTCCTTCTTTTTAAGGGTTCTGCTTTTAAGGAGAATTTTTCAACAAAAATAAATAAATCCGTTTGTTCCAGCAGTCTCATGGCTTCAGCTAAAGTTACAGCTGTTGTTCCTAATTCAGGTGCTAACTTTTGTTGATTATATTCTTGTCCCGGTCTAGCAAATAAGTGACGCAACAATCTTTCATAAAGTTCGGGTTTTTTAATTGTATGAAGAAGCATAAGGTCTTCAAGAGTAACTTTTTTAACGTAATTATCATCCATAAATTGAGCTCGTTCAAGTTCTGTGTATTGATCCATTTTCCAAAGTTGTGGAAACCCACCTTGATTTAAGAATTCTGTAATATAAGTTCGTATTTGAAGTTCGTTGCAATCTTTTGTAGCATTTTTTAAATTTTGAAATAATTTAGGCACATCCAAATTTTTCTCAAATACTAATTGTGTTTCGCGAAGATTTTTCAAAATATCTTTGGTTATATAATTTTTCATTTCTAAATATTCTCTGAAAGTAAAAGGTTGAAGTCGTACGTCAATTACTCGGCCTAATAATATTTTTAAGGCTTTTTCGAAAATTGAATGAGCGGCCGATCCAGAAAGAATAATTTTTGCTTTGGGATTACGTTCAATTCGATTTTTCACTAGGTGTGCCCAGTCTTTTACTTCCTGAACTTCATCAAAAAAACAATAAACAGGGAATTCAATATTATCAAAAGTATTGGCTCCCAATATTTCGGCCCAGACATCAAGAATTTTTTGAACCATTCGAGCCCGGTCGTCCGGTCTCTCAGAAATAATTTGAAGATCGTCAAAAGATAAATAAAGAATATGTTTTGGTGAAACACCTGATAAGACAAGATCTTTAATCAGTTGCCGTTGCATTTCTGTTTTTCCGACACGACGAGGCCCTTTAATAAGTACGGCGTTTCCATGAGTTGCCGCCATTTCTTTTTTTACTTTATAAAAAGCTTCTCTTTTATATAGTTCTGGTTCAATAATTTTATTGGGATTTTCGATCCAGGGAGAATTTGAATAAATAATTTTTTTAAAGAAATCGTCAGATTTTTCGCTTAACATAAACAAAATATAAATTTATTTTTAATATATATAGTATACTATGTTTAGTTATACATAGTCAAGTATGTTTAATCAAACAATCGAACAATTATGTCCGATAATCACCTCAACCACCCCCCCCGATAATCACCAAACAACCATTCATCATCCAAAGTTTACCAATCCGTCCGCCACCGCTCGACCCACTTGTTTGTCTAAAACACTCGGTAGAATTTTTTCCGGGCTCAATTCTGATTCCGGTAGATAACTCGCCAAGGTTTCAGCTGTGGCGATTTTTATTTCATCGGTGATAACTTTGATTTTGTTGTCGAGGACGCCGCGGAACAGGCCGGGGAAGACCAAAACATTATTAATTTGGTTAGGAAAATCACTGCGTCCAGTGCCGACGATGAAGGCACCGGCCTCTTTGGCTAAATCTGGCATGATTTCCGGGGTCGGATTAGCCATGGCAAAGACGATTGGCTTGTCGGCCATGGTTTTGATCATTTCCGGTTTCAAAATATTTGGTGCGCTGACACCGATGAAGACGTCGGTATTTTTTAAAGCCTCAGCCAAATCACCATTGATGTTTTCTGGATTGGTAACGGCCACCATTTTAATTTTTTCTTCGTTTAAGTCGGTGCGGTTTTTGCTGACAATACCTTTTGAGTCAACTAAGACGATATTTTTTATTCCGTATTTGAGAAGCAATTTTGTGGTGGCCATCCCCGCCGCGCCAGAACCACAGATAACCATTTTTATTTCTGCCTTATTTTTCTGTGCGAGTTTTAAGCTGTTTATCAAAGCGGCCAAAATAACAATGGCCGTACCATGCTGATCGTCGTGAAAAACCGGGATGTCGAGTTCTTTGACAAGACGTTCCTCAATTTCAAAACAACGCGGCGAAGAAATATCTTCCAGATTGATGCCGCCAAAAGTCGGGGCGATGGCTTTGACGGTTTTGATAATCTCCTCGGTATCTTGGGTTGAGAGGACGATCGGATAAGCATCAACGTCCCCGAATTCTTTGAAGAGCAAAGCTTTGCCTTCCATAACCGGGAGTGCACCATAAGGACCAATGTTGCCGAGGCCGAGCACGGCCGAACCGTCGGAAACCACAGCAATCGTGTTGCCTTTAATGGAATAATTATAAGCTTCGTCCGGATGTTCGGCGAGGAATGATGAGACGGCGGCGACGCCCGGTGTGTAAGCTACACTCAAATCATCACGAGTTTCAATTTTTGGAAACTTATTCTTGATTTCAATTTTACCTCGGAATTCAAGATGACGTTTCAAAGATTCTTCGCGGTAGTCCATATAGTTGAGGGTTATTTTTTTTGTTTGGTTATCTTAGTCTGGTTGGAGGTGGTTGTAAATACAAAAAATAATAAAGTTTTTATCCTCTATCGCCGTCATCCCGAGCCAGAGACCTGTCCACCGTAGCTGCCTGGCGTAGGTGGAGGGATCTCGCTTGCCACGCCGTAGCTCGCCTCGAGCGAAGGGTGGCCGCGTTATAAAAAACACCCGATGAGCGGACCACAAGTTAAGCGGTCACACATCGGGTGTGTAGAAAATTCTACCGAGGGCAGAATTTTTTGTAAGTATGATCGGGCTTGAGAAGCACGGCGGTTGCGTGCGGGATTTGTCTCGCATTCCGGGATTCGATCCCCCACTCATGATAGGTGGTCGGATGCAATAAGAATTCTCTTATCACAGGTTCGTGAGTGACGAGGACAATTGTGTCGTATCCTTCGCCCTTGTCCTCGGCCTCGAGGAATTTACCAATTTCCCCAATGGCTTGATCAGAGCACCGACCGCCCAAGAGATCGCACGTTTCGTTTTTTACGTGAGGAATTCCGGCCGAGAGAACTTTGGTCGTTTCGCGAGGATCAAAATCTGGCGAAGTGTAGATGACGCATGTTCCGATCGAGTTGGTCTTCAACCACTCAATGACCAGACCCACCTTTTCAAATCCATCTCGGGTCAGTTCACCAATATGTTGTCCTCCACTTCCGGACCAGATGATTGAGTGACGCATTAGGACGACATTCTTGCGCATTGCAATCTCCTTGTTTATCAGGCGTGTTATACCTGACCAGCAACTATAGAGGTTTTTAATAAATATGTCAACTATTCCGACAGTGTTTAATGACATTAATTATCCACCCCACCCGGTAAACCACTGGTTCGACCAGTGGACTCAAAAGGTTTGACCTTAACGCAGAAAAATAAAAAACATAGTAAAATTTTGATTGGTGGCTTATGAGAGATGCTCTGGCAAAATTTCACTATGTCTATTATCTACCAAAGTTTAGCTCATTCAAGTTGGAATTGTAAATATCATGTCATTTTTGTTCCAAAATATCGCAAAAAGGTTATTTATGGCAAAATCAGAGAAAAACTTGGTCCAATCTTTCAGGAACTGGCCAGACAAAAAGAATGTTCGATTGTTGAAGGCAAGCTGGTTGTTGACCACGTTCACATCTGTATTGAGATTCCACCTAAATATGCCGTATCCAGTATCATTGGTTTCTTGAAAGGTAAGTCAGCGATCGCCATTGCTCGAATGTCCGGCAAAGATAGAAATTTCAATGGCGAAAACTTCTGGGCTCGAGGTTATGCGGTATCAACGGTTGGCTATGACTTGGAAGCAATCAGGAAATACATTCGGGATCAAGAAGACCAAGATCAGAACGGAGCCTGCGTCCTTAAGTAATTCAATTAACTCATTAAAAACCAGTAAGCGTTACGACTGCCTTTGAGGCAGCCCCACTCATTAAGCCACCAGCTTGCTGGTGGTGTCTAACT
>JAGVPA010000071.1 GCA_020052445.1 bacterium
CTGATTTTTCGTTGCGTTTTTATGTGGATCGTTTGGAAAGTTTAATGAAAGACGTCTTGATGAAATGAAATTGCGAATCTTGGTGGCCCCCCACCCCAGCCCTCCCCCACTGTGGCAGTGAAGGAGGGAGAGCTCTTGTTTTGGTTTTTTGTCTAGAACTCCCGCGCCCTTCCGTAACTCGTCGCGAGCGAAGGAGAGTGATTTAAATAATTTTCTGATAGGTAAGATATTGGGCCGGAACGGTAGAAACTCGATAATCATTTTAATCATTTCCCGCCGACAGCGGCTTTTGATGGGATCCCGCCAACCTGTCCTTCCGTAGCCCAGCGGAGGAGGAAATCCTATGACGGCGGGAAAATCAGTGAAATCATGGTTCAAGACAAATAATTCAGCTGAAGAGATTTTAAACGATCCAGAAGCAATTATTGATAAAACAAAATCCCACCTTCAATGAATCTCCCTCCTTCACTGCCGCAGCGGGGGAGGGTTGGGGTGGGGGAAGTAACCCTATGAAAGAAATGCATGAGCCGTTAAAAATTCTTTACGAAGATAATCATTGTATTGCCGTGGTTAAACCGCACGGTATTTTGACGCAGGGTGATGATACTGGCGATCGTTCTTTGTTTGATGAGATTAAAGATTTTATTAAAGAGCGCGACCAGAAACCGGGTAATGTTTTTTTGGGTTTGGTACAACGACTCGATCGACCGGTTGGCGGCGTGGTGGTGTTTGCCAAAACCAGTAAAGGGGCGGCTCGTTTGTCCGAACAATTCAGGGTTCGAGAAACTGAAAAGAAATATATTGCTTTGGTGGAAGGTGAACTAAAAAAGAAGCAGGGAACAGTTACTCAATATCTTCGCAAAAACCATGAAACAAATACTGTCGAGGCTTTGGATCATCCGACTTCCGAAGCACAGTTAGCTGAATTGTCTTATCAAGTTATAAAATTGATTAAGCAAAACGACCCTTCGACAAGCTCAGGGCGTGGCAAAACTTTTTCTTTGGTGGCGATTGAACCAAAAACCGGTCGCTCGCACCAAATCCGCGTGGCTATGTCCTCGCTCGGCACACCGATTGTTGGTGATAAAAAATACGGTTCAAAAGTTTCCCGCGGCGGTCGCATTGCCCTTTGCGCGGTTTCTTTATCATTCGACCAGCCGGTAACCCATGAAAGAATTACTGTTCAAACCGAACCGGACAATGAGGTTTTCAAAATTTAAAAAAACGTCGGGGCTGAACCCGACGAGTGGTGAGCGAGAATGTCTAAAAAGCCCACAGCCAGTTTAGAAAATATTGCCACCAAGTTGTTTCGAATCGGGCTTCGACCTCGACAGATCCAAGATACTCATTCGGCCCAATTCGACTTGCCCAGAAGAAGAAGCTGTGCGGTCCTTCTTTAAAAAGTGTGGTTTTGATTTCTACTACTACTGGTTTTTCGCCCACACCACTCATTAGCTTGGCAAAACCCCGATCTCTATCTGCTTTCGAGTCATTAGACCAAATTATTACTCCTATAACTTGGTCGGCTGATTCTGGATGAATAGTGAACCGATGGGTTGTCGGTACGCCTTTTTTGCAGAAAAGAAGTTCCATGTTTTCCTCCAAGAAACTGTTGAATCAAAGGGTAGAAGACTTTAGTTTAAAAATGTAAAAGTGTCAAAAAATGAAAACCACACAAGGGCCGACCTGTCCACCGAAGCTCGGCGAAGGTGGATCGGCCCTTGTGCGGTTTTTTTACCTAAAATCTGATCTGGTATTTACTTCAGTGCCCGTTCTGTCTCCATAAGAAGCTCGACCTGCAGAGCCTTTTCATTAACACTATTAATCAAGGAATCAAAATCTTTGTCAGTTGGTTCACTTTGCAACAATCGATGATAAGCAGTCAAATAGACAGCATAGTCTCGTCTTAGATCTTCACTGAGACGTTTTTCTGGATTTTTAACTTGGCTTAACCTGATTGAGAATTCTTCGTTTTTTAATTCCACATCCAATAACCTTTCCATCATCTCACCGGCGAATTTGAGTCGTGACTCTAGGAAGAGAATAGATTCCGGGGTTTCGTGACCATTGGTTGGCAGTTTTGCCTGCTGCCATCTTTTGTAAGCACTTTCATAAAGACCGCGAAGTGAACTGCTGCCGGCTGTTTCTAGTGTTGTAAAAATAGCTGCAAACTTTTGATGTTGGTTTTCCAGTGTTTCCTGTTCAATAGCAGCTTCAAGATTTCGAGCAGCTTCATCAAGAGCGTTAAAAGTTTCTGCTTCAGGTACGTCGGTTGATGACCAGACATCAAAAGCGTGTTCGTAGTCGCTTAGCGGTTGAGCTAAGCTGCCATCGGTATCGTGGAGAGATTGTAATTGTTCTATTATGTGTTGATGCTGATCGACCGGTTCTTGCATTATTGATGCTTCCGCGTCGGCCCACACATCGGAAGTTTCGGAAGACGACGTGGTTTTTGAAGTATTTTTTGTTTCATGGCCGCCAGTTACATAGCCGCCCGTGTCGTGACTTCCGACATCGTGTTGATAAAAGAATTTTGACAGTTGATCATTTCCCAGCAAACTTCCATCATGAGCGTTGTGGTAAGAAATGACCGGACGACCACCATCACCGACATCGACAAGAACAGATAATTCGCCAATCGCCGCACTGGTTAACCGCCATTCGCTGCCCAGGCCGGTAATTCCATGAGCCTTGGCGGTATCTTTGGCCAGCTCGTTGGCCCAGTGGCTTAGTTCAGAAGCATCGCCATCAAAACCAAAATCTTGTGGGCTGTGTTCAATCTGTGCTTGGACCAACTTAACAAGAGCGTTGTGCTCGCTGTCAGAACCAACCGTGCCAATTTTGAGTTTTTCCGGTGAAACGGTTTTTTTAAGTGTTTCGTTTGAGTTCTTGGCGTCGCTATCTGTATCTTGATCAGCCTCAAGATCAACACCTTGTTCGGTTCGGAAATTTTCGCTTAATGGTTCGGTTTGATTGAGGTTTTCCGGACTGATTGAGGCTGATTTGGAAAGAAAAAGTCCGAGTATTGCCAATCGTTTGCCGAATCGACCTAATTTAGTATTGAGAAAATTACTGATAAAGCCGGTTTCCGGTTTTGGTGCGGTTCTGGTTTTTACTTCAGCTTGATAGGCCAAGGCCCGGGCTTCAAGTTCTGGCGATCTTTGCGGAGTACTGATTCTTTCTGGAACCCGAGAACCAAAAAATCTGGCCAGGAAACCTTTTTTTGGTTCGACTGGTTTTTCTGCTGGCAGTGGAGTTGTTTCGGTGGCGGCCGGTTGGCGCATTTGCGCGACAGTTTCGCCGAAACCGGTAACATCGGCTCTGGTCATTCCTGGGGCCTGAGCGTCAGAGATTTTTTCTGGTGATGGAGAAAAAAGACGAGCCAAAAAACCTTTCTTTTTTGGTGCAGGCAGGGTTGGGGCCGGTTCTCCATATATTTCAGCTCGCGATTTTCCTCCCGGTGGAGTTGAATGCGATTCCCATTCTTCCGGGCCGGCTGAGCCAGCCGGAGCCTCTGGAAGAGCGTCTAATATAGGTGTTTCACTTATTGTTTCCGGCGGTCTTTCCATCTGAGAAATTCCTAGAGGTGGCATTATTAGGGCCGGAGGTGGTTTTGAAATAGGTTCTTGAATTTCTTCGGTTTTTTCTTCAAAATCTTCGTCGGGTTCTGGTTGCCTTGGGGTTGGCAGTGGAGTTTCTGGGCGTGACATGATTCTTGGTCCTCTCCTGGCCGGTCCAACAGGGTTTGCTCTTGTCCGAGGTCTTTTTTCGCCGGATTCATAAGGAGACAATTCTTCCGGCCATATTTTCAATAGTCGATCCAACAAAGCACTGGGTATTCTTGCCCCAAGTTCATGAATAGAATCTAGTTCAGCGATTATTTCTTTCAGCTGTTTTTTTACCATCAGCTGTTCGATTTTTTTTTGAGCATCCAGGATTAATCTTTCATTTGCCAAATTTCTTGATCTTTCGGCCTGAGCAAAAGTTCTTTCGTATTGTGTTGGTTCTCTTTTTGGTCCCGAAGATTCTATGGATACACCGGTTGATACTCCGCCGCTTAAGGTGCGTAATGTTGCCGCTTTTGGTTTTGAATTTGTTTCTGTTATAGGTTCATTTTCTTCCGGTACCAAAGTTGTGTCCGGCTCTTGAGCTTCTGGTGAAGGGTTTCTTGTAACCTCGGTGTCCTCATCTGGTTCACTAAAAACCCGTGAGGTAAATTCTTCGTCGGTTTCTTTTGGGCCCTGAGGTTTGAATAAAGGATTATCTCCTACATATGTTGGTAAATCTTCAAGGGGAGTTTCGTGATGAGCAGGAGTCGTTGGTTCGATTTTCGGACGCCTCGAAGGTTTTGATGTTTGAGAACCTGATGTAGATTCTCGAACAGTCTCTCCGGATTCAGATCTGGCCATATTTTTTAAAGTTAAGTTAAGTTTTAAAATTAGGTTAATTATAGCCTAAAACAATCCCAAAATCAAAATTTTGCGATCCATGCCAAACCCTTCTCCTTTTAGGAGAGGGGTGCCGGGGGGTGAGGACTCACCGATTGTATTCAAAAATTGTCACCTGGCCATTTTCCACGCTCCACCAGTCATCGGAGTTTGTTTTGGCGGTTTCGATAATGCGGTCGGCTTGCCACCAGTAATTGCTGACCAAATAATAAACTCGATCAACCTTCATAAGATCCATGGCTTCAGTGGCGGTTTTTTTGGTTGGGTGTTCGTTCATGGTTAGAAAAAGTTGGTAGAGAGCGCCACCGGTGGGAATTGGGTAATAAAATTGCTCGCCGTAATAATGAGTAAAACCGAATTCTTGGATGGCGGCGGCTGAGGATGATTGGTTGGCTAAGACGACGTATTCAACACCAGCTGACTGGCGATCGACGTCGTTGACGGCGGCGACATCGGCTTGACTGACATTGAAACCGTGGTCGGTTTCATAAGCGTCTTTGCGAGGATAATTAAAATAAAAGGCTGAAGTTATTAAGGCAGCCAGGAGAATTATTGTCGATAAACGTAAAACCGTCGGTTTTTCTTGAATTTTTGTCAGTAGTCTTCCGGCGAAGATTATTAGAAATGGCATCAAACAAAAGACGGCGAGTGGCACTAAGCGAGCGGCGTAGTTGCCGCGCTCGTAATCGATGAGGAAAGAAAAATCCACAGCCGCCCCAATAACGATGAAATTGATAAATAAAACCCCGGCCATGGCGATATAAATCCGTACTGTCCGTAAGGGCGAATGGCCATTCGCCCTCTTATTCGATCGGTCGGTCATCATCAACCCCCGCCACAGCCAAAAAATTCCAACGATAGCTCCGATAACCAATAACAAAATCTGGTTCCAACCAAAAAGATAAACAAAATCCAGAATTGGCGAGAAACGATTTTCGAAAAATAAATCGAGGTGCAGGTTGTGGACAAGTACAGCTGGGGATAAAGCCGAGAAGTCAAAACCCAGACCTTGTCCGGAACGCAGGCTGTTTACAACGAATGAGGCCGGGATGGCAAAACAGCCGAATAAAATTATGACCCAAGAAAATATTCGCGCCAGTTTTGGGTATTTTTGTTTTGGCTCATCTGGATTGGCGGCCAGGAGGGCCAGAAATAAACAGGCAGGAATGCCGGCGATAGGGTGAATAAGAATGGTGGCTAGGGCGCCAAGAGCGATTGGCCAGATTGGCAGATTGTCTCGATCAAGCAATCTTGGCACAGCTAAAAGGATTAGAAGAAGAAACCAGAGATTGCCAAGTCCTTGTGGCGTGGTGACGATGAAAGAAGAGAGGGGAATTAAGAAAAGAAAGACGAGAGAGCGAACGGCGCTTTTTTTGTCTTTTAATAAATGGGCGGCGGCTGAAAACCAGGCTAGTGGTAAAAGGAGGGCAGCGAGGATTGGTACAAGAAGTTTGTCAGCCCAATCGATGGAAATTAAAAAGGTGTGATGAAGGAAGAGGACTATTGAGTATTGGCCAATGTAGTAAAAAGGTTTTGGTGAGATGGTGCCGAATTCGGCAATGTGGCTTTCGGTGGCTCGATGAATGAAGGAATCAAAACCGTAACCGATGGGGAAGACGATCAAAACTACCATTAAAAAAACCAACAAGGCGATCGAGACAAGCGGTAGAGTCAGTATTCGTTCTCGGCCGTGTAAAAGTAAGGTTACGAGTAGAATGATGGCTAAACCAAAAGTCAGAAAAATAACCGGTGAAATAATTTCCCATGGCGAACGAACGGCTTCTTCGGTAGCCGCTTTGATAATTAGAGCTACGGTAACTGTGAGGAGAGCAATAATCACCGTTACGGCGGCCCAGATGTTTTTTTTGATGAGATGGGTTTTGCCAAGGAGGGGATCGTGTCCAGGTTCGGGGTTTTTAAAAGCGGCCGGAGCACGTTGCCAAAGTAGCCAGGCGAGTGGCAGGGCTAATAAAACCATGGTGATGGCCACTGGTTCGGTAAAAGTTGCCAGATAGTAAACGGCCGAGCCAATTATGGCGGTGACCGAAATGGCGACAAAAAGTCCGAACAATATTTGTGTCGAACGGCTCTCCCTAGGTGCGGCGGCTCGGCCGAGCGGCCAGGTGATCAAGCAGAGAAAAAAAATGAGTAAAATTATTGCCACTGGTGGTGATTGAAAAACAAAAGCGTTGGCCACAAAAGCGGCTAGAAAAATTATGCTTAATGTGGTAAACTTGGCGTTGGTTAGTAGACGTTTCATACGTTAAATATCATATCATGTTTTCCGGATTTTTTGATTTTTTGAAGAAATTCCATCCCAAAGCCGAACGTGACCCGTATCGGTTGTTTCCGCATGACCATTTAATGAAATATTTAGTCCTGCCTTTAGTCCCACGTTTTATTTTACCAAACCACATAACCATTTTTCGTTTTGTTTTAACACCTTTTGTTTTGTGGTTTTTGCTTTCTGAACAATATTATATTGGCGTACCGCTTTTTCTTTTTGCCGCTCTAACCGATGCTCTCGATGGTTCATTGGCGCGCGTGCGCAAACAAATTACCGAATGGGGAACTTTGGCCGATCCGGTGGCCGATAAATTGCTTATTGGTTTGGTGGTTTTGTTTTTTGTCATTAAGTATATCGGTTTATTTTTCGGATTAATGATTTTGTTTTTTGAATTGGTAATAATCATTGGTGGTTTTTTGCGCAAACGCAACGGTCTTTATGTCAGTGCCAACATTTTTGGAAAAATAAAAATGGTGCTTCAGGTGATTGGTGTTATGTTTTTATTAATTTCTCTTTGGGTGGATTTTGATTTATTCCGAAGTGTTTCTATTGGTACATTTACTTTGGCGATTCTTTTTGCGGTTTTGAGTTTGCTTTCTTATGGTATCTGAAACCCGACGCGATTTAATCATGCTCGCGGTAGCCAGTTTGCTGTTTTTTTGTTCAACTCAAATTCTGTCTTTTTTAAGTCCGGTTTTTTCTTCGCCCGACGAAACAGCTAACGCTTTTTTTTCTGAGACTTTTGCAACTCAAGGTAAACTGTATTCTTTTGAATCGCTCAACGCAGTTTTAGGCGATGTTTTATATCCTCGAAGTATTATTTCGGTCGAAGGCCGATTGCTGCCGATCGGTTTTTTGGGTTTACCGATTTTGTTTGGTTGTCTTACTTGGCTTTTTGGAAATTGGAGTTTGCCGTTTTGGACACCGTTTTTTGCGGTTCTGGCAGCTTTTGCTTGGTATGCAATCACCCGACGTTTATTTGATCGACGAATCGGTCTGCTATCGGCTTTGCTGCTTTTGATTTTTCCGGCCTGGTGGTACTGGTCAGCTCGTCCACTCATGCCCAATGTTTTATTTGTTTCATTGTTAATTTTCTCGGTTTTCTTTTTACTCATTCGGCCGATTAAATTTTGGCAAAAAAAAATCGGTTGGTTGGATTTGGTTTTGGCCGGCGGATTTTTTGCTTTGTCTTTATGGGTTCGAACTTTTGAAGTTCTTTGGTTAGCTCCGGTCACGGTTGCCGGTTTGATAATTTTAAGAAAATACATTTCTTGGAAATCAGCGGTTTTGTTTTTTGTTTCATCAGCCATCGCCATGCTGCCGTTTTTGATTTTTAATAATTCTCTGTACGGCGCTCCGTGGAAGACGGGCTATACGGTTTCTCCGGTGGTGGTTCAAGATGTTCAAATTGTGCAAGATGGTCAAATTGTTCAAGTTGTTCAAGTTGTTCAATTGTCTCAGTCCTCCAATGTTGCCTCCGAAGCCTCTGCCGCCCCTGTAGCTCATGAAGCCCTTGAAGCTCCTACCACCTCCATCCTTCCCTTCGGTCTCCACCTCCGAACCGCGGCAAAAAACATCCTTAACTACGGCTTTCTCATGTTCTGGTGGCTGACAATTCCCGCCATTATCGGTTTGGTTTTGCTTTGGCCGGGACGCGCCATTAAGGACGAAAAGCGAAATTGGCGTTGGTGTTATTTTATGGTTTTGGCGGTTGCGGCAATTTGGCTTGGCTTGGTTTATGGCAGTTGGTCGATTTTTGATAACCCGGACAAGTCGGCGGTGACGATTGGCAATTCTTATATTCGTTATTGGTTGCCGGTTTTTGTTTTGTTGACGCCACTCATCGCCACGGCTGTGGTCAATTTAACTGTTCTGCCATTTGCTCAAAAAAAACGTGTAATGATTTCAGTGGCTTGTTTTTTGGTTTTGTTTGGACTTAGCACTCACGCCGTCTTTTTCGCTTCAGATGACAGTCTTTGGCCAATGCGAACACGATTGGTCGAGGCCGCCGGTATTCACGAGCGAGTTCTGCAGTTGACCGAAGCGAACGCGGTGATTGTGGTTGATCGAGCTGATAAATTATTTTTTCCAGATCGCAGTGTTCGCTATCCTCTGCGTGATGAGGCGACTTATGATTTGCTGCCGCGCATTGCTCTGCGCGCTCCATTGTATTATTACGGCATCACTTTTCCGCAAATCGATTTGGCTTATTTGAATAATGACAAATTAAAAAATTTTGGTTTGAGTATTGAATTGGTCGAAACTTTTGGTGAAGAATCGTTGTATCGGATTAGTGTCTTGAACTCTGATTAAACTGATTATCCCGCCGACAGCGGCTTTTGGCGGGATCCCGTCAAAGTCCTACGACGGCGGGAAATGATTCTTATGATTATCGGTAGTGGGGTGAACGAAAATTATCAAATATGGCAACACAAAACTATAAATCATTTATTCGAAATTATTTAATAAGTTCGTCTTTATACGATTTTGTTTTTGCTTACGCAATTTATAATTTGTTTTTTAGTGTTCGCGGTCTTTCGGTTTTTCAAATTTCGATGATTCTTTCATGGTGGGCTTTAACGGCCATGCTGTTCGAAGTTCCCTCCGGCGCTTTAGCTGATTATTGGAGCCGTAAAAAAATGTTAGTGATTGCTCCGTTGGTTAAATCTTTTTGTTTTGTGGTCTGGTTTTTAGCCGACGGTAATTTTTATCTCTATGCTCTTGGTTTTTTATTTTGGAGCATCGGAAGCTCACTTGTTTCTGGAACAACTGAATCTTTGTTGTATGACGAGCTTATCGTATTTAAGAAGGAAAACGAATATGAAAAAGTGCTTGGAAAAAAGAAAACCTTTTTCCATATTGCCTTGGCCGTCTCAACAATTTTAGGCGGTTTTATTGCGTACTATAATCTGGACTGGGCAATAATATTTTCGGTGATTCCTCTTCTCGTTTCGGCTGTTTTCGCCTCCTTTATCAAAGAAACGCCAAAAATAAAATCAACTGAAGAAATTCATTATTTTGAATACATTAAAATTGCCTATCGAGAAGTTAAAAGGAATAAAATTTTATTATTTTTTTTAGCTTATTCATTTGGACTTTCAATTTTTGGAAATCTTGAAGAATTTGATCAGTTATATTATCAAATTGCCGGATTACCAATTTTTGCTTTTGGTTTAGTCGGTTTTTTGTGGTCGGCTCTAAATTCTGTCGGTTCTTATAACGCCCATAAGTTTAAAAATGCCAGTTGGGTCTTTTATGTATTTCCATTTATAGCGGTGGTTTTTTTATTTTTTGTCGGATATAAACCGGGTATTTTAATGATCGGCGTTCTTTTGCTTTCTTATTTTGTAACTTCACCGCTTAGAGTTTTGATTGATAGCAAAATTCAACATAACATTAGTTCGATTGGTAGAGCCACGGTTACTTCAATTAGTAAATTGTTTATTTGTTTTTTTGGCGTAATTTTAATGCCGTTTTTCGGAATAATTAGTAAGGTGTGGAATCTTCAAGCGGTTTATATTTTTACGAGTATTTTTTTGTTAGTTTTTGTTTTCTGGGCTTTCTTTAATAGAAAACTTTTTGTTAAAAATGAATAAAAAAATGGAACCCAGCCTTTCGACCGAGTTCCTCGGAATTTCACAGCTGAAGCAAAATTCAATATTATGATAACATTAATAATAAAAAATCAAAAAATCATTTCAATCAGTAAATCATTTGAATCGGAGTTTAAGACAATAAATAACCAAATTTAAAATATGAGCGATAATCAAAATTCATTAGTTGTTTTTGAAAATTTTAAAATTCGGCGGTTTTATGATGAAAAAACTGAAACTTGGTATTTTTCGGTGACTGATATTGTTGCGGCGCTTACCGATCAAACAAATCTTTTAACAGCTAGAAAATATTGGAATAAACTTGCCGAAAGATTGAAAAACGAAGGAAACGAATCGGTGACAAAATGTCACCGGTTGAAAATGTTGGCTCAAGACGGAAAGCTGCGGAAAACAGATGTGGCTAATGTTGAAACAATTCTTCGTCTTGTTCAATCCGTTCCTTCTAAAAAAGCCGAACCGATTAAACTTTGGTTGGCCAAAGTCGGTTATGAAAGAATCCAAGAAATGTCTGATCCTGAAAAAGCCTTGATTCGTTCCAGAGAATATTGGCAGAAAATGGGTCGAAGTGAAAAATGGATTCAGCAACGAATGATGGGACAGGAGATTAGAAATAAGCTGACGGATTATTGGAAGAGCAACGAAGTTAAAGGACAGGACGAATACGCAATTTTAACCAATATTATTCATGAGGAGTGGAGCGGTTTGTCTGTTAAAGAACACAAGGGTTTGAAAAAACTTAAAACCCAAAATTTGCGTGATCATATGTCGGACGCGGAATTGGTTTTTACCGCTTTGGCTGAACTTTCTACTCGACAGATTGCCGAGACGATGGAAACTAAAGGTTTGGAAGAAAATAAAATTCCGGCCAAAAAGGGTGGAAAAATTGCTAAAGATGCTCGGATTGCTCTTGAACAAAAAACCGGAAAAGGTATTGTGACCGGACAAAATTTTTTGGTGCCAAGTAAGTCTAAAAAGATAAAATAAATCTTGTGTCACAAAAATTTGAAAAATTAATCGTTCGTCTCTTGCAGTTATTAATCGTCTTAATACCGGTTGGATTATTTTTGTGGTTATTAAATATTGCCGTGGTGCCGAGCGGTTCGTTTGAAACCAGTTTGGTGGTTAACGAACGCTCACCTTTTATTGATCGTCTTTTACCCGATGCTCGCGTTGAAACGCCATATCAGACATCGACCGGCGATTGGTTGCAGAAAGTTGTTGGTGATCCGGTTTTTTTCTTTGTTCATCCGCAGCGTTCGTTTGCCGCCATCGAGGCGGAAATTCGTTTTAAGAATACCGGGGTGCCAATTGTTGAGCTGGGAATTTTGGCTGACCCCACCACCGGAGCTTATACGCTTCAATCGTTGCAGAATTTGCTGATTGATAATTCTGACTGGTCAAGATTGGAAAGTGGCGGTTTGGTTTTACTGCAACGAAATAAAAAGTTCGCTTCGCTGGAAGATTTTTTAAAAACTCCACCGGCCCGCGGTGAGGTGACGACTTATCATTACAATTTATCCGAACCTTACCGTTTATCCGGTTATAACCCAACCTCTGTTGAACAAAATATAAATATCTCGCTTCGCGGTTCGCACGAATTTTATACTTATATTAAAAACGAGACATTACGTTTCGCTTTCAGTTTTATGGACATGAATCGCCAGGTGGGCGAAGATGCGGTGACTTTGGTGGTTATAAACGAAGCCGGTAAACCGGTGGCTGAAATTCGGGCTCAGGACGACGGCAATACTACCAGTGAAGCCAAGCCGAGTGAACTTCGTTTTCTAACTCTGCAAGCCGACGGTTTGCCGGAAGGCGTTTATAAAATTCAAATGAAAGCCAGTGAGGATATTTTCTTTCGTTCGATTAAAACCAGTCAACAAAAAATTACTTTTTTAAATCAAATTTGGTTGGCCGACGAAGTTGGTTATAATGATTTTCCGGCCGCGATTAATTTTTGGACCGAAGGAAAAAATCTTAAGTTGGCCACCAGACATGCCACCGGTACTCAAACGCTGGCTGTGGGCAAGGGAACCGTGGCTATCACCGAGCCTTTTATTGAATATAATTATGCCCCACCGGAAGCCGGAGTTGTCAGTGTAGTTGTACCCAAAGCCGAAGATTTAATTGTTCGAGCCAACGGTCATTTTGCTTTTTCAGCGGCTCAGTATTTTAATCCCGATCCGGTTCGTTTGACGGCCGAAACCGATCTCGACCGTTCCGGCGTCAATTACATCATCGCCAAATACACTTCTCCGCGATCAGAAGGCGAGTGGTTGGTGGCCAAGACTTCGTTCGGCACCACGGCTGTTTCTTTTGAGGAGAAAACTTGGAAGTTAGCAATTTCCGTACCAACCATCGATCAGCCCGATCGAGAGTTTTTGTTAAACAAAATCACTCTGACTTTTTTAAGACCACCACTCACCTGGCAAGAAATAAAAAATAGGACTCTCTCATTTGGCACATAACTTCGTCAAGACCTGAATTTTTTCGTTCAACGTATGTTGATACGTTTCACAAAAAAATTCAGGTCTTTCCTCGTTCTGCACTCAAATGAGAAAGTCCTGAAAAAATAAATCCCACACCCCATAATCCCTAAAACCAACCTTAATCCCTTCGAAGACCCTGAGGCCTCTCGAAGGACTAAAAAACTATGTTTTTTAAAAAAACTGAAAAATTTCATCCAGCCGAAGTCATCTCGAGAACAATTTTTTTGGTCTCGCTAGTTTCGTTCGCAATTTTTTTACTCGGCGATTTGTGGCAACCTGGTTTTGTCTCCCGAGTTTTTTCCGTCCATTGGTTTTTATTTTCCGCTTTGATCTCCGGAATCTGGTGGGGAAGTTTGATTAAGGAAAGTCGAGAGCGAAGCTGGTTGCAGTGGACACTCGCTTTTATCTTTGGTTTGATTGGCATTTATTTAGCCTGGCAGTTTCGAACCGATCTGAAAGACTGTTTGATATTAGTTTTACCGCTTGCCCTCATCGTCCCTTTTCTGGTAATTTGGGTATTGCCGACTGATAAAATATAAAGTTTTTTAAGAATATGACCTTACAAGATTTTTTTGACACCTTTTCCCCAAAAGATCGAAATAAAGCGGTTAAAATTTTTTTTGATTTTCCAGAATTGCTATTACCATCTATAGCTAGGCTGGAAAGAAAAATAAAAGCCGTGAAAGAAAATGATAAAAAAGCCTTAGAAAAGATTTTCCTCGAAGAAAAAGAAGTTGTTCAGAAAATTATCGATCAAATGTCGTCAGATTCCGGTCAAGAAAAAATTAAGGCAATTAATTCCTAGTTTATGGAGACAATAGAAACTCGGGCGCCATCAGAATCAACTGAAGACGGAAAAAAAGAAAAAGAAAAACCTTTGGAAGGGTTGGTTGAAAAAGAAAAAGGTTTAGCTGTTTTTTTTCGAGACAAAATGGCCGGGCTTTTAAGGGGCACCGAAACTTTTTTTTGGAAAAATCGACATTTGCTGGTTGTTACTAATGTTGCTTTACAGCTTTTTAATATGGAAACAAGTTCGGCTGGTCAAAAAGTTGAAGAATTAAAAACCAAAGAAGTTGTCGAAACCCAATTGATCGAGGATGTTGATTCTGCTGAAATTCCAACTGAGGATTTAAAAGCTTTAAATGATTTTTTAAAAAGCGGTTGGTGGATTTCGCCTAGATTTGAGACGAGTCAGTTTGCGGCCATTGGATATGGCTGTGAAAACACCGAGGCTAGGGAGAACTTTTTTTCCGTGGACGAGTCCCTTGACTCAGTGGTTTTTAGCAGAAATTTATCAGTAGAAGAAATAGAGGCTAAAGTAAAAAACGATTCTGGTTGGAAATTAAGCTCTGATGTTTGGGGCAGAAATGTTTCAACAAAAAGTTATGTAGACCTTTTCGGTAATAATATATCAACCTTTTTTAGATGGAATAATGACGATGTGTCCGGCGAACAGATAATTTACGTAATAGTTGATCCAGCCTTTTCTGATTCGATTGATGGTGAAAGTAAATTAGCTCCAGTTAGAGTAGATTTTTCATATATCGGTTTTCCCGAACTGGGAATCGTGGCTTATCAAAAAAGGCTTGAGCAAGTGGCTGATTTTAATGGCGTGCCGGTTTATGCTAAGCACACCGAATTTGGAGAAAGATTTTTGGCTTTTCATGAATCCTTTCAATCTGGTTTCGAACAAACTTTTGATGATTATGGTTTGGTCCCAAGTAGTGTGGTAGACAGAATTTTGATTAGAGATAATACAGAACTTGATTCAAGTAGGGGTATCACTGGAGTCGAAAAACCGGGAAAATGGGGTGGAATGGCCAATATTTGGCAAAAAGAAAAGACATTGGATTTATCTGAGAGTGAATTGGAAATGTCTGAATCTTATAAACCATCTGCTGAATGGTTGGAAGAACTCGCTGATCACGAGGCGCTCCATTTTGTTGGTCAGGTTACAGGTGTTCACAATAGATTAGAGTGGGAAAGACAATTTTTGCTTGGTACAAACGATGTTTTGTTAGAGATAAATATTCTTGATAGAGGAGGACATGTTCAAGATAACAGAATAGAACTTTTTGCCACTATTCTTAATTCGGTGGATGATCCGGCTTTAATAAAGAAAATTTCTCAATTAACTCCGGAAGCCAGAGATTATTATTTTGAATCACTGACCGTGGTTAAAGATCTTTTGTTGGAAAAAGGCATAAGTCCTCGTTCTGAAGCGATTAGAAATATTAATCGCGTTTTAGCTTTAGAATTAGAAAACAGTTGGATTTGAAAAAACAGTAATTTTATTTTTCTTGCTTTCATCGCTACTTTTCTGGTAATTTGGGTGGTGCGAAGGGAACCAAAAATTAAATAATTCGAAAATTCAATAATTAATTAAAAAACCAAGATTAAAATACTAAATTACAAAAAAGAGATTGTTTTAGAGAAATAAAAAATCCATTTTGGAATTTGGTATTTGAAATTTGGAATTTTCAATAGGTATGTCCACTTGCATTTTTTGCCAAATCATCGCCGGCGAAGCACCGAGTCATAAAATTTATGAGGACGAAAAGGTTTTGGCTTTTTTGGATACCAAACCTTTGAATCCTGGTCAGACGGTGGTGGTGCCAAAAAAACACGCCGAGCATCTTTTAGAATCGACTGACGAAGAAATCACTTCTTTAATTTTGGCCGCCAAAAAAATCGCTCCGGTCGTTATGCAAAGCGTCGGGGCTCAAGGGTGTAACATAAACTTCAATGTTGGTCATTCCGCTGGTCAGGTAATTTTTCATACTCATCTGAATCTTATTCCGCGTTATGATGATGACGGTTACAAGGAATGGTGTCGGATCGATGAGGTCAAAGATAATTTATTGGATGTGTCGGAACGAATTCGGGATGGGTTGGAGAAAAGTGGAAAATAAAAGTCCTGTCACCCCGAGCCAGAGAGGGATCTCGCCTCGTTATCTTATTGATGTAACGTGGCGAGATTCTTCGCGAGGGCTCAGAATGACAGCGGTTTGTTGATTATGTTACAAAAATGGCAAAAAATATCCTCCGAAGTTTTTCATGAAAACAAATGGTGGAAAGGAATTCATGATCGTTTTCGGTTGCCGAATGGTAAGGAAGGGGATTATTTTTATATTAAAACTTCGGGCGGGGTTTTGATTGTTGCTCAGGATAGTGAGGGGAAAATTTTAATGCATCGCGAATACCGTTATCTTATTGATAAAATTAGTTTGTCTTTTCCTGGTGGCGGTGTAAAAATTGGCCAAAGTCCTCTCGAGGCAGCTGTTACGGAATTAGCCGAAGAAGTTGGAGTGTCTGGAAATATAAAGGAGGTGGGTTTTTTTGCGGCTAATTGCGGCTTGACTGATGAAATCGATAAGGTTTTTGTAGCCTCGGATTTGGAGCCGATTCTTGCCGAAAAAGACGAAACAGAAGATTTTGAGTTAGTTCGTTTATCAATAAATGAAGTCGAAATGGCAATTATTAATGGTGAAATTTGGAATGCTTTTGATCTGGCTGGTTGGGTTGTCGCTAAACCGTATTTAAAAGTAAGTTAATTTTAGGCCGTTTTTCATAAAATCTTGACCCGACTGGGTAAATCATCTAGTCTTTAAGTGTATGAAAATCTTAGTTACTGGAGGCTGTGGGTTTATTGGTTCCCATTTTATTCGGGTGGTGCTTTCCGAACACCCTGATTGGGATATTTTAAATTTAGACGCTTTGACTTACGCCGGAAATCTATTGACGACCATGGATTTTCAAACCAGTCCGCATTATCGTTTTATTTATGGTTCCATTACAAATAAGGAATTGCTCGAACGTTTGATTCCCGGAGTTGACGCCGTGGTGAATTTTGCGGCCGAGACACACGTTGATCGTTCAATCGCTGACGTTGAGCCGTTTATCATGACCAATATTTTGGGCACCCAACGTCTTATTGATGTTTGTCGAAAAAACGGTACGCGTTTTCATCATGTTAGTACCGATGAAGTTTTTGGCTCTTTGGGTCCGGACGATCCTAAATCCAATGAATTCACACCATACGATCCGCGTAATCCTTACAGTGCCACCAAAGCTGCCTCCGACCATTTAGTTCGAGCGGCTTTGCACACCCATGGATTAAAAGCCACAATTTCTAACTGCACAAACAATTACGGTACGCATCTTTACCCAGAGAAATTTTTAGCGATCGCCGTTACTAATGTTATTGATGGTAAACCGATTGTGATTCATGGCGACGGCCAACAAAAGCGCGATTGGATTCATGCTCGCGATCATGCTCGGGGAATTTTATCAATTTTGTTGAATGGCAAAATCGGTGAAACCTATATGATGGCCGGTGATACGGATATTACAATTGCCGATACCGGTCGCCTGCTTTTAAAAGTCATGGGTTTGAGTGACAATCTTTTGGTTTTTATGAACGATCGCCCGGGCCAAGATCGGCGTTATGCGATTGATCACGGTAAAATCGAAAGAGAACTTGGTTGGACACCGCAGGTTTCTTTGGAACAAGGATTAGCAGAAATGGTTGATTGGTACCGCCGGAATCAAGATTGGTGGCGACCAATTAAGGACAGTGCCGGTTATTGTGTTTGGTATAAGGAACAAGTTCAAAACATAAAAAATCAAATATGATCAAAGTGGAAACCGAAATTTTCGGCGCTTTCATTATTGAACCCGATGTCTTTACCGACCATCGGGGGATTTTTTTTGAGGCGTATAATCGTGAAAAATTTTTAGCCTTGGGTATAGCTGATGATTTTCAGCAGGATAATTTTTCGGCTTCCAAACAAGGTGTTCTGCGCGGTTTGCATTTTCAGTTTCCACCTAAGCCTATGGCTAAATTGGTTCGTTGCGGTCGCGGTCGCTTATTCGACGTGGCGGTGGACATGCGTCAGGACTCACCGACTTTTAAAAAATGGTTTGGTATTGAATTAACAGCGGAAAATAAAAAGATGTTTTATGTGCCGGTTGGTTGCGCTCATGGTTTTTATGCTTTAGAAGATTGCGAGCTGCTTTATAAGTGCAGTAATGTTTTTCAAAAAGATTTGGACGGTGGCTTTAGTTGGCAAGATCCGGAAATAAATGTTGTTTGGCCGCTGATTGGTGAACCAATCGTTTCCGAACGCGATGCGGTTTTGCCGAGTTTTTCCGAAGTGGTGTCCAGAGTAAACGAAAAATTATGAGTAAAAAGAAAGTACTAATTACCGGGGCCAATGGAAATTTAGGTCAAGATTTATGCGAGGTTTTTACTTTGGCTGGTTTTGAAGTTGTGGCGACTGATAGATCGGATTTGGATATTACTAATCAGGTCGAGGTTAAAGAAAAAATTAGTACTGTTCGTCCGGATTTTATCATTAATGCCGCGGCTTATAATTTGGTTGATAAAATCGAAGATCCGGCGGTTTATCCTTTGGCTTTGGCGGTTAATGTCGAGGGACCAAAAAATTTGGCCGAGGTGGCTAAATATTACGGAATTCCCATTGTTCATTTCAGTACTGATTATGTTTTTGCCGGTTACAAACCCGAGGGATACAAGGAGGATGATCAACCAAATCCCCTTTCGAAATACGGACAAACCAAGTATCTTGGCGAACTGGCGGTCGAGCAAGCTGGTGGTCAGTGGTATGTCTGCCGTCTCTCTAAAATTTTTGGTCGACCTGGTTGTGGTGAAACTACCAAACCAAGTTTTGTTTCGCTCATGTTAAAATTGGCCGCCGAAAAACCGGCATTGAAAATTGTTGATGAAGAAATCGGTTGTCCGTCTTATACCAGAGATATCGCCGAAGCAACTCTTAGATTGATTAAAGAAAATTTTCCTAGCGGAATTTATCATTTTGTTAATAGTGGACCGGGTGTTACTTGGTATCAGTTTGCTGAAGAAATTTTTTCCACCCTTAATATCCAAACACCTCGTCAGCCGGTTTCAGCCGAAGAGTTTGGTGTTCAGCCGGCCAAGCGGCCAAAATTCGCTGCCCTTTTGAACACCAAGTTTCCGCCGCTACGATCAAGGGCTGAAGCTTTGCAAGATTTTTTAACTTTACCAAAAATCAGTTTGATTCTTGTCTCAACTAAAGTTAAAGATATTTTGAAAGAGAATTTGCTCGGTCTTTTTAATTCGTCTTGTAAATATCCGTTTGAAGTGATTGTTGTTGATAACGGTTCGAATGACGGAACGGCCCAAATGGTTCTCGAAGAATTTTCGCAAGTCCATTTTATTCAAAATGATTGGAACAGTGGTTTTGCTCATGCCTGCAATCAAGGTTTGAAAGTGGCGAAAGGTGAAGTTTTTGTTCTTTTGAATCCCGATACTCAAGTTAAAGCCGAGGTTTTAGAAAATGTTTTTACTACGATCACTCAACGCCAGGAAATTGGCGTCATGGGCATCAAACTTTTGAATAAAGCCACCTCGACAAGCTCGGGTCAGGATGGCTCGGTTATGCCTTCGGTTCGTCGCGATCCAAGTTTTGTTGATCAGCTGGCGATTTTGTTAAAGTTGCCGCACGTTTTTTCCAAGATCACCGATCGTTATTTAGCGACTGATTTCGATTATCAAGTTTCCCAAGAAGTCGAACAGGTTCGTGGTTCGTTTTTTGCCTTTCGTCGCGATATTTGGCGTCGCGTTGGTTTTTTGGATGAAGAAAACTTTTTTGTTTGGTTTGAGGAAGTCGATTTTTGTCGACGGGTTCGTCAGGCTGGTTATAAAATTTGGTATAACGCCGAAGTTTCCTGTGTTGATTTAGTTGGCCAGACTTTTAAACAAATGTCCGTCAGAAAAAAACAAGCCATGTTTTCTCGAAGTCTGGCCAGATATTTTTTTAAATGGCATACCTGGTGGCAGGGGGCAATAATTACCATTTTGCGACCGGTGGTTATTTGTCTGGGAGCTTTAGTTGATTTATGGCGACGTTAGCTTTGCAACTTTTAACTTATCAAAAAACGGAAACCATTTCGCCGCTTTTTTTATCTTTAAAAAATCAGACTGACAAGGATTGGTGTTTGTATTTTTCCGATAATAATTCATCACCAGAAATCAGAGAAAAACAAAAAAAAATAATCGATGAAATTCAACCGGATTTTTCCGTGGTTTATAAACCGGTTGATAAAAATTTAGGTTATTCCGGCGGTCACCAATTTCTTTTCGAAGCGCATAACGCGGATTATGTCTTGTTGATTAATGATGATACGATTTTGGAACCGGAATATATTGCTAGTTTAAGAAAATATCTTGACGGACATTCTGATACTGCGGCCGTGGCCGGTGTTATACTGCGTTGGAATTTTTCGGCCGACGGCTCGATTGTTAAAACTCAAATTATTGATTCACTCGGTTTAACCAAAAGTCGTTCCCACAAAGTCAGCGATATTGGGGCCGGACAATTATTTAATAATACCAAAATTCCGGCTCAGATTTTTGGAGTTTCCGGTTGCCTGCCCATGTATCGTCGAGCGGCAATTAAGGGACAACTTTTTGATCCCAGTTATTTTCTTTATAAGGAAGATGTGGATTTAGCTTATCGTTTGTGGCGGGCGGGTTGGCAAGCAAAAATTGTGCCCGAAGCTGTGGCTTATCATCAACGATCTTTTCACGCTGACTTAAGGCGCAATTCCATTTCTTATAATTCTCAGTTTTTATCTTACCGAAATCATTGGCGGAATCTTAGAAAACATTTGACGCTCAAAGATTGGTTGCGCGATGGTTGGGCCATTATTCCTTTCGAAGTGGCAAAGTTTGTTTATTTTTTATTTAAACATCCGACAATTATTTTTCGAACACTGGCTGATTTTTTATGAAATACGACGTGGCCATAATTACCGTTTCCACCAACAAACTGGACGAAGCTTGTTTGATTTCGGTCAACCAAATTTTAAATTCGACTGATTTAAAAACCGCTTTTGTTTTGGTTGATAACGCTTCAACGATTTTTGACGCTCACGTGCTGGCTAAAAATTTTGTGCCCCAAGCCCGAGTAATTTTACGAGAAAAAAATTACGGCTTTGGTCATTCTTGTAACCGTGGAGCTCGTGAAGTCGAAGCGGACTATTATTTCTTTTTAAATCCCGATACTTTCATCGCTGATTTTAAGATTTTGAATAATCTTTTGGCTTTCATGAAAAAGTATCCTTGCGTCGGTATTGCCGCCCCACGCATTTATTATCCCAATGGCCGAATTCAGGAAACCTGTCGGCGTTTTCATAAATGGTATACGCCAATTGTTCAGCGGACTTCGTTTTTTCCTCAGACTTTGGCTGAACGTCATCGCCAGGAATTTATGATGGAGGATTTTGACCACGAAAAAAGTCGCATGGTTGATTGGGTTCAAGGCTCGGCTTTTATGATCGATGGCCAACTTTTTCATAAACTTGGCGGTTTTGATGAAAGATTTTTTATGTATTATGAGGACGCTGATTTGTGTCGTCGTTGTTGGCAGAATCATCGGCCGGTTTATTATTTACCCGAAGCCGAAGTTTTTCATAGTTATGGTAAAGAGTCGGCGATTGATGGCGGGTTGATTGAAGGTATCGCTAAAAACAGTAAGACCAGAACTCACATTGTCAGCTGGTTAAAATACACGCTTAAATGGTTGGGTGAAAAAATATGAATCTAAGAAAAATTGGCTTCAGTTCGGAGTCGATTTTTTGTTTAAATTCAGCTTTACTTGGTGGGGTTTTGGTGGTAAAATTTGAAAGAAATTAAGATGGTTTTTATGGCAAAAAAAGATTATACAAATTGGGATAGAAAAGAGTTGATCAAAGAGATCGACCAGCTTCGCAAACGCAAAAAATACGGGCTTGTTTGGGAAGATAAACCTGAAAATGTTGTCGAGCAATGCAAAACAGAATTGCCTGTTTTGGAAGAAGTGAAAAACAAAGAAATAAATACTGACCCCGACAAACCGATAAATTTACTAATTGAGGGTGATAATTTTCATGCCCTTTCAGTTTTAAATTACACTCACAAGGGCAAAATTGATGTTATCTATATTGATCCGCCATATAACACAGGCGCAAAGGATTGGAAGTACAACAATGATTATGTAGACAGCAACGATATGTTTCGTCATAGCAAATGGGTTTCTATGATGAATAATAGATTAAAATTAGCAAAAAAACTTTTAAAAAAAGAAGGGGTACTCATATGTGCGATTGATGACAATGAAAATGCAACACTCGGCTTGTTGTTGCAAGAAATATTCCCAGACAGAGAAATTGTTGGAGTTGTAATAATCCATAATCCTGCCGGGGTCCAAGGCAAAAATTTTTCGTACACTCATGAATTTGCATATTTTGTTTACCCTAAAAAAGGATCATTTATTGGCACAACTGCCAGGGATAAAGACCTCGTTTCACCATTAAGAGATTGGGGTGGAACATCAGCAAGAAAACTTGCCAAAACATGCTTTTATCCAATTATTGTAAAAAATAATGAAATAGTTGGTTTTGGCGATGTTTGTTCAATAGACTTTCACCCGCAACGGTCTAATATTCTCCAGAAAGATGGGAGTGTCTATATTTATCCGATAGATAAGAACGGCGAAGAAAAAAAATGGGTTTTTAGTAGAAAAAGTTCAGAAGAAAATAAGGACCAACTTTTTGTAAAAACAATAAACAAAGAGTTGGTGATTATGAGAAAGAAAAATCAATTTACTTACAGAACCGTTTGGGCTGATACAAAATACTATGCGAACATATATGGATCAAAACTACTAAATAATATTATTTCTGCAAAATTTTCTTTTCCAAAATCGCTTTATGCTGTTGAAGATTGTATAAAAGCAGTAATTCACAATAAAGATAATTCAACTATTTTAGATTTTTTTGCTGGCTCTGGCACCACAGGGCATGCTGTTTTGGAATTAAATAGTATTGATGGAGGCAATAGAAAGTTTATACTTTGTACAAATAACGAGGATAACAATGGTGACGGCAGTAAAATTGCAACAGATATTTGTCTTCCACGAATAGAACGCGTGATAAAAGGGTACAAAGGTATTGTTGATCAAAAAAACTATGACGGAATGGGTGGCAATCTAAAATACTATAAGACCGCTTTCGTTCCAGCCGACCCAACAGACAAAAATAAAACCGCTCTTACGAAAAAGGCAACCGAAATGCTTTGTATAAAGGAAGATACATTTGAAAAAATTAAATCAAATGAGCAATACATAATCTACGGCAACAATAAAAAATATACGGGAATTATTTATGATCATCAGGCGATTGATGATTTCAAAAAAGAAATATCCAAAATTGACGGAAAGTTTAACGTTTATATATTTTCGCTTGGCGATGATACTTTTGACGAGGAGTTTGAAGATATGAAGTCAAAAGTTAAATTATCACCAATACCAGAAGCGATACTCCGAGTATATCGCAGAATATTTAAATAATTGGAAAAATTATGCAACTTAAAGACTATCAAAATACGGCTATAAAAAAACTTCTTTCAAGAAGCAAGGAATTGCTGGCTCAAAGTGGAGAAAAGAAGATAATTTTCAAAGCCCCGACCGGTTCTGGTAAAACCATAATGACGGCGGAGTTTTTGAAGCAACTTATTGATGATAAGGAAATTAAAACTCCTTTATCGTTTATTTGGACGGCACCAAGAAAATTACACACTCAAAGCAAAGAAAAGCTAGAAAAGTACTACGAAGATACAAGAGCGATTGAATGTTCTGATTTTGAGGATTTAACCGACAAACAAATTGCGGAAAATGAAATTTTATTTTTAAACTGGGAAAGTATAAACAAGAAAGATAAAAACACTATCGTCAAGGAAAATGAAAAAGAATTTTATCTTAGTAAAATTGTAGAAAACACCAAAGACGAAGGACGAGAAATTGTTTTAATAATTGATGAAAGTCATCATCATGCCACCAGTGATATTTCTCAAGACCTAATTGCCGATATTGCCCCACGACTGACGATCGAGGTTTCCGCAACTCCAATTATTCAAGACCCTGATGAAATTGTGGCCGTGCCTTTGGAAGATGTAAAAATTGAAGGGATGATCAAAAAATCAGTTCTTCTTAATCCAAATTTCAAAAATATCTTAACTGGCGATAATTTAAAAACTGCTTTAGCAGACGGAACTGACGCAATGGTGCTTGAGGTGGCTTTAAAAAAGAGAGCGGAAATCGCAAAAGCATATCAAGGGGCAGGGATAAATATCAATCCTCTTTTGCTTATTCAATTACCCGACAGAAAAACACAACAAGAAGACTTAATCAAAGATGAGGTCGTACGAATTTTGAAAGATAAGTACAAAATGACAACTGAAAATGGCAAACTTGCGATTTACTTATCCGAAGAAAAAGAAAATCTGGAAAATATCGCAAAGAATGATCAAGAAACGGAAGTTTTGATTTTTAAACAAGCAATCGCTTTGGGCTGGGATTGCCCTAGAGCGCAAATTCTTGTGCTTTTCAGAGATTGGAAAAGCCTGACATTTTCGGTCCAAACGGTCGGGCGGATTATGCGTATGCCTGAACCTGATACTGGCCATTATAAACAAGAGATTTTGAATCACGGTTTTGTTTATACCAATCTGACTGATATAGAAATTAAAGAAGACATGGCCAGAAATTATGTAACGATTTACACCAGTGATAGAATAGAAAATTACAAACCAATCAAATTGGAATCAGTCTATCGCTTGCGACAAAGAGAAAAAACCCGTTTAAGCCCACATTTTATTAAGCTTTTTTTGCACGAAGCAAAAGAATATGATTTAGAAAAGAAAATAGAAACAAAAGGACAAAAAATAGAGATTTCTTTAATTTCTGACTATGAGGCAGAAGGCGTTGATAAATTGGCAAATGCAGAAATTAAAGGTGAAGCAAAGATAGATACCAAAAATGAAACCGATTTGCAAAAACTTTATGATTATTTTGTTCGCAATAATCTCACGCCTTTTTACCCCGAAGACCGCTCAATAGGCAGAGTAAAAGAAGCGATTTATTACTTTTTTAGAATGCGTTTAGGCATGGAATATTCTGACCGCTTTTCTGAAATTATCAATATTGTTCTTAGCCCAAAAAACATCCAGCATTTTGTAAATGTTATCGATAGCACGAAAGAAAAATATATTGCCGAAACAAAAAAGCGAGATATTGTATTGCAGAAAACATCCGATTGGGAATTGCCAGAAATGTTGAATTTCGGCGGAAACTATGTAGAACTGAAAACAAAAAAATCGGCAATGCAGCCTTTTTATTACGATAATAAATGGAAAACAGAAGAAGTGTTTATAAAATTTCTTGAAAAATCCGAACAAATTGAATGGTGGTTCAAAAATGGCGACAGAGACGCTACATTTTTTGCCGTTCCTTATATTGAAAATGGAGAACAAAAACCTTTTTATGTAGATTTTATTGTACGATTTAAAAATGGTTCGCTTGGTTTGTTTGATACTAAGAGCGGGAACACCATAAAAGACGCAAGAGAGAAAAGCGATGGTTTGCAAAAGTTTTTGAAAGAGCATAGAGGAATTTCCGGCGGAATAGTCGCAAACACAAATTCAAATGATTTTTCGGGTCGTTGGATGTGTTATAAAGGGCAAGGCAAAGAATTAAATCCAGAGGTTTTTTCTAATTGGGTGTTATTAGAAATATAATTTTGGTTGTTAATGGAAATTTTATGAAAAAAATACCAGATAATCAAATTGCTTTTTATCAGGCGCCGGACGGGTCGGTGAATATTGAGGCCTTGTTTGCTGAAGAAAATATTTGGTTGTCCCAAAAGCGCATGGCCGAGCTTTTTGATACAACCGTGTCGAATGTTAATATACATTTGAAAAATTTGTTTATTAGCCAAGAAATATATGAAAGTGCAGTTATTAAGGATTTCTTAATAACTGCCTCTGACAATAAGGAATATAAAACTAAGTTTTATTCACTTGAAGCGATTATTGCCGTCGGCTATCGAGTAAATTCTGAACGAGGCACACAATTCAGACAATGGGCCACTGGAATTTTAAAAAGTTATATTCACAAAGGTTATGCTTTAGATGATAATCGCATGAAATACGGTTCGCGTTTTAGCGCCAGATATTTTGACGAGCTTTACGAAGAAATAAAAGATATCCGCACCAGCGAGCGGAGAATTTATCAAAAGATCACTGATATTTATGCGACGGCGGTTGATTACTCGCCAAAAGCTTTTGAAAGTAAACAATTTTTTGCTACTGTGCAAAATAAACTTCATTTTGCCATAACCGGTAAAACCGCGGCCGAAATTATTTCCGACCGTGTCAGCAGTAAAAAAGACAAGCTGGGATTAACTTCTTGGCGACGGTCGCCACAAGGAAAAATTATGCCGAGCGATACGGTGATAGCCAAAAATTATTTAGATAAAAAAGAACTGGAGCATTTGAATCGGATCGGTAACATGTATCTCGATTATGCCGAAATGCAAGCGGCGCGAGGTAAGGCGATGTTTATGAAAGATTGGCTGGAAAAACTTAATGCCTTTCTTAAATTCAGCGAATACGAAATTTTAATGAAGGCCGGTAAAATCAGCCACGAGGTGGCCGAAGCCCTGGCTCTTGACGAATATGAAAAATATCGGGTGGTGCAAGATAAAAATTATGTTTCTGATTTTGATCGCGAAGTTAAAAAACTTTTAGAAAATCAGAAGAAGAAAAAGAAATAAAAATATGAATCAACCAAAAATTGCTTTGCAGGTTTTGTTTTATAAAGAGCCGCTCGAGGAAGTCGACGAACTCATGTCCTCTTTAGAAAAAACCAACTATCCCAGGGACAGTTGGCAGATCTTTATTTTAAAAAGTTTTTCAGCTGAATCGAAAATCGCCGAGCATTTAAAAAACAAGTGGCTATCTCGGGCCGGACAGACTTTGCCTAAGATTACGTTGTTGGCAGGACCAAATGCCGGTTTTGCCGGTGGACATGTTAAACTTTTTGAGGTTGATAAGAATTGGCAACCAGATTTTTTGTATTTGTTAAACGGTGATGCCAAGGCCGATCCGAATTTTTTGGTTGAAGCCTTAAAAATTGCCATGCTTAATCCTAAAGCGGCTTTGGTTCAGTCGGTGGTTATGCTCGAGGACGGTGAACAAATAAATTCTGTCGGCAACGCTATGCATTTTTTGGGTTTCGGTTTTACTCGCGGTCACCAGCAACGTCTCAATGAATTAAAAAATAATTTACCAATGTTTTATCCGAGCGGGGCCGGGCTTTTGGTTCGAGTTTCGATTTTGGCAAAAATCGGCGGTCTTTTTGATCCATTGTATTTTTTGTATCATGAAGATTTGGATTTAGGTTGGCGTTCCAGATTGGCCGGCTACGATATTTTGCTCGCGCCGGACTCAAAAATTTTCCACCATTACGAATTTTCCAAAAGCATCAGTAAATTTTATTTCATGGAGCGTAATCGCCATCTGACAAATTTGGTTAATTATAAATGGTTGACGCTTTTTTTAATGCTGCCAGCCTTTTTGGTGATGGAAGCCGGGACATTGTTTTTTTCTTTTAAGTCCGGTTGGTGGCCAGAAAAATTAAAATCCTACGCTTATTTTTTTCGTCCAGCCACTTGGCAGTGGCTAATCCGTCGCCACGCCATGGTCAATAAATTCCGAACCAAAACCGACCGCGAGATGCTAAATTACATGACCGGCAAAATCGTCAACCAAGAAGTCGACAATCCGATTATGAATAAAATAGTCAATCCGGTCACGAGTTTTTATTTTCGGGTTTTGAAGTTTGTTGTTAGGTGGTAAATTTTATGTCCCTGATTTTAGGTTTAAATCTCCCGCAATATTTATATTTAGTATCTGATACAAGATTAACAATAAGAAATGAAAATACTGTCGAATATAAAGATAACTTTTGTAAATTTTATTCATTTAATGATAGTGTTTCTGTAGTGGTTGCCGGGAGCGCAAATCTAGCAAGTTTTATTTTGAATAAACTTAGCGAATCTGGTTTTGTTAATAATAAATAAGTCTCATAATCCTCCAGCTCTGCTGGAGAGACATCAATAGGCTCTGCCGTTCCTGCGAGAAGACAACGAACACACGGAAAGATAAAAA
>JAGVPA010000046.1 GCA_020052445.1 bacterium
GCCTTAAAGTCCAAATTGTATCTCTGTGCCATCAGATCCAGTATGAACGAACTCACGCGATTGAGACAGAGTCATGGGTGGAGTGCGTAAGGTGAGTTATTAAATTCAAAAAAGCTTTGCGAAAATCTTGGTCAAAAGAAACTTCATATTGTCCGGATGAATGGAATGAAGAAAATCCGGCCGTCGGTCAATGTGCGGTTTCAGCCTTGGTGGCGAACGATTATTTTGGCGGTAAAATAATTTGGTCTGAGGTTTTGTTGTCCGACGGCCAAAAAATTTCTCATTATTTTAATTTGATTGCTGGACAAGAAGTCGATTTAACTCGTTCACAATTTCCCGCCGGCACAATAATTCCGGCTGGCGTTGAAAAGAAAAAAAGTTTCACTTCGACCCGAAAATTTATGTTGTCGAATGAAAATACTAAGAGACGGTATGGTTTATTGAAAGAGAAAGTAGAAAATAATTTAGGCTTATGATTTATTTAATCGGCGGCCCGCCCAAATGCGGCAAAACGACTTTGGCCAAAAAGCTTTCAAAAACATTTGGTATGCCTTGGGTCTCAACTGACACTCTTCAATGTGTCATAAAACCATATACGAATAAAGAAAGTTTTTTGCCAAGCAAAAATAATGACGAAAAATATGCCAGATATTCATCGGCAGAAATAATCGAAGATTATCAAAGGCAAGCAAAAACTGTTTATCAAGCCATTGAGATGTTTGCGGTTTGCGAAATTACTGACGGTAATGATTTTATTATCGAGGGTTATCATGTTGAACCAGAATTGGTGGCCGAATTAAACTCAAAATACCCCGGTAAAATCAAAAGCGTCTTTCTCATAAAATACGATCGAGAAAAATTTGTCGGTGACATTAAGAAAAGCACTACGCCGAACGATTGGATTATTGCCAGAACCAATAATGAAGAAACTTATCAAAAAATTGCCGAGATGATTTGCGAGTACGGAAAGTTTTTTGAAAATGAAGCTAAAAAATACAGTTTTAAGGTGTTGAATATGGATGATGATTTTGACGATCGGATTAAGGAGGCGGTTGATCATTTAATTCCATTGCCACCATCCGTCATCCCGAGCCAAAGAGGGATCTCGCTCGCCACTCCGTAGCTCGGCGTGAGTGGAGGGTGGCCGCGTGATCCAGCAAAATAAAATTTTACTTTTATGAAAAAAATAATTCCATTTTCTCTGATCTGTTTGTTTTTAATTGCCGTCGGTTGCACGAAACAAACTCCAACCATCGATCAAAATACCAACCAACCGGCGACGAACGTCAATCAAAATCTTGATACAGAAAAACCAACTGAACCATTAGTCGATTGGCAAACCTACCAGGCCGAAAATTTCAGTTTGAAATATCCGGCTTATTTGTTACCGGAAGTTAAGCAAGTAGGGGTTAGAACGACGGTGTCTTTTTTATATACACCAGCTGAAGGTGAACGAGGAAAGACCTTTGAAGTTGCTTCCATGCCCAATCAAGCTGGCTCAACTTTGGACGAGTGGGCGAACGAATTAATTTCTCAAACCGGTTTGGTCAAACGAGAATTGATAAAAATTTCCGGTCAAACGGCTTATGTTTTGACTATTCCAGAAACCGGTAATGGCAATCAATATCTTTTTTTGAGTCAAGACAGTAGAACGATGTTTGAAATAGAGTTTAATAATTTTAGTCAGGAAATAAGAGATTTGGTATTTTCCTCGTTTGTTTTGGTGGAATAAAAAAATATGAAAATTCTTCCGTGGTTTGATACCAAAACTATCCAAAACGTTATTATTTCGGATTTTCCTGATTTTAAAATTGAGAAAATTATTTTAATTAATAACAGTTGGGATAATCTGGTCGCTGAAATAAACGATCGATATATTTTTCGTTTTCCAAAAGATGATGGTATCGGAAAAAATTTTAAGCGAGAGATAAAAATTTTGGATCTTTTAAAAAACAAGATTACTTTGGCTATTCCGGAGGTAAAATTTTTCGGTAAAGTTTTTGTCTACATGGGTTACGAGAAAATTCCGGGTGGTGATTTAACACCGGAAATTTTTACTACATTAAATTTGGCAGAAAAACAAAAACTTATTTTTGATTTGGCCAACTTTTTGAAAGAAATACACGAAGTTTTTAGTTTTGAAAAAGCCCGGGAATTAGGCGTTGAAGATGAAGCTCTTCCAACCTATTCAACCATGGCCAAAAAATTTTTACCAAAGATTAAAAACTCGATGGTTTTAGACTTTATTCAAAAGACTTGTGATGAATACGATGTAATGACCAAAGAACAACCGGAATTGGTTTTTCTCTTTAATGATTTGCATACAGAAAATATGGCTTTTGATTATGATAACAAAAAGTTAAACGGTATTTTTGATTTCAGCGATTTGGCCATCGGCGATGTGAACCTGGATTTCCATCCGTTTTGCAAATTTGATCCTTATTTTATGAAAGCGGTCGCCGAAAAATATCAGGAATTAACCGGTCGGCGGTTATCTCTAAGGCGTATGGTTATTTACTCTCGGATCAACGAACTTTGCGATTTAGCGGAATTCATCGACCGACCAGAATCGAGAGTTTATAAAAATGCCATGGAGCGAATTGATAAATGGCTTTTAAAAATGGATTTGTTTAAAGAATAATTTCCACTCCACCCGGTAAACCACTGGTTCGACCAGTGGACTCAAAAGGTTTGACCTTAACGCAGAAAAATAAAAAACATAGTAAACTTGCTTGCA
>JAGVPA010000027.1 GCA_020052445.1 bacterium
GCGGTTTCCTTGCAAGGAAGAGTTTGAGAAACCATCGGTTTCTCAAATCAAGAAACTTCCGCTCGATACCGCGTCAGCTTGCTGCGCGGAAATTCATTTAAAAATATTATATCATAAGAAAAGTAAGGCTGCGAATTATAAAACCACCTGTCATCCCGAGCTAGCTCTTCGATTGGACTCAGAGCCCTGAGCCGAGTCGAAGGGAGAGGGATCTTGCTTGCCACGCCGTAGCTCGGCGCGAGCGAAGGGTGGCCACGTGGCTTCAAAATATTCGCATCCTTCCGACTTTTCTGGTATCCTGGCAGCGTATGATTCGATTGCGGTTACCTAAAATTCGGCCGGTTTTTCTGATAATAATTCTTATTTTATTGGGAATTTTTATTCGTGAATATTTTGTCCGCCGGCCACCGGAGGTGTTGGTTCCAGCCGGTCTTGATGAAATAATAATTGACTCAGGTGTGAGTAATGATTCAATGCCAGCTATTGATGAGTCGGTTTTTGAATCTGTAGCCGCGGCTGATACTTATTTGGAGAATGACGGACTCGGAATTGCTTTGACTGAAAATAAAATTGCCAGATTTTTTCCTTTTCAAATTTTAGTCTGGCATCATGTTGTCAACGATGTTTGGGGTCGGGTACCGATTTTGGTTTCTTATAATCCACTTTGCGGCAACAGTGGAGTTTTTGAAAGTTATACTTCGGAGGGAATTTTACAGTTTGAAAATTCCGGTCAGGTTCTTAATAATAGTTTTTTGATAGCTGATAAAACTTCCGACTCTTTGTGGAATCCACTTTCAGGTCAAGCGATTTCCGGAACCAAAACCGGGCAGTCTCTTCACCGTCTCACTTCAACCGTCATGACTTGGAATTCTTTTAAAAAGAATTTTTCTGACGGCGAAGTTTTGTCCCGCGAAACCGGTTTCACTCGGGATTATTCAAAAAATCCGTACGGCGATTATTTTTCCTCACCAGACATTTTGTTTCCTTTAAGTAAATTCGACGCCAGTTTGCCGGCCAAGACCTTGGTTTACAGTTATGGTTCACTGGTTTATCCCGGGGACAATATTAAAAGTTCAAAATTAATTGACGGTGAAACTGATGGAAAAAAAATCAGAATGCTTTGGGACGAAGATTGGCAAACGGTTCGCGGTTTTGGGTTGGTGGATGATGGATCGTTGGCGGATGAGGTGCCATTGGTGCCGATGTATTGGATGTGTTGGGGAACGTTTGAATAATTTTATTTATGGCAAGTTTTAATTTTAAAACAGAAGATTTTGAAAAAATAAAACAAGAAGCGGAAAAGTTTTATGGCTTAATAGGTAAGTGTCATTGTCCTTATTTTAAAGAAACCATAGCTTTTAATGCCAAGGGTTTAAGACATTTAAAATTTAAATCCGACAGGATTGCCCGATCATCCGAAGACCAATATGCCCGTTTAAAATTATTAAAATTAGCCCCCGAGATTTTGAAGTTGTCTCATACTGTTCAAGGAATCTGGAAAATTAGAAGGTTCGAAGATCAAAAAACCAATAGTCGATGGGAAAAAATTATGAAGGATGTCGTTTTTTATGAGTTTTTGGCAGTTATCGGTTCGGTTCGAGTTAAAATAATCGTTAAAGAAGCGAGTGGTGGAGAAAAACATTTTTGGAGTATTATTCCGTTTTGGGGAATTGATCGACAGAACCAAAAAAGAATTCTACATTCTGGAAATCCTGAAAACGATTAACTAAAAAATACCGCTTACGGTATGTTTTAGTGATGCTTGGGTACAGCTTGGAATAGCCGTGACAGGGCCAGAGCCCTCCAAACATCAAAATAAATATAACAAAAAAAAATTAAAAAGTCAAATTTTATAAATAAATTAATCTCCCTCCCTCATTGCCACAATGGGGGAGGGATTGGGAGAGGGAACCGATATGAAATTATTTATCGTCGCCACACCAATCGGCAATTTAGCCGATTTGTCACCGCGAGCCATTGAAACTTTTAAGATTTCTGAGGCGATTCTTTGTGAGGATACTCGGGTCAGTTCTAAGTTGTTCAGTCATCTCGGTCTCAAAAAAACTCTTATCGCCGTTCATCAACATACTGACGATCGTCGGATTAGTGAAGCGATAAATCTTTTGCGAGAAGGGAAAACCTTGTCGTTGATAACCGATGCTGGAACGCCGGCGATTTCTGATCCGGGTGGTAAATTTGTCGAAGCGGCGCTCAAAGAACTCGGTGATGAATTACAGGTGGTTCCAATTCCCGGACCTTGTGCGGCCATTTCTGCTTTATCAATCTCGGGTTTTCCCGCCGACAATTTTTTGTTCCTCGGTTTTCCTCCGCACAAAAAAGGCCGTAAGACTTATTTTGAACAAATTGCGGCGACCGAGGAGACCGTTTGTTTTTATGAATCGACACATCGTATTTTAAAAACCCTGACCGAACTCGGTGAAAAAATCGGGGACCGAAAAATTGTGGTTTGTCGTGAACTGACCAAAATATACGAAACCACTTATCGCGGCACAGCTGCCGAGGTGACAAAACGGCTGGAAAAAGGTAGTATTAAGGGTGAGTTTGTGGTTGTAATCGGCCCATTCAAAAAATAGAACAGCTGTTCAAATTGTTCGAAATGTTCAATTTGTTCACTGTGGTTTTTTGACGATAAAACCAATCCAATATGAACAACTTGAACACTTGAACA
>JAGVPA010000084.1 GCA_020052445.1 bacterium
ACTCCACCACTCCACCACTCCACCACTCCACCACTCCACCACTCCACCACTCCACCACTCCACCACTCCACCACTCCACCACTCCACCACTCCACCACTAAAAATTATCCTTCACCCACGGCAACCAGTTTTCTACTTTTACTTCTTTCTCATCGTTGATCGGTGTCGGGTCAGATTCATTTGGCACACCGTCTTCATCCACATCAAGCGGAGACAAGGTTTTACAGCTCGCGCCGCTTGAAATTGAACCGCCGTCCACCAAACCGCGAGCGCCAGCGGCTTCTGGATAAACGGTTTGCCAACCATTTTTTACTTCACCGCAACAAGAGATAGAAAAACTGCAGGTGACATCACTTCTTTCTGTTGGCGTGGCTGGAAAACGACTGGTCCAGCAATTATAAGTTAGCAGAGCTCCGTCACCGCACTCATCACCTGATTCTTGAATCGGTTCCTGACCGCCATTTGTCGCGGGGTTAGTAACTTCAGTTTGATTGTCGTTAACCGTCTGACTGGTCGGATTATCAGACACTGGAGTTGATCCACAACCACTCAAAAGAACCATCGCTGAAAAAATCCCCAAACCTCCGAACAAAATATTTTTAAAATTTGTCATAAATTTTTAAAAAATTAACTCAATCCTAAATTAAACGATTTTTAACTTTTAATCAAATAAAAAACGTCCCTGCGGAGTGAGACGTCTGACGATTCGGAAAGAACGGTGGTGGCAATTAAGCCACATCAAAGCATTCTTCTTCATGGAAAGTCACGACCACTTCCCACGGAAAACGCCCCATGGACTCAGGGGCGGCCAAGTGTTGCACGGCCGCATTAGAAAATGAGTCTCTTAGAAGATGAAGCATATCCTCGACTTGAAGCTCGCGCTCTAGACCAAAGACCTCGATAGTAAAAACTGTGGTAAAGAAACCGATTCGAGGACGTCCGAGACTGACACTGACCTCAGGAAACACTCTAGTCCCAAGGCAAATTTTACGAAGATGGGCGACAAGGATGGCGGGCGACGATCCAACTTGGAAGAAATCGGATTCGTTCGGATTTGGAAAACCGCTAATGTGAATATGCAACATGATTCCTCCAGAAAACCGAAAAGATGTTTATGTCTTGCTTATTCCTTTTTACGTTGTCTCTGATAAAAAGTAAAGGTTGGTTGATTGTCTTGAACTTTGATTGAAATGATTAAATGATTTAAATGATAATCGGTTTCAACGGACTGGTAAAAATAAAAAACCGACGATTTGCTTCGTCGAGTTTTTCTAAAAACTTTACTTTTTACCTTTTACATTTTTTACTTCAACACAACTACCACCGATAATTCTCCCAAGCCCATTTGGCCAAAGTATTACCATCGTTCATACTATCGCCTCGAGCCGAGGCGCCGAATACCACAACAATCAACTCTCGAGAATCTTCTTTATAAACCGGTCGCAAGGCCGTCACCAGATTCCAACCGGATTCTTCCAAGTATCCAGTCTTGCCGGCCATCACGTAAATGTCATCATAAGCCGGTTTCCAGAGCAACCAATTGGTGTTGGTGAGTCGCTTGGTTTCTCCAGTTGAAATAACCGAAATTGTTTTGCTGGCGGTCGAGGTATAATTTCGAAAATCGGCTCGGCTAAAAACTTGGCGGGCCAGTTTAGCAATCTCACGAGCCGTGGAAACGTTGGTCACTTCGATACCGGTCGGGTCGGTATATTGTGTATGAGGCAAACCGCAAGCCGCCGCTTTCTCATTCATTTTTTCGACAAAATCATCTTTGTCCAAACCGGTGGCTCGGGCGATGGCATTCGCAGCATTATTGGCCGAGCCGACCAAGGTGGCGTAAATCAAATCATTGAGAGTAAAAGTTGCGCCATCAGAAACATAAAGCCGGGCCCCACCAACCTCATCGACTGTCTCGACATCACAAACCTTGTCGAGCGATAAACCAGAATCCAAAACTAAAGTCGTGGTCATGAGTTTGGTAATGGAAGCAATCGGCCAAACGGCCGCCGAATTTTTTTCGGCCAAAATTAATCCGCTATCTTTATCCATGACAATATAAGCCGAAGCCGTGACCTCGGGGGCGGCGACTGAATTTAAAATCGGCTCCGGATAAACCGCCGGCGCATATTCTGACAACTCCGAAAATTCTCGCCAACCATATTGTTCGGCCCAGTCAGTAAGATCGATAAGAAAACCGGCGGCCGAATTTGGTTTAGCTAAGCCTGTAGTTTTATCGAAAGCTTTTTGAAGGTCAGGACGGCGGTTGTAAACAGAGGTTAGAGCGGAATCGGCGGCGTTGGTTTGGGTTGGGAACAACAAAGGCGCCAGAGGCAACAGAAGCAGCAAAGGTATTAGAAACAAAATTTTTTTTGAGGATAAAAAAGATTTGTAAGACACAAGTTTTTTATTTTTTTCTTCACGAGGCGAGATCCTTCTCTGGCTCAGGATGACAGGCTATTGAAAAAAATTTATTTCCACTTTTTAATAAGATCGATTCCGGTATAAAAATATTTTAGAATTTCATCCCAGGTTTCGCCGTCATTAGCCATACTCAGAGCAGCAGAAGCTGACATACCCACACCGTGACCCCAAAGTTTTTTGCCAACATCGCTTGGGGTTGGCACCGAGACGCACCATGGAACTTCGCCATGCCAAACTTCACTCCAGTCGCGAGTTCGGCCATCGGAACGGGAGAAATATGGAGTGATGGCTGTCTCGTTGTTATAAGTGACAATATAACCAACGGTTTCTTGGACAGCTTGAGTCAGTCTAGGCGTTCGAACTTCTTGGCCATAACCGTTGTAAACCTGGTCGGCATAAGCGTCAACTTGAAAAAACTCGGAAGCGTGTTTGGTGGCCCGTTCAAAATGATAATAAGCGTAAGTTCTCGCCGCCGTTATCAAAGTTTTTTGGAACTCCAAATGAGAAAGGTTGGAAGTCTCGGCCAAACCGCGCAAATAATATTCCGCTGGTAATTCATTAATGAGCCAGGTGCGATTGTTAGGTTCGTTGTAGCGGAGTTCCAAAACATTTCTAAATTGATTATCGGCATTGGCTGAACTGCGGGTAACTCGACGATCAAAATTTGTGACTGTGCAAATGGCATTGGCGGTGTCCGGAACAAAACGCAGATAAAAAGAGGTTGATTCCAAACCCTTACCACGATTAAACCAATACTTACCGTTTTTATAAAAGGCTTCGACCTCGTCATTTTTCTCCACCTCGGCCAAAAGTGCTCCGTTACCATCAATAAGATCAAAATCACTCTCGCAAGTAACGTCAACTTTATCTTCAGTCTCTTCATCAACAATTAAAATTCCCACCCGAATAGTTGGCTCATCAATATAACTCACCGTCGGTTCATCAGAATTTATTTTCGGGCTAGTCTGAGCCTCGGGTGCGTCACTTGTCACCTCGACCGGAATCTCGATTTCACCACCAGGTACAGAACTCACACCATCGACCGCCAAAGAAAATTTGATGGCGTAACTCCCCTTCTTGTTGGGTGCGTTAAATTGAAAAGTAATTAAATCCATCTCTCCGGGAGCCACCGAGACATCGTTTTTAGAAACCAAAGTACTCGAATCAACCCAGGAAGAATTTTTGTAATCAGAAGAAGCTATGGAAACAGTTGGTAGTTTTATGGAACGAGAGTTCCAGGTTTTGGTGCCGGAATTTTTGAAACCGGCCGTAAAAGTTATGGTTTCGCCGCCCTTGGCTTTAATAGTTTTCTTGATGCTTTTAATGAGAATGGTGGCGGAGTAGCCATCGGTGTTGGTTGAAGGGGACGAAGGGGCAGAAGGGGTTGCAGGGGCTTTAATATCGGTATTGGCGGCGGCAACGTTTATAGTGATGGTAAATTGGCCACCAGGAATCCAGGCTTTGTCTTCGGCAGCTAAGGCGAAAGTTTCTTTGTAGGTTCCAGTTTTTGTTGGGGCTTTTAATTTAAAAGAAATGTTTCCCACTTTATTTACCGCCACGCTCGATTCTGAAAGTTTAACCGGTTGATCGGCGGCAAACCAGGCAGGATCGGCAAAACTACTGGTGCGATATTTTGGTTCGTAAGTATAAATGGAAACAAAATTTGGGCCGCTGTTTGACCAAGACGAGGTGCCGATATTTTGAAAACTAACTGAAACAGTTTTTGTTTCACCTGGAGCCACGGTTAAACTGCTGCCGGAAATCGAAACTTGAGAAACCTCATAACCCTTAAGCGGAGCGGCCGCAGCCGTCTCGATACCCAAAAAAGAATGCCAGACCGGCACACCAAGTGACCGAGCCGCGGCCTGGCGTTCCTCAAAAACTCGATCAACAAAAGACAAAGCAAAAGCAATGGCAAAAATTATAAAAAAAGCAAAAAAAATGTTTCCTAAAACTTCCAACCAGCCGCGGCAATCATCCGATTGTTCTTTTTTTAGTTTTAAGAATTCCTCCATAACAATTTAAATTACAAGATTTAAATATTCCCGCCTTCGTTCTATTAAGCATAATTTCGGACGGGATCCCGCCAAAGACCACCGTCGGCGGGACAAATTCCAATTTGGATTTTGAAATTTATTATTTGGAATTTCCGATATCTTTATTTTACCAAAAAAACGATGCCCGTTCAACTTTTTTCACGAACTCTTCGAAAAAAGCCTTTAATCTGCTACACTTATGGCATTATGAGCGTCATGAAACGAATCGCCACAAATTACATCATCCAAATGTTGGGCAAAGGTTTAGGTATGGTGGCCGGTTTGGGGGTAATTGCTTTACTCGGTCGATATTTGGGCGACGAAGATTGGGCAGCCTACATTACAGCCACCACCTTCCTTTCTTTCTTCGGCGTCTTTGTCGACTTCGGACTGACTCTCACCTTGACCCAAATGATTTCCGTACCGGGCGCGGATGAGAAAAAAATCACTGGCAGCATTCTTGGCATCAGATTAACCTCGGGGGCGATTTTTTATACCTTATCAATTCTCGTCGTCACGTTTCTTCCTTACTCAAACGAAGCAAAAGCCGCCGTGGCCGCCGGCGCCGCCGCTTTCTTTTTCATGTCAGCCGCCGGTTCACTCATCGGCGTCTTTCAAAAACATTTAGCCATCCGCCGCTATGTTGTAGCCGAACTTATCAGCCGCGGTTTTTATTTGGCTCTCACTTTATTATGTGTCGTTTTCCATCTTGGTCTTTTACCAATTCTTGGAGCCATGGGCCTGGCAAATGGTCTCTGGTTAATTTTTGTTATTGTCGCGGCCAAACCGCTCATAATTATTCGCCCGCAGTTTGACTGGAAAACTTGGAAAGAAGCTTTTCACCGCAGCGCCCCAATCGCCATCTCAACCCTTTTTAATCTAATGTACTTACGAGGTGACGTTTTAATTCTTTCTTGGGTCAAACCGAACGAAGTTGGACAATATGGCGCGGCTTATAAAGTTATCGATGTGGCTACCGCCCTACCAACCATGTTTATGGGTTTGGTTCTACCGCAACTAACGCAAGCTTGGGGCGAAAATAAAGAAAATTTTAAAAACATTTTACAAAAATCTTTAGACATTTTTCTGCTGGCCGTTATCCCGATGCTTTTCGGCGTTCAAATTGTCGCCGAGTCACTAACCATGTTAATCATCGGACCAAAATTTGCCGTCGCCGGCCTGGTTTTAAAAATCTTAGTCCTAGCCATCGTTTTTGTTTTTATCAGTACACTTTACGGGCACACCATTGTCGCCCTTCACAAACAAAAAATAATGACTTGGGGTTATGCCTTCACCGCCGCGGTTTCAGTCATCGGTTACATTATTTTTATTCCTAAATATGGCATGTGGGGCGCCGCTTGGATTACTTGCCTCTCAGAATTTTTAATCGCGCTTCTGACTTTTGTCGTCGTTTCTCGAGTAACAAAAACTCTTCCTAACCTAACTGTCGCCTTCAAAGCAATCCTGGCCAGTATTATTATGTATCTGGTTTTACTAACTCTTCCTGATCTACCTGTACTGGCCGAAGTGGCTTTGGGCGGCTTGGTTTATGCGGTAACGATTGTTAGTATTGGTGGTATTAAGGTCGGCGATTTGAAAACGTTGTTGCCGAAGAAGGTTGATTAAGGGGGCGGGAGGGGTTTAAGGGGTTGGGGGGGATTTTTTCTTTACCTGTCATCCTGAGTCAAAGAAGGATCTCGCTTGCCAAGCCGAAGCCCAGCGAAGGTTGGCCGTGTTACTTCCCCCACCCCAACCCTCCCCCACCGTGGCGGTGAAGGAGGGAGATTCATTTTTTAAAAATCTTGAAATTTCTATGTACCTTTTTCTTATTTCTATTTTGACAATCATCTTCGCCATCATTGCCGTTCGGGATTTTCGTTTGGCGGTTTTTTTGTTAATGGCTTCTCTACCGGCTTATTTACTCCGTTTGGAAATTATTGGTTTTCCGACGACCTTGTTAGAATTAATGATTGGTGTGGTCACGATCTTCTGGCTAATCAATCTGACCAAAGAAAAAAAAGACTGGTCTTTTTTGAAACCGTGGCTTTTGCCGATTAGTTTACTTGTAGTCGCCGGCGTCATCGGGGTTGTTGTGGCTCCAGATAAAACTTCGGCTCTTGGTATCTTCAAAGCTTTCTTAATTGAACCGATCCTCTTTTTTATCATCCTCCGGACAACACTAAAAAAATTCGACGACGCCGAAGTTGCTTTAATGTTCCTGGGTCTCGGGGCCTTGCTCGTCGCCGGTTTCGCCGTCTTTCAAAAATTTACCGGCTTATCGATTCCTATCCCTTGGGATGTCGAGGGACGAGTAACCGGCATTTTTCCTTACCCAAACGCTGTCGGTCTTTATCTCGGCCCAATTATTATTCTCGGACTTGGCGCCTTATCACGAAGTCTGGAGGCTGAATTTTATCCACGAGCCGGCTTTTGGCTTTTAGTGACCATCTTGTCGATCGTCGCCATCTTTTTTTCGCAAACCGAAGCCGCTTGGTTGGCCATTCCGGCCGCACTGCTTGTAACCAGAATTTTTATTAATCGTCCGCGGGCTTTTGCCATTATCTTGGCTGTACCAATTTTAATAATTTCTCTAAGCGTCCCGATTTTCCGAGAAAAAATTCTTTTACAAGATTACTCCGGCAGCGTTCGCCTTAAACAATGGAGCGAGACAACGAACATGCTGAAAGACCACCTGCTTTTCGGGGCCGGGCTCTCCGGTTATCAAACCGCGCTTGAGCCTTATCATGTTTTTAAAGAAATCGAGATCTTTCAATATCCTCACAATATCGTTTTAAATATCTGGACTGAACTCGGGCTGATTGGATTATTGGCTTTTATCTTTTTTGCCTGGCAAACCATTCGACAATTTCGTTCAGCCAAAAAAATCGACTCGCCTTTTTACTGGTTGACTCTGGCCTGTCTGACGGTTTTAGTGGAAATGACGATTCATGGCTTAGTCGATGTACCTTTTTTCAAAAACGATTTAGCCATGCTGACAGCAATAATTTTTGCCTGCCTCTCCTGGTCGGCCACCGGACCTTATGCTCGGCAAAATGTTGAGATTGAATAAACCCGAACAAAAACCCGCCAACAATTCGTGTTATTTTTGGCTTTTTGGTTTAATTTTCTTGGCCGCAGTTATTTTGAAAATCCTTCAGTCGGTTTAAAAGTAAAAGACCGCCAGCGATGCTGGCGGCTTTTATCTTGCCGTCTTCGACGGCTAAAATGGCAGTTTCGGCATCTCAACTTGGTAGTGTTGCTGATTTAGAACATAGTTCTTAACAGCATACTCATCGAGTCCAACCGTTGAGACATAGTAACCTCGTTCCCAAAGCGTGCCTTGGGGTAATTTGTTAGTCTTCTTCTTGATCCAGGAAGAAGATTTTCCTTTCAAGATTTGCAAAGCATAGGCCACGGAGTATTTGGGTGGAATATGAATGACCAGATGGATATGTTCGTCCCCAATGTGCCAGCTTTCTAGTTGGAAGCCTTTCCATTTTGCAATCGACTTGAACAGTTGCTTCAGTTCAGATTTAATATACTTGTCTGCCAAGACCTTGCCTCGGTACTTGGGAGTCCAGACAAGATGATATTGGCAGAAGTAAGTACAATGGTCGAGTTGATACAATCTTCGATTCGCCATAAATAAAATCACCTCCTTTCTGATCTAAGGTGGTTTTATTTTAACACAAGGGCGATGCCGTTAAACGCACACGCCGGCTAAAGCCGGCGGTTTTTTCTGTTAACAAAAAAATGCAGGGAACAAAAATTTTTGTTCCCTGCATTTTTTAATTTTGATTAATGCCGAAAAATATTTAAACAACCGGCTCCAAAGACAAAACCTTAGTCGCTTCATCTTTGGTAAAAACTTTTTTGGCCGCAAGCAGGTTGACGGTCGCGGTTAACTTTTTGTTTTCGCCACGTATAGCTTCAACCAAATCACCTTTAAGACTAGATAATTTTTGATCAAGATAATCTTTTGAAACCATTCTGGTTTCAAACTTAGCAAACTCAGTTTTGAGTTCATTTTTTGTGACCATGGTTGATTTAATTCCAACAATATCGCCTTCAATGCGATTAAATCTTTCGTCAACTCTATCGGAAAATTCGTTAATGGCTTCTAAAATATCTTGTTTGGTTGTTTGTCGAGATTTCATATCAAAAACTTTCAAAAATTTTTTAACCGTGAATAATAAAAATCTATCACAAAAACACGAAAAAGTCAATGGCCAAAAACTCGAAAAAATCCTAATTTATCATCGAAAGTGCATATCTTTTTTGTAAAAAATTTTCGCCAACAAAACTTGTTTTTTTTCACCCACCGTGATAAATTCTGAACGCAAATTTCACCTTTCAGAACCAACAAACAATTTTGGAATTTGGTATTTGAGATTTGTCCCGCCGACAGAGACTTTTGGCGGGACCCCGCCAAAGCCCGGCGACGGCGGGGGAATTTCCAAAAGGAGAGGTGGCTGAGTGGTCGAAGGCGCTTGACTCGAAATCAAGTGTACCCGCAAGGGTACCGTGGGTTCAAATCCCACCCTCTCCGCCAAAATTCGGAATTCAAATTTCCGCCAAAAATATGGTCGGCGCGAAGCGCCGTCTGTTCTGCATTCCCCCCACAATATCCTGATTCTGCAAGGAT
>JAGVPA010000029.1 GCA_020052445.1 bacterium
AAGCTCAATTATTAGAAAGTTTATAAAAGATGTGGTTTTTGGTCACGTCTTTTTTGTAAAAAAATACCGGTTCGAGAGAACCGGCTTTGTCGTAAGAGACAAGAGTTTATTCCTTTGTACCGTTCATGACCTTGTCGTACCAGTCGCCGAATCCGGAGATGTCTCTCCTGTTTTTGGCAACTTCATCTGCCGAAAGTTCGGAGAGTATCTCTCGGATAAAGGCTGTGTATACTTTTTCCATCGCGTCGTAGACAGCGACGAAAGGAAACTCGCCAGCGTCCATTATTTGGACGTCCGACGAACCCTGCATCCACATCCCGATGTGCGTGTTCTCGGCTGGCTCAGGTTGATGCATCTTTTTTATATCAAGGACGTAGGTTATGTCGTCTGTGTATACGACACCGTGACCCAATATGCCTGAAAAATGAGCTGTGCCCATCATCGACCTCCAATTAATGATTCAGGACCGGTTAGATTAACAAAGAAAATCAAACTGGTCAAGAGAAATGAGTGCCTAAAAAAAGAGACACCACGAACGCGAGTCGTGGTGGGTTGAAGGGTTTTCAGAATTCCCAGCGCATTTTCTGGCTCTCGCGTCGCCAGAGTTTGCGTTGGTCGGGGTCGTAGCCCCGACGGTGACCGCGGCCGACCGAGGCCCGCCGATCCAGCTTGCTGTAGCCGATGTCTTCCAGCCTTCGAGCTTCCCGTTTCACCTCTCTGGCGAATTGGTAGTTCTTGTGATGGAAGGTTTCGACTTCAGTGGACTCTCGGCGTTCCTCAGCCAGTCTGGCTTGATGAGCCAGCTTGAGGGTTTCGTCACGCCGTCGGCGTTCTTCGGTCTGTCGGGCCTCTTCTTCAGTCCTGAGGCGGTTGTACAGCGCGAGCTCATCATCCGAGATGAAACCGTTGCTGTGGAGGACGTCGATGTGGTTGGTCGAAGGGAGCTCGCTTTTTTCGAGACTGCTTCGGACCAGTGCGGCTTCGTGCTCATAGCGAGCCCGACGTTCCGCTTCCCATCTTTTATCCTCCTCCCGTCTGGTTGTCTCGAAGAGGTCCACTGCTACCTTCCTGAGCGTCTGACACTGGGCCACGATGGTCTCGGCTTTGTCGAGGTCCTTGGGCAGCATGTGCTCGAGAGTCCGCAGACTCCGGAGTCGCCACCACAGTCCTTCGGGGCAGAGCCGCAGCCAGGTCTTGTCGATTCGTACTCGAAGGTACCATTCGACCATTTCGTAGACCTGGTTCTTGACCTTGTTCCAGCGTTCTTCAGGTGTCAGCTCGATGTGTCCAAGCTCGAATGCCTTCTGACGCCGGGCCATGGCCGCGTCGTTGACGCTCATGATGTACGGTTCACCCGCCCGACGCCCATCGGGTCGGAAGTAGAACCGTGTCCGGTAGCTGCTTCGGTCACCGGGATTGATCTCCACCACCCGCCGCATGGCGGTCTGGTTGTTGGACATGTCGAACTCCGTTCATCTTTTGTTGAGTTGAGATGAGACCTGTTCGAGCTGGAGTAGCTCGTTCAGGCAAAACTGCGGGGTGCCGGTTGGCACGACCCCACAGCTTCCGGAATCCGCTGTCCTTTGTGACTTCGAATTGGGTTGTTGGGGTGTGCCCCTAACCTATGAGGGCATCCCTCGGTCGTCTCGTATTCATGAGTTCCTCCTGGGTTTCGAGACAAAACAAAATATCAAATTTTTTTGAAAATGTCAAGGCGACTGTCGTCGATTTTTTGGTTTTTTGTTTGAAAAGGCTTGGTAATGATGATTTTTTGGGGTTTTTGAGTTGACAGGAACCCTTTTTTGTTTTATTCTTATGCGTTGTCATCGAATGATCGGTGGCACATTCAAGCAGGAGTTCGAAGTGTTCCACACCCTTTTGACCGTGATTTTCGGCATCCTTCTGGTCGCCCGCCTCGTCTGCGGCCTCCACTTCTACCATAATTTCTGCGAAATCTGGTGGACGCAGAAGTTCATGGATGTCGTGATCGGCCTGATCGTCCTCGGCTTCGTGTCGCGGATCGTGGCGGACTACCGTCACGGTATCGATACGATATGTCTGATCCTTTCAGGGATCGTTGTGGTCGTTGCCTCGTCGTTTCTCGACGTCTACTACTTGCGTGGCAACAACAATGTGGACGACAGGCTCCGCCACCTCAAGATCTACGGGATCGCGGTGGCCTGTTGTCTCCTCGCGTGGTTCGCCTCCTGGCAGTTCTAGCCAGTGCGTCAACCGCGTCAAGGTCGGGGTTCTCCTCGGCCTTTTGTCTTTGGTAATTTTTTGGTAATGTTTGATTGTCTGAACTGGGATTATTGAGATTGTGGGGATTAATAGGATTTTGGGATTGGGGTTTTTATTGTCTTGAACTATGATTATCCCGCCGTCGGAGGCCTTTGGCGGGATCCCGCCAAAATCCTATGCCGGCGGGAAAATGATTTGCTGAAAACTATGATTTGGATGATTTGGGTAGTTTGGCTGAGTATTTTCCCATTTAAATTTGCGCCACTCCAAAATCATGTTAATCATTAAATCAGTGGAATCAAAGTTCAAGACAAAAAACAATCCAACTTTTACGTTTTTACACCTTTACATTTTTACCTTTTACATTTTTTACACCAAATATGAACATCGAATACGAAGCCACCTTTTGGCCAATAAATAAAAACGAAGTTCGAGAAAAACTTCGGGTTGTTGGTGCGATTTTGATTAAGCCGGAGTTTCTTCAAAAACGAAAAGTTTTTAATCTGCCGGTTGGTCATGAAATAAAAGGTGGTTGGCTGCGAGTTCGAGACGAAGGTGATCAAATAACCATGTCGCTCAAAATTGTTAATGGTGACAAAATTGAAGATCAAAAAGAACTTTGTCTTAAGGTTGATAATTTTGGCCAGGCAGTTGAACTTTTGAAAACTGTTGGTTGCGAGGAAAAAGCTTATCAAGAAACTTTGCGAGAAATTTGGTCGCTCGACGGCGTGGAAATTACCATTGATGAGTGGCCGTTTTTGGAACCGTTGGTCGAAGTGGAAGGGAAGTCGGAAATTGAAGTTAGGGCGGTGGCTGATAAGTTGGGTTTTGATTGGGCTCAGGCTTTGTTTTGTTCGACCGATACGATTTATGCCAAAAAATACAATCTGCCAGAAATGGTTTTTACCGACATTTCGCCACTCATTGTTTTTGAAATGGAAAATCCATTTTTGAAGTTTGAAAAATAATTATGGACGTCGTTGCTGTCTATGAAAATTTGTATAAAGAATTTGGTCCCCAACATTGGTGGCCTAAACATAAAGGTAAAAAACGACCGGGTTTTGATCCTTGTTTTGAGGTAATTGTTGGGGCGATTTTGACTCAGAACACGGCTTGGAAAAATGTTGAAAAGGCGGTTGAACGTCTTTATGAGAATGATTTGCTTGATGCGGCATCAATGGCCAGGGTTTCGGTGAAAAAACTTGAGACTTGTATTCGTTCATCTGGTTATTACCGACAGAAGGCGAAGAAGTTGAAGATTGTCGCGGAGTTTTTTATGGATAAAATGGTTCCTGTGCAAAGTGGTCGATCCCACTTCGCTGGGCTTCGAGGGACACAGTCGGCCTCTAACCACCACAGCCAAAAAATCAACTCCACCACTCCATCACTAAATCACTTCATCACTCCAACCCGCGAACAACTCCTGTCACTCTGGGGCATTGGCCCTGAAACCGCCGATTCCATCCTCCTTTACGCCTTCAATCAACCAATTTTCGTGGTAGACACCTACACCAGACGTCTCCTTGCCGTCAATGGCCAAAAGAAGCTTTCCGAGGCGGATTATGATAAGATAAGAAAGTTTTTTGAGGACCGTTTGCCAGCTGACGCTAAGTTGTTTAAGGAATATCATGCGTTGATTGTCAGATGGGGTAAAAGTGTAAAAAATGTAAAAACGTAAAACTTTTTATATGTCTAATCATGAAGCAGCGCCTTCTCTGGAAACCGAAAGTGTTGAAGTATACAGAGAAAGTCTTCAGAGAATTGCTGGCGGTATTAAACTTTTTAGAGAAAAGGTGGTTGAAAGATACCTGCCTTTGTTTTCTAGATTATCGGAAAAATATCGGGTAAGTTATATCTTTGATGCCGAGATTAGAAAAGATGGCTCCTTTTTTGAGGATAAATTTTCTGGGTCACAAAATCGAGATTTGTTTGGATTAAAGCAGGATAATTTTGCCGAAGAAATAAAGAAAATTGTTTTAGCTAAATGTCCACCGGCTCCAGGGGAAATATCTAGCGATGAGCTTGGTGAAATCTTAGGAAAAACTAAAGATGACCAACAAGTCGAATCAGAAAATGAATTGTTTTTTGGTGAAGCGTTAGAAGCAGTTGCTTCCGGACTCTCGGATTTTGAGGAATTATTTAAAGAAAGAATGTTAGAAAAAGTTTATCAATATTATTCGGAAATAGAAAACATAAAAAAAAATCCATTGGTTGTTTCAACGGTCGGGAGGGAGATAGAAAATCTGAAAACTTTCATGGCAAGAAACGGTCTTAACGCTCGTTTAGAAATTGCCGGAAATTTGTCTTCAACGGTTGATCTCATCCTCGAATATCTGGAGGATCAATGTCTTAACAAAAAACATAACGAGGATTCTGAAAAGAGACAAGAAATTCTTGCTGTTGAAACAAAACCCGCCTGCCAGCCAATAGTTGAGGCTATCCGAAAAATTAGCGGCGATGAATCTAGACAGGTTACTGCTGATGAGTTGCTGTCGGTCGGGGTTACTCGAGACCAATTTTCTAAACTCGAAAAATTGTATGGTTTAAAACTTCTTGATTTAGACGAAGATGGCCGAGTTGGTTTTTGGTTAAATGAAGAAGATCGTAAATTAAATATGGTTTTTTTAACCAAAACAATCGATGAGGATTACGAGACTGGTCAAAAAACTGAAAGATATATACCGGACTGTTTCTTTAAAATACCTGAGGCGTTTTAGTGGGTAGAAAGACTCATAAAATAAAAAGAGACTGTTTCCAGTCTCTTTTTTAAAATTGCATTTTAGTTAGGACTTTCGTGTTTGAATACAGAACGAGGAAGAACTTAAATTTTTTGTGAAACGTATAAACATACGTTGAACGAAAAATTTAAATTCTGACGAAGTTATGTGCCAAACACGTAAGTCCTATTAGTTTTGAAATTCTCCGTCAACTGTTTCACCCAAACCTTTTTGGTTTACGATCTGAACTCGGTAGGTGTAAAGACCTGGGGTTAATCCGGTCATTTTTATATTATAGTTTGGTTTGTAAACTGCCGAGTCATCAATCCACTGACAACCGGCCGCGGCGGTTGGTGCAGCTACGTTGCCTGGGCAATACCACATCATGAAAACAACTGGTTCATTGGCACTAACACGAATAATTTCGTTTCTGGTGTTGGGTGTATGAACTATTCTATGAGAATTGATAATCGGCGAGGCGGCGACAGCCCAGCTAATTGGCATGGCAATTAAAACTAAGACTGGAAGTATAAATTTAATAAAGCGCATAATTTAAAAGATTATCGTTTTAAGAGGTTAATAATATCATAAAAAACGCGTTTCGTCAACCCTTCCTTGTAATTCGTAATTGGGTTAGAATAGTTCTGTTACATTCAAAAAAGCCAAAAAAAAGAAGGACCACGTTCTGGTCCGTCCAACGTCCTCCTACATTTGGAGTGTTACTTCTTGCCAAGTCGGCGCTCAATTTCGCCCAGCTTGGATAGAATCATGTTGAGTCTGCCTGGCAGGTCGCCGACGTTCAATGTAGTGACAACCAAGCAGGTTGTGCTAGTCACGGCACAGAGACAGATCAGTATGAAACCTGTCTTTAGTAAGGTAGATGTCGTGGGATCTAAAATCAGATTCACTACCTGGGGGTCCATTGCTTCCTCCCTCCGTTTTTGAACAGAGAAACATGTTTTGTCGAGCCGAGTAAAATATCATAAAATTTATAAAAAGTCAATAGCCATCAGTATGCCCAAGAAAAAAACCAAAAAACCAGCCTCAGCCTTGCTCGAAAACCTAAATGACGAGCAAATTGCCGCCGTCACTCATCGTGGCGGGCCTTTAATGATTATTGCTGGGGCCGGGACTGGTAAAACCACGGTTATCACCAAACGCATTGCTTGGCTTATTGAGCAGGGAATTGTGGTACCGGAGAATATTTTGGCGCTGACTTTTACCGAAAAAGCGGCCGCGGAAATGGAGGAACGGGTGGATCTTCTTCTGCCTTATGGTTATGTCGATCTCCAGGTTTCCACTTTTCACTCATTTTGCGAAAAAATTCTTCGGGATTACGGCGTGGATATCGGTTTGTCTCGTGATTTCAAACTGACCTCGGAATTAGATGCTTGGCTTTTGGCCCGAGCTAATTTTGATCGTTTCGAGCTGGATTATTATCGACCGCTTGGCAATCCGACCAAATATCTTCGTTCACTCCTCGGCCACTTTTCTCGAGTTAAGGACGAAATGGTTTCGCCAGATGATTACATTGCTTATGCCGAGGGCGAACGAGCTAATTTAGACTCAAAAAATTCTGATAACGAGGCGACTTCGGAAGTTAATCGTCTGGCCGAACTCGCTGCGGCTTATCACACCTATCAGCAGATTTTAGCTGAGAACGATTCGCTTGATTTTGGTGACCTGATTCTTTTTACTTTACATCTTTTCAAAAAACGCCCACAAGTTCTCAAAAAACTTCGTGAGAAATACAAATTCATCCTCGTCGATGAGTTTCAGGATACCAACTGGGCCCAGTACGAACTCATTAAACTTTTGGCCGCTCCGGATAATAATCTAACCGTCGTAGGTGACGATGACCAAAGCGTGTACGCCTTCCGTGGCGCCTCTCTTGCCAGTATATTGCAATTCGAGACTGACTATCCAAATCCGGCTCGAGTCATTTTGACCAAGAACTATCGTTCGGGCCAAAAGATTCTTGATAGCGCTTACGAGTTTATCCAAAAAAATAACCCCAACCGTCTCGAAGGTCGGGTGGATAAAGAAAGTAAGCCATTCGATAAGAGACTAATTTCCCAAGTTGCTCACGTCGGATACGTTGAACACTTACATTATTCAACCCTTTCCGAAGAGGCTCGCGGAGTCGCAGAAAAGATTTTGTTGTTGAAAGAAAAACATCCTGATGCGGACTGGAAAGATTTTGGAGTTTTGATTCGCGCCAACTCGGCCGCCGATGAATTTGTTGCGGCTTTTGAACGTTACCGAATCCCATATCAGTTCATGGCCCTGCGTGGACTTTATGTAAAACCAGTGATTCTCGATCTCGTCGCCATTCTCGAAACCGTCGATAATCCATATCAGAGCCCAAGTATTTATCGTCTACTCTCACACGAGATTTTCAAAATTTCTCCACACGATCTTTCGACGCTGACGCATTATGCCAAACGTAAAGGCCAGATGCTTTACGAAGCTTGTCGCCAAGTTCGACTTGTTGAAGATATTTCGCCGGAAGCGGTCACAACTATTGAATGTTTGTTGTCACTGATTTCAAAATTAGCTGAGTCAGCCAAACAACGCACGGCTTCTGAACTCGTGGTTATGGCTTCCAAAGAAAGTAAACTGCTCGAACACCTGAATCGTTTACCGGAAGCCAAAAAACAAGAAGATTTTCGCTTCCTGCATCAATTTCACGAACGAGTAAAAAAATTTGAAGCCCGACAAGCTGAAAAAAAACTTCATAATTTTCTCGAAGAATTTAAACACGAGCGCGACGCCGGGGAAGAAGGCTCATTAAATTTTGATGTCGAAGCCGGTCCCGATTTGGTCAAAATAATGACGATTCACGGTTCAAAAGGCTTGGAATTCCGTTTTGTCTTTATCGTCAACCTGGTCGACCGAAAATTTCCCACCTCTGAACGCCGAGATCCTATCGAACTGCCAAGCGCTTTCATTAAAGAAAAAATTCCTGAAGGTGATTTGCACCTCGAGGAAGAACGTCGGCTTTTTTATGTGGCCATGACTCGAGCTAAAGAAGCTTTATTTTTCACTTCAGCTGAAGATTATGGTGGTGCTCGCAAACGAAAACTTTCACGTTTTTTAAACGAGCTCGGAATTGATAAACCGGAAATTATTTCAGCCGAGGCGGTCGGTCCTTTTGTGGAAAACGATTTGCCGGAAGTTGAAGCGGTGCCAACGCCATACCACATTCCAAAACAATTAAGTTTCACTCAACTGTGTGCTTTTGAAGCTTGTCCGCTTCAATATAAATTCGCTCACATTTTAGAAATTCCAGTTTTTGAATCCTGGTCGCAGTCATTTGGTAAAACCATGCACAACACTCTTCAAGCTTTTTTTGAGCTTTGGATCGAACGATCTGGTAGTCATCAAACATCACTGCTCCCGGAGGTCGAAGAAAAAAAAGATCGTCTGCCGGTTTCTCTTGATGAGCTCTTGAAATTCTACGAAGAAAAGTGGATTGACGATTGGTATAAAGACGAAAAACAGAAAAAAGAATACTTTGAAAAAGGCAAAGAGTCCTTGAAACAATATTTTATCCTCCTCAAAGCCAATCCACCAAAACCAAAAGCTCTGGAGCAAGGTTTCACTCTCAAAATCGGCGACGTGGCCATCAAAGGTCGCATCGACCGTTTGGATGATGTTGATGGTGGAATCGAGATTATTGATTATAAGAGCGGAAAGCCAAAATTGAAATTAGAGAAAGGCGACCGAAAACAGTTGTTGATTTACCAGTTAGCTGTCGAGGAAGTTTTGAAACTCAAACCAGCCAAATTGACTTACCATTATTTGGACGATCACTCCGAACAGTCGTTTATCGGTTCACCCGAGGATCTTATAGATCTGAAAGAAACAATTTTGGACGAATATGCTAAAATGAAGAGTAGTGATTTTGAAGCCACGCCAGGTTTTCATTGTCAGTTTTGTGATTTTAAAGATATCTGTGAATTTAGAAAATCTGAATAAAATATGTTTCAGTTAAAAGACCTCTTGCCCGATGCCCTCTGCCGCGGTCGCATCAGTCGTGGTGTGGCCATGGTTAAAATGGTCGAGACTTTTAATGATCTGATGATGGAAAAACTGCCGTCGGCCAGAAAAGATGATGTCCAGGCACTTTCTTTTAAAGACGGAGTAATAAATACCAGTTGTAAAAATAATTTGGCTATGCACTGGCTTATGACCCGCGAAAGGGAATTGATCGATGAATTATTACGCCGAACGCCCGGGGCGCGAATTACTAAAATAACTTCAAGATTACAAAGTTAGTTTTTTATGACCTTTAAACAATTTTTATTTGCCATGCTGGGTGCCACAATTATAGTTTGGCTAGCTTGGATTTTTATTTTACTAAAAGTTGATCCCACGGTTTCTGGTTGGACGGGTTTTTTGTTTTTTTACACTACATTTTTTGTGGCCGGCATTGGCACATCAGCCATCATCGGTACAGCCGTTCGACGTCGTTTTCGACCGCAGGATTTAGTCTCCCGACAAGTATTAACTTCCTTTCGTCAGTCAGTCTGGTTTTCATCGATTTTAATAGCTGCCTTAATTCTTTTGTCTCAAGGCTTTTTTCGCCTGTGGATTATTACCTTGGTCATCATAGTTTTTGCCTTCATAGAATTGGCTTTTTTAAGCGCCCGTCAGCGTTCTTCCGGCCTTACTTAATGAATACATTTGGGTCTCAAACAGAGTCTTGTCCCAAGGCCGGGTATCAGGTACTATATTTGTGCCTGATATTTTGATTTCCTGTGATTAAATTTTTCAACAATCTGCTCGGTCAATTTTCCAAAGATATTGGAATTGATTTAGGTACGGCCAATACTTTGGTTTATATTAAAGACCAGGGCGTGATTATTAATGAACCATCGGTCGTGGCTATTAATACTCGCACCGATCAAATTTTGTCAGTCGGTCGCGATGCCAGGGATATGGTTGGTAAAACCCCGCCGCATCTTTCGGTGGTTAAACCGTTAACCAAAGGTGTCATTTCTGATTTTGAAGTTACGGAAAAAATGTTGAAATATTTTATTGATCAAGTTCACCGTGAATCCAAAACTTTAATTCCTCGACCTCGAGTAGTTATTGGTGTGCCACCGGAAATTACCGAGGTTGAACGTAAAGCAGTTGAGGATGCAGTTTTTTCGGCTGGGGCTCGCGAGGTTTTTTTGGTCGAAGAACCCATGCTCGCCGCCATTGGTGCTCGTCTACCGGTGGCTGAATCCATCGGAACCATGGTGGTTGATATTGGTGGCGGCACAACTGACATCGCGGTTATTTCTTTGGCTGGGGTGGTTGTTTGGAAATCACTATCAATTGCCGGTGATGAATTGAATAAAAATATCATTACTTACAGCCGTGACGTTTTTAATCTTTTGCTTGGCGAAAGGCAAGCTGAGTTGGTAAAAATGCGCATTGGCACAGCTATACCACCAGACGAAGCACTCTCTATGGAAATGCGCGGTCGCGATCTTTTGTCCGGTCTGCCAAAAGAAATAATTGTTAATGACAGTCAGATTCGCGACGCTATCAGTCGTTCCATCAGAACTATTGTCGAAAATGTTAAAGCAACCTTGGAGGTGACACCGCCAGAACTTGTGGCCGACATTTATGAACGGGGAATTATTATGACTGGCGGCGGGGCTTTGCTGCGCGGCTTTGATAAACTTTTGTCTCATGAAACCGCCATCCCGGTACGTGTAGCCGACGATCCGTTAACTTGCGTGGTGCGCGGTGCCGGTATGCTTTTAGAAAACGAGGAGTTGCTTAAAGACGTGGCTTTGCCTTCATCTCGCGACGGTGGAATTGGGTAGTTGGATCGGAATGCACCCACCTGTCATCCTGAGCCAGAGAAGGATCTCGCCACGTGGCCCATTTTTTAAATCGAAAGTCACGAGGCGAGATTCTTCACGAGGGTTCAGAATGACAGATTAAAGCGTTTCAAAATAGTATGTCCCAGCCTTACAAAAAAATTACTGCTTGGTTAATACCGCCATTTTTTTTAGCGGTTATTATTTTATTTTTCTCCGGTTGCTTACCGCGAGGCTTGGCTTTAATTGAGCGACCTTTTTCTTCGGTCGGGGCTTGGGTAACCGATGTTTGGACCAAACAATTTCCTTCAGCTTCATCAACAACTTATTGTGCGGCTTCTGATTCAGAACTTTTGGTAGCCTTGGCGGTTGATCAAGCTGAGTTTGATTCTTTAAAAATTGAAAACGAAAATTTGCGTGAACAGCTTAGTTTTTTTGAGCGCGAATCTTTTCAACACATTACCGCCAGTATAATCAGTCGTTCGGTTTCACCGATTGATTCAGTTTTTATCATCGATCGCGGCTCTGATGACGGGGTAAAAGAAGGTGCGGCCGTGATTGTGTCCGAAGGTCATTTGATTGGTAAAGTAACTAAGGTCTCAGCTAAAACCTCGACCGTTCAATCGATTTTGGGTCGTGGAGCCAAGTCAGCTATTTCATTACTTAATTCTTCGCGAACCTTGGGAATTAGCGAGGGTAGTGGCAGTGCTTTATTAACCCTGCGTTTTGTGCCGCAAAATGAGACCGTAGCTATTAATGATTTAGTGGTTACTTCTGGTTTGGAAGCTATGATTCCGCCAGGTTTAATTGTCGGAGTTGTCACGAGTGTTGAACGTGATCCAGCGGCGCCGTTTCAAGCCGCCACGGTTGAACCATTAATTGATCCAAGACGATATAATAGCGTCTCGGTAATAAATGTTGAGACAGGTTTATGATCAGATTTTTGATTTCAACAATTTTGTTTCTAATACTGATTTCCTTCGAGTTGGCTTTTATTCACAGTTTGCCCGAACCCTTTCTTTACTTACCATTGGTTTTTGCTTGTGGGGTTTATCTTTTTCAATATCTTGGCTCGTCGATCGGGGCTTGGTGGATTTTTGGTTTGGGGGTTTTTTTAGATTTTTGGCATTTGGGTTTGCTACCCTTTGAAACCATAATTTATATTGCCGCCGCTTTGATTATGGTTTTTCTCGGCCGAAGAATTTTTACCAATCGTTCGCTTTACGGTGTTGTTTGTAATGCTATTTTGCCAATGTTATTTGTTCAACTGTCACACCTGATTTATTGGTTCTTCGCTTCCTTTAATGATAGTCTGCCATTCCCTTGGTTTAATTTTTTCACCTACGCTTTTTGGCAAATTATTTGGTTAGTGGTTTTGGTTTTTGTTTTATTCGTCTTAACCAAAAAAATCCGTTCCGTTCTCAAAGGCTTGCTTATTGTGCCGTCTCGGGAAAATTTGTAATTCGAAAATTAAATTTGTGTGGCCATTTAACAAACAAAAAATAAATTCCGGTTCGCGAGTTTTTATCGAGCATGAAATCAAGCTTGGTCATTTGTCGCGTCGTGATCGATCTTTGGAGGAAACCGCTTCAACCGATCCGGCGGCGGTTGAATTTTCTGGTCAGTCGCTGGGTTTAACTATTCCCGCTTCGCGATTGCGTTTAGGTTTATTTTTGTTATTTTTCTTTTTGGTTTTTTTTATCGGCCGAGCAGTTTATCTTCAGATTTTTCAAGGCGCAAATTATCGAGTCATGGCCGAAGAAAATCGTTTTCAGATTCAGTACCTGCCGGCCGAACGAGGTGTGGTGACTGATGTTAATGGCCAAATTTTGTCGGAGAATGTTTCGGTTTTTACTTTGACCATGACGATTGCCGATTTACCGGAAAAAACCGCTGATCGTGATTTGGTTTTTGATCGAGTGGCTGACCTGACCGGTTTGCAAAGAGCTGATCTTGATCTTCTACTCCAGGAATATATCGAGGTACCGGAGGAAGAAGTGATTGTCGAGAAAGATTTGGATTACGAACACGCGCTTTTAGCCATGATCGAAACCAAAAATTTACCGGGTTTTGCTGTCCGTACTGCCAACAAACGTCGCTATGCCTCATCATCAACCTCACTATCCCACGTTTTGGGTTATGTCAGTAAAATTAACGCCGATGAATTTGAAGAGCTAAAAAATAGTGGTTATCGTCGAACAGACGAAATCGGTAAGGCTGGCGTGGAAGTCAGTTGGGAAACGGCTTTGCGTGGTAAAACCGGTCGGCGACTAGTTGAAGTCGATGCTTCCGGAAACGAGACAGCCATTTTTTCTGAAGAGCTGCCGGTTCAGGGCTCGGCCATAACTTTATCGATCGATTACGATTTGCAAATTGCAGCTGAACAATTTTTGGCCGAAAAATTAAAAGAGCTTGGAAAAAAACGAGCCAGTCTTATTATTACCAATCCCAATAATGGTGAAATCCTGGCCATGGTTAGTTTACCAACTTACGACAGCAATCTTTTTGCCGGTGGTATCGATCGAGAAACTTATAAAACTTTAATTGAAGACCCAAACCAACCATTGTTTCCAAGAGCTGTCTCCGGTGAGTTTCCTTCAGGCTCAACTTTCAAACCATACGTCGCCGCCGCCGCTTTGGCCGAAGGAATTATCAGTCCATCAACCTCATTTTTATCAACCGGCGGTTTAGCTATCGGCCAATGGTTTTTTCCTGACTGGAAAGCCGGCGGTCATGGTGTGACCGATGTCCGAAAGGCTTTGGCTGATTCGGTTAACACTTTCTTTTATATCATCGGCGGCGGTTACGAAACTTTTACCGGACTCGGCGTGGAAAAAATTACTTCTTATGCCAGTTTATTTGGTTTTGGTCAAAAAACCGGAATTGATTTACCGAACGAGGCCAATGGCTTTTTGCCGTCAAAAGAGTGGAAAGAAGAAGCTAAGGGCGAGCGTTGGTATGTCGGCGACACTTATCATTTAGCCATCGGTCAAGGCGATCTTTTAGTTACGCCGATTCAAATGGCCAATGCCTTATCAACAATCGCAAACGGCGGCACAAAATTTTTGCCCCGTGTGGTGCACGCTGTGGACGAGCAAGAAGTGATTTCGTCAAGCACTGAACTTTCTGATCCGCTCAAAGAAGCCATTAAGATCGTCCAACAGGGAATGAGACAGTCCGTCACTTCCGGTAGTTCACGTCGCCTCAACTCATTACCAATCACTTCGGCTGGTAAAACCGGCACAGCCCAAATTGGTGGCACTGAAGAAACCCACGCTTGGTTTACCGGTTTCGCCCCATACGAAAATCCGGAAATCACGGTGACAATTTTGATCGAAGAAAGTGGGGTTGGTCCATTAGGTGAAGGTTCGACAAGTGCTGTCCCGGTGGCTGAGAAAATTTTTAAGTGGTGGAGTGAGAATCGATAAAGAAACAGCTTCTAATTTGAGGTTGTTTTTTTCTTTAAAAAATGGGAGAATAGGAACGAAATAAACAAAATTAAGCTAGAACCTTTTCATTTGGCACATAACTTCGTCAAAACCCGGATTTTTTTGTTCAACGTATGTCGATACGTTTCATAAAAAAATCCGGGCTTTTCCTCGTTCTGCACTCAAATGAAAAGGTTCTATAAATATGTTTTTATCAGACAACGAAAAACGCGACGTTATTAAATATTTGGAATCAGGCAAACCATTGCCAGACAAATATCGTTTTTTGCTTTTTGATACAAATCGAGAGGTTGAGCTTTTGTGGAATGGTAAAACTGATGAAGTGGAAAATACCGTTCTACCTTTTCAAACCGTTGAACATATCGATGAACCGAGAAATGAAGAAAAAATAAAAGCCCAAGCCTCTTTATTCGATACTTCCGGTCGCCAAATAAAAGGTTGGTCAAACAAACTTATTTGGGGCGACAACAAATTGATTTTATCGTCGTTAAAAAACGGTCCGCTCCGTAAACAAATCGAAGCTGAGGGCGGACTGAAACTGATTTATATTGATCCGCCTTTTGATGTCGGTGCAGATTTTTCCATGAATATCGAAATTGGTGATGAATCTTTTACCAAAAAACCATCAGTGATCGAAGAAATCGCCTACCGTGACACTTGGGGCAAGGGCGCAGATAGTTTTATTGCGATGATTTATGAACGATTAAAATTGATGCATGATCTTTTGGCAGAAGATGGAAGTATTTATGTGCACTGTGATTGGCGTGTAAATAGTTTTATGAGATTGGTTTTGGATGAAATTTTTGGAAAAGATAATTTACAGAGTGAAATAACATGGAAAAAATTAAATAGTCCAAAGGCACAATCGGTTGGTTTTGGTAACCAAAAAGATAGTATTTTATTTTATTCAAAATCTAAAAACAATACAATTTTTAATACTGTTTTTTCGGAAATAACCGAAAGCTCACTTAAACCATATAGCCACGACGATAACGACGGACGGGGAAAATATAGGTTAATAGAGATTGAGGCACAAGGAGTCCAAAAAAATGCAAATAGAAAAATTTCCGAATTTTATGGCAGAACAGCACCTTTCTTATACAAAATAGAAAAATTAGAAGAATGGTATAAAGATGGAAAAATTTATACTTCTTCAAGCGGTCGACATTCCAAAAAACAATATATCGCCGAAGTAGAAGGTTTATTGGTTTCAGATCTATGGGCAGATAAAACAGCGTCTCCTATTCAGAGTGCTGAAAAAATAGGGTATCCAACACAAAAGCCAGAAAAATTGATCGAAAGAATAATTTCAGCTTCATCAAAAGAAAGTGATCTTGTCGCTGACTTTTTCTGCGGTTCTGGCACAACTTTGGCGGTAGCCGAAAAATTAAACAGAAAATGGATTGGCTCAGACTTGGGTAGATTTTCAATTCATACTACACGCAAACGAATGATCGGCGTGCAACGAGAATTAAAAAAAGCCGGCAAAGATTTTCGGGCGTTTGAGATTTTGAATATTGGTAAATATGAACGGGAAAAGTTTTTGACCGTGAATGAAAATTTGCGGGATGAAGAAAAAAGAATTCAGCGGGAAAATAAAGAAAAAGAATTTGTAAAACTTATTCTTTCGGCTTATAAGGCCGAGCCAGTGGATTCTTTTAATTGTTTTGTTGGTAAAAAAAGAGACAGGTTAGTTGCGGTTGGCCAACTTGATGCGCCTATTACCAATGATTTTTTGGAGAGAATAATTAACGAGTGCAAGGAAAAGAAAATCACCAAGGCTGATATTTTGGGTTTTGATTATGAAATGGGTTTTGAGCTGGAACGAGGCAAACAACGTGGGCTCGATATAGAATTCAAGGTTATCCCGCGTGAAGTTTTTGATAAAAAAGCTGTGGAAAAAGGCCAAGTAAAATTTTATGACATCGCTTATATTGAAGTTAAACCGATAATTCGCGGACGGGGAAATATTAAAGAAGTGGCTATTGAATTAACCGATTTTAGTGTTTTTTATAATCAAGATAATACCGGCGAGGTGGAAGAAAAAATGTCATCCGGTAACAGTAAGGTGGTGATTAGAAATGGTCAGGTGATTAAATTGTCAAAAGACAAAGAAACCGACATTATTTCAGAGGAAATTTTAACAAAAAAATGGACCGATTGGATTGACTATTGGTCGGTGGATTTTAATTTTGAAAGCAAAAAAGAAATCATTCGCGTAGCAAAAGAAATCCCCTCGCAACCCAAACTCGACGGTTCGTCGGAAGCTGAACAAATGCAATTGGCCGATTACGAAGAAAAATGGACCGGTAGTTATGTTTTTGAGAATGAATGGCAGTCGTTCAGAACCAAAAAAGACCGAACCCTTGAGTTGACCTCGGTGTTTAAAGAAATGCCAGTCGGTCGGGTGAAAATTGCCATTAAGGTTATTGATATTTTTGGGAATGACACGACGAAGGTGGTGGAAATTAATATTTAAAAAAGTATGACAGAATCAATTAATGCTTTTGATGGAGAAAATGAAATTGTTTATAGTGCAGACTTTATTATTTATCAAAATAAATTGATATTAAAAAACGTAATCGAAGAGTATTCGTTCGAATTTTTGTTTGAAAACGAATTAGACAAAACCGGGCAAATAAATTGGATAGGAGATGACCTAACTAAACTGGTAAAAGTAAAATTAATAAATTTTAACAATTCTCTCGGAACTGGATCAACGCAACCCTTGCCAATGTTAAAAACCCATGATGGTAAACAGATTTTGATATCTGTTTATGCAAAAACTCTTAATGGCGATTCGGAATTTAGAAAAGTTTCCGTTACTTTTTATAAGAAATAATATGGGAAAAATAATTCAACAAGAAAGTTCTGGCTTGCCTACCAACAAAACCGAACAGACAAACATAGAAGGATTAAAAAAAGAGTTTAAAGAGCAAATGGAAATTCAGTCGAGAAAGTTTGCTGAAGACGTAGAAAAGACTCGAATTAAGGTAACTGAGATGATAGCAATTTTTGTTACGCTGTTTACTTTTATTTCTGTCAATATAACAATTTTTACAAAAGTTGAAGATCTGATTACAGCTATTTATTTCATGATTATAATGACATTGTGTTGTATTATTTTATTGAGCACAATTTTTTTATTGATCGATTCCGTATCGTTTCCATTAAATAAAATTATTGGGTTGATATTTGTGTTATTTTTTTTGTGTTTTCTAATTTTTTTAATACAGTATGGTTCTTGGAATCCAAAACTTAACAAAGAAACAGTAACCTCTTTGGATACAGGATCTACCGTATTTAATGTGTCTATTCCGGAAAGTTTTAATATTTATCACAAAAAATAAAAAATATGCGCAGAATACCTGTAAACTCATCGAATATTCGTTCGATTGGCTACGAACTGGCGCCAGCTATTTTGGAAGTTGAATTTACTTCTGGCGATGTGTATCAATATTACGATGTGCCCGAACACTTATATAAAGAATTTTTTCATGCTTCATCTCTCGGAGGCTTTCTTAATGATAATATTATCAAGTATCATTACAGGTACCGAAAGGTTAGTTGATTTTTATGTTTATACCAAAAACAGAAAGAATAAAAAATATTGTCGCGGACAAACAAGAAGTTATCAAACAGCTTGAAGGTATTTTTAGTGGCACAACTCGTGTGTATATCGACTACGCAAATGTTCGACCTTGGAGTGAAAAACTCGGTTGGCATATTGAACTTAAAAGGCTTAAACAGTTTTTAGACTCTTTCGATACCATCGAAGCAGTAAATTTTTATAATGGTTATTTGGCTGGAAATGAAAGATCGGAGAAAGAAAAAACAGAAGCCGAAGATAATAAATATTTTCTTAGGACAAAACCGGTAAAGATTATGAAATTTTCTATTGACGCGTCAAGCATTTTGGCCGATTCCACAGTATTTCTTGATCAGTTTATTCGCCGCGCCCTCCTTAGAAAATATGAAATTTCAACCGTTGAATATTTGAACGAACGATTTAAGGACATGAACAAAAAGGGAGAATATTTTATCGAAGACATGAAATGTAATTTTGATGTTGAGATTGGTGTAGACATGCTCCTTGACTGTGAGAGGAATAATGCGGAAACTTTTGTTTTATGGAGTGGTGACAGCGATTTTGCTGATTCCGTTGAAAAATTAATAAACATGGGGAAAAAAGTAGTTTTGTTTGCAACTGCTCGTAAGGTTTCAAAAGAACTCGCGGCTTTGGCTGGTAAAGGGTTAATGATTTTCGATATTCAAAAAATTCGGGATTTTATATGTTGGAAAAAAGAGTTGGAACGCAAAAGGGACCCCAGTAAAGGGGCCCCTAAGCTCTAGAATTCGTGACCTTTCGATCAAATTGATGATAACAAAAAATTAAGATCAAGTCAAATTTAACCATTTCTTATGGCTCTACACAAAAACTTTCCAAAAGATAAATTTCAAATACTCGATCCTTCAATTAGGTGGTTTCCAGCTGAAGAAGATCTGAGAAAAGAAGGTTACGAAAAACTTTTGCCTCCTTTTGTGCCGGTATTACGGGAAAAAGTGGCTGAATGGAGAAAAAATAATTACGAAGACGCGAGTGAAACTTCCAAAGCTCTTTTAAATTGGTGGTTTAAAGAACCACACACAATTTATACTAAAGATGGTACAAGTGTTTCGTTTCAATATTATTTTGCACAAAGAGAAGCGGTGGAAACCATTATTTGGCTGTATGATGTTGAAAAAGTTGAAAACAAATATGATTTGATTAAGTTTGATAAACTGGGGCGAGTAAGTCCAAACATGTTTTCTGAAGACTGGCTTCGTTTTGTGATAAAAATGGCCACCGGTTCAGGCAAAACAAAGGTTATGAGTTTACTGCTGGCTTGGTCTTATTTCCATAAACTTTATGAGATAAACTCAGAACTGTCGAAAAACTTTTTGCTTATTACGCCGAATATTATTGTGTTGGATAGAATTAAAACGGACTTTGAAGGGTTGAAGATTTTTTATGAAGATCCGATTTTGCCGGACAATGGATATGGTGGGCAAAATTGGCAAGATGATTTTCAAATTAAACTGCATCTGCAAGATGAGGTAGGTGCAATTTCAAAATCGGGGAATATTTTTCTTACTAACATTCATCGGATTTATGAAGGAAACGTTAATGAAGTGGCTTTTGAAGATGAAGACGTTTCGGATTATTTTTTGGGTGAAAAAGTGGTTGGAAAAACCAATGATTCAAAAATTGATTTGGGCGAAATAATTCGCGACATCGATGAATTAATGGTGATAAATGACGAAGCTCATCATATTCACGATCCAAAAATGGCTTGGTTTAAATCGATTGAAGACATTCATAATAAATTATTGCAGAAGGGTAAAAAAATTGCCTTGCAAATTGATGTTACGGCCACACCAAAAAATGATCGTGGCGAAATTTTTGTACAAACGGTTTCTGACTATCCTTTGGTTGAAGCAATACATCAAGGTGTGGTTAAAAATCCGGTTTTGCCGGATCAAGCCAGCCGGGCAAAACTTCAAGAAAAACAAAGTTCTATTTTTTCTGAAAAATACGAAGATTTTATTCGCTTAGGTGTTGAAGAATGGGAAAAAACCTATAAAGAATTGGCACCGACCGGTAAAAAATCAATCCTTTTTATAATGGCGGATGACACAAAAAATTGCGACGATGTGGCAGAGTTTTTAGAGAGAAATTATCCTCAATTAAAAGGCGCAGTTTTAACCATTCATACCAATAGAAGTGGTGAGATATCAGAAACCGTTGTTGGTAAGAAAGAAAAAGAATTGCAAGATTTGCGGAAAAAAGCTAACGAAATTGATAGTTTAGAAAGTCCATTCAAGGTAATCGTTTCGGTATTAATGTTAAAAGAGGGTTGGGATGTAAAAAATGTTACGACTATTGTTGGTTTGCGTCCTTACGGATCAGATTCAAAGATATTACCAGAACAGACCTTGGGCCGTGGTCTTCGTCGAATGTTTTTCGGTCAAGATGTTGAAGAATACGTTAGTGTTATTGGTACTCCGGCTTTTATGGAATTTGTGGAGTCAATTAAGGCTGAAGGTGTCGAACTGGAGAAACGAAAGATGGATCGCTCTGGCTCGCCGATCGCACCAACGGTTATCGAAATTGATAATCAGAATGTAAAAAAAGATATTGAGAATTTAGATATTGAATTGCCTATATTAACCCCGAGAATCCAAAGAGAATATAAAAATCTTAATTTATTGAATGTTGCCAATTTTAAAAATGAGAAAATTTCTGTAAAACAATTTTCAGAGGAAGAAAAGAAGGAGATTGTTTTTAAAGAAGTGATTGATGATAAATTGCACCACACAACAATTCTGAATAGTAGTATTGAGCCAAATTATCAAAGTGTGGTGGGTTTTTTTGCCCAAAGAATAATGAAAGAGCTGCGCCTTTTTGGTTGTTACGATATACTTTTTGGTAAAGTAAAAGAATTTATCAATGACGGTTTATTTATCGGAAGAGTTGATCTTAATGATGCCAATACTTTGAGAAATTTATCTGAATTGGAAGTAGTAAAAACCATTGTTGAGACATTTAAAAAAGAAATAAACGATTTGACTGTTCAAGATGTCGGGGATACGGAAATAAAAAATTATATAAAAGTTAGTAGCGCCCGACCTTTTGTTGTTACCGATAAAAAATATTTACTGCCAAAAAAGAGCGTGTTTAATAAAATTGTCGGCGATAGTGATTTTGAACTTGAATTTGCTGATTTTTTAGAAGGTACCAGTGATGTAATTTCTTTTGCGAAAAATTATTACGAAATTCATTTTAAAATTGATTACAAAAATGCGAGCGGAGCAATCTCAAGTTATTATCCTGATTTTTTTGTAAAGACAGACGATAAAACAATTTATATTGTGGAAACAAAAGGCCGAGAAGATTTGGACGATATCGAAAAAATTAAAAGATTGGCACAGTGGTGCGAAGATGCGAGCGAAAGACAGAAAAAGCTTGCTTATAAAATGCTTTATGTAAAACAAGAAGATTGGGAAAAATATAAACCAACTAATTTTGGCGAGCTAATAAAAACGTTCAAAAAATCGAATGGTTAAAGGCGGTATAAAATTTAATAGTCCACAGGTTCTTTATCCACAAAAAATCGATATTGACACAGGTCGATTAACTCGATACGATATAAACACCTGATAAATGCGCTCGTGGCTAATCGCCGCGAGTGTCTGTTTTCATGGTATTTTTGTTAAGACGTTATTTCTGGTCATAATCCAAGTTATTTCTGAAGTAAAAAAGTCTCTCGATAAATTAAGGTTTACAAGAATTGACGTTAAGAAATAACGTCTTAAAATTTAAATATGTCCGCAACATTTGTTTCCACTCAAGGTCTTGAGGATTTAAAAGCCGAGCTTGTTAAACGCAAGACGGTGGTTCGTCCGGAAATTGCTCAGAAAATTGGTTCAGCCAAGGAACTTGGTGACCTTTCTGAAAATTTTGAGTATCATGAAGCTAAAGACCAGCAAGGTCTGAACGAATCTCGAATTATGGATCTTGAAGAAATGATCCGTAGTGCGGTTATTGTTCACGACAAAAGCGGTGGTGGTGATTTGTCGGTTTCTTTGGGTTGTACTTTTGTGGCCGAGAAAGATGGTACCAAGAGAACTCTACAAATTGTCGGTTCCAGTGAAGCTAACCCGCTTGAAGGTAAAATCAGTAATGAAGCCCCAATAGGCCAGGCTTTTTTAGGTCGGGCCGTTGGTGATATAGTAGAAATAGAAATGCCAGCCGGCAAGATTGCTTACAAAATTTTGGAAATTAAGTAGGTATAGTGGGGCGCGAATTACGAATGTTGGGCGAATATACAAATCACGAATTGGTACGAATATACGAATTCAGATTCCGTTCGTAGAGACATTGTAACGTAATGTTTCTGCGATCGACCTCATTCGTATATTTACCAACATTCGTAATTTGTATATTCGTAACAATTCGTAATTCGCGCCCCCCCAAAAAAAATATGACCGAAGAAGAAGTGGTTCGTCAAGAACGATTGCAGGCCATTCGTGAAGCTGGTTTGGATCCATATCCGGCCAGGGTGGAGCGTTCACATACGGTGGCCAAGTTTTTGGGTTTGTTCGAGGAAATTGAAAAATCCGGCGAAGTGGTTTCACTGGTCGGACGAGTTCGAACTATTCGCATCCACGGCGGTCTTTCTTTTGTACATATCGAGGATGGCTCCGGTCGCATGCAGTTGGTTTTAAAAAAAGATCATCTTGGTGAAGAAGCTTACAAAACTTTTCAAACCAGACTCGACATGGGTGATTTTATTGAAGTCTCCGGTCGACCATTCACCACACTCAAAGGTGAACATTCGCTGTCTATCGATAAATATCGCATCATCTCAAAATCACTTCTCCCGTTACCAGAAAAATGGCACGGTTTAACCGATCAGGAAGCTCGCTATCGTCAGCGTTATCTCGACCTGGTGGCTAATGAAGAAGTGCGAAATATTTTTCGTGTTCGTACTGCCGTCCTCTCATCGTTACGAAAATTTTTGGATGATCACGGTTACATGGAAGTCGAGACACCAATTTTACAAGTTGTACCAGGCGGTGCTTCGGCCAAACCTTTTACTACTCACCACAACGCTCTCGATGCGGATTTATATTTGCGGATTGCCCCAGAACTTTATTTGAAGCGTTTGCTGGTTGGTGGCTTTGAACGAGTTTACGAAGTCGCTCGTTGTTTTCGTAACGAAGGCATCGACCATTCCCATAATCCAGAGTTCACGCAAATTGAGGCTTATGCCGCTTACATGGATTATCAGGAACTCATGACCATGATGGAAGAAATGATGACCGCGGCCATTAAAGCGGCTGGTCGTGAAATTTCAGCTGTGCCCTTCAAAGGACAAACTTTAGATTTCACCACACCGTGGCCACGTATGACTTTCCGCGATGCGGTTTTGAAATTTACCAATATTGATATCGAACTTTGTCCAGATAAAGATTCTTTAATTAAAGCCATGGAGGAAAAAGGTTTGGAAGTCGATCCAAAAGCCGCTTACGGCACACTCCTCGATAATCTTTACAAACAGACCGTTCGTCCAGCCATTATCCAACCAGTTTTTATTTACGATTACCCAACTGCCATCTCACCACTAGTTAAACGCAAGGAAGGCGACGCTCGCTACATTGAAATGTTCCAGTTGGTTTATGGTGGTGGGGAAGAGAATATTAAGGCCTTTTCTGAACTTAATGATCCTCTCGACCAGGAAGCGCGTTTTAAGGAACAAGCCGCGGCTCGTGAGCAGGGTGATGAGGAAGCTCAATTCGCTGACTTTGATTATGTCGAAGCCATGAAACACGGCATGCCGCCAAACGCCGGTTTTGGCATCGGTATCGACCGTCTGGTGGCCATGTTGACCGACTCACCAAACCTGAAAGAAGTAATTTTATTTCCCACCCTTCGGCCTGAGGGAAAATAAATATAGTTCGATTAAAAAATCCGTAAAATATTTTACGGATTTTTTTTGCTGGTAATTTTAATATTTTCTCCTTAGTCTTCTTATTGTTTCAACAACATAACTTAACCAATATTTCAAAGTGATGGGAAAATCCTGTGCGTGCACATATTCTTCGCTAAAACCGCCAAAACCTTTTTTAAATTGGGTTACGCCGGCCCACGGATGATTTTTATTATTTTCCGGTGATATGCCCCAAAAATTATACAACGTAAAGCCTCGTTCTTTTGCTTCCAAAATTGCCTGCCACTGCAAAAGCTCGGCCGAGGTTATGTTGGGGTATTTCCTAATTGACGCTCCGTGGTGATAAAAACCGCTGCCGTTCGTGTAGATAATCATAGCCGCCGTTAATATCTCACCTTTGTATTTTGCAAAAAATACGGAGATTTTATTTTCTTTATTAAAAATTTCAAATTCTTTTTTTATATATTCTTTTGAAAAAGGAACAAACACTTGTCTTTTGGCGGTTTCCAAATACACTGAATAAAATTCCTCAATACAAGAAGCGTCCTCTGTATGAATAATTTCAACGCCATCTTTTTTTGCTTTATTGATGGAATAACGCGTTCTTTTTTTTATGTTAGCAAACAACTGATCCTCGGGTAAGGAAATGTCTAAAAGCCAACCTAATTCAGGATGCATATGAATCGGAGCTCCAATAAATCCAAGTTTTTTAAAAAATACATTTTTTTCTTCAGTCGCGATTTCCAATGGACTTATTCTTATAAAATCAGTTTTTTCTTTTTTTGCCAATATTTTTAAATACTCAAAAAGAATTTTGAAATTTTCTGGCCGGTTTTCTTTTATTAAAGGTCCGTGAGGACAAAATAAAAACGAACCTCTTTTGGCTTTAATTTTATATACAAAAGCTAAACCGATAATTTTGTTGTCTTGGAAAATTCCCAGCGTAAAAGTGGTATTACCCATGGCTTCTTGGGAAAGTTTCCATTGCCAACTCTGCAAAAAAGTGTGCGGAGCAAAATCGTCTATAAAATATTTCCATTGTTCCTCGCTTTCGATTTGTTTTATTTTAATATCAGACATGTGTTTAGTGTTATTTTTTTCTAAAAATTATTTAGAATTTCAACAATACGTTCGGCGTCTTTAAGTGAAATATTTCTATCGGTTGGTAAATTAAAGGTTTTTTTAGCCAGACGTTCCGCGTTAGGACAGCTGCCTGGAACATATTTTGTTTTTTCAAGATCAATACCCAAAGGAGCGACGACCGAATTATACCAGTTTCCAAGGATTATCCCTTTCTTTTTAGCGAAAGCGAGAATTTGTTCGGGTTGTTCAATCAAAACCGGATACCGTAAATAAATACAATTTTTACTTTTGATTTTTTCATTATTCCAAATTAAATTAAACCTATTGTTTTTAATATTTTTATCATAATAATCAGCGATCTCTTTTCTATGCTTGTTGATGACGTCGACGTCCTTAAGTTGGCTGAGCAAAATGTCGGCCAACGAATTGGCGAGTTTTGAAGGATAAAAATTCACTGGCTCGCCTCTTTTTTCTTGGTCGTAAATTATTTTATTAATAATTCCGATTTTTTGAGAAACAAAAAGCAATATTTTTCCAATCTGCAAATGATAGATTTCTTTTCCAAAATAAAAAACCGGAAGATGTATAAGGTGCTGAATTGTTCTAAGCAACTTCGGGGCTGGTAATTGGTCTTGAAAAATTTTAATTTTTTCGCTTAAATTTTGGTTATTGGTTATAAGCGCACCGCCTCGCACACTGGAAACAATCTTGTCCGTTCCAAAACTGAGCATGCCAATATCCCCAAACGTTCCCAACAATTTGCCAGCCAAACTGGCGCCAAAAGAATGGGCGCAATCTTCGATTACAAACAAATTATTTTTTTTAGCAATCGCCAACAATTTTTCAATATCTGCCGGCAGTCCGAAAGTGTGTTGGATGATTAAAACCTTTGATTTCGCAGATATTTTTTTTTCCAAATCGCCCGCCTTCATGTTTAGATCATCTTCACAGTCAACAAAAACAGGTTTGGCCCCAGATTGTGTAATCGAATTCACAACAACCATACAGGTATAGCCCTGTACTAATACCTCGTCGCCATTTGAAATTCCAAGAGTTTTTAATGCGAACAAAAGCGCTGATCTCCCGCTGTCAAAAACATAGGCATGTTTAACATTGAAATATTTTTTCAACGCTTTTTCCACCAGCTCAACTTTTTTCCCTGAATTTATCCCCGACCATTTCAATGGGAAAAAAAGATATGCTAAAGCGGTCGCAACATCGCGAGTGGTTAAATTGGGCGAAAAACCCGTAAAAATTGTTTTTTTAAAAATTGACATTTTACTATAAAGATTTGGTTAACTCGTTATGAACAACTGCCGGAAGTCGATTTTCCAAGAGTATCACACATTTGATTTCTTTAAATTTTTTAACATATTCAAGCAAGTCGTTGGCATTATACATAACAAAGATTTTAATTTTAGATTCTTTTGCACCACCTTTTAAATCATTTTCATTATTATTGGCAATAATAACTAATTCGTCAGCCGCCTCGGAAATTTTTTTACCAATTTCAACATGAAGCTCGGCACTCTTTTCTCCGAGTTCAATCATTCCGCGCGTAATCACAATTTTTTTAAAATCATCAGGATATGATTTTAAAGTTTCCAACGCACTCCGGAAACCTTGCGGATTTGAATTATAGCTATCGTCTATTATAACACTCGGGCCATATTTTTTAATTTGTAAGGTTCCTTCTGGAAGTTTAAGTTTTTCAACTTGTTTTGAAATTTCTGAAATATTCATTCCGAGCCATCTGGCAACCGGGATACATGCACAAATGTTTAAGGCATTATGTTTGCCAATAACCGGAGATGTCATCTTATAATTTGCATCGCTATCTTCAAAAGAAAAAATGATCCCGGCGTTTTCCGTCTCAATAACGTTTTTAAGCAAATAATTCGGCTCGTTTTTTTTCTCGCAACCGAAGGTGGATATCCAGCTTTTAATTTCAACAAGAAATTCCATGCAATATTTATTATCAGCGTTGGTTACAGCCAAACCGTCTTGAGGTAAAGATAAAAGGAGCTCGTATTTGGTTTCCTGAATATTTTTTATACTGCCAAAAAGAGAAAGGTGCTGTTCATTTATAGCCGTTAAAATTCCTATTTCAGGTTTTACCATGTCACATATCATTTTTATCTCACCTATATTGTACGCACCCATTTCAACAATAAATATTTCCTTTCCGTTAAAATCATTTTTAAGAATAAATTTAGCCACGCCAATTTCCGTGTTTATATTTTTGGGTGTGGCAATAACTTTGAATTTTTCACATAAAATTTGATTTAAAAAATTCTTAACAGTGGTTTTTCCATAACTGCCGGTAATGCCAATAATTTTAAGTGCCGGAAATTTTTTCATTTTTTTTGTGGCCAGCAAAACAAACAAAGATTTTATTATTTTTGTTGGTAAAAACATGATAAATACCATCGCGGTCAATACAAAAAATCTCAAAGCAAAAATCAGCAACACGCCAACTGTGTTGGCATAAAAAACCAAAATAAAAATTTCAAAAAGCAGAGCAACGCCAACGATCGCTGTGCTTTTCGTGGTTATTTTTGGATACTTTATTTGCTGTTTAAAAAACTTATGGGTTAAGCGAAGCGCCTCAATAATTACTAATGCAAAAAATAAAAAATTAACAACTTCGATTTTCAAAAACCAAACAAAAACCACTAACCCAAAAAACAATGTTCTTCCGCTAATCAAATAACTTTTGATAAAATTTTTACCTTGTCTTGTTGAAATAAAATCTCGAAAACGATCAAGGCGATATTCCTTTAACTGCCAAATATAGCAAAACTCGCAATAATCAAATATAGCAATCGTAAGCCAAAGGCCAATTATTATAATATAAAACAAGGCGTTCATATTTAATTTTCAAATGAAAAGTCTTTAACCAACGCAAGAAATTTCTCTGGTTTCTGAATATGTAGTCCGTGTTTTCCACCTTCGATAATTTTTAAACTGGCGTTTGGAATCAGTGAGGCAATTATTTTACCTTCGGCCAACGGAATATAGTTGTCACGAGAACCCCAAACGATTAATGCCGGAACTTGGATATCTTGTAATTTTTCTTTTTGACTCTGGTGAGTAACTTTTTTAAATATTTCACGCTCGATTCCTTCGGTTCTATCATAATCCGGGGAATCGGCTATTTTATATAATACCTTTTTGGCTAGTTTTTCCATTTTATTTAAAATCGGTAAAGAAAAAATAAGTTTACCGATTTTAGCCGGCAATAAAAAACAAACTTTTTTGAAATTATTTTTTGGTCTGATTACAGCCGCTCCGCTCAAAATAAGTTTACTGCAAACATTTTTTTTACGCGAAACCAAATTAACGGCAATTTGCCCGCCAAATGAATGTCCCAATATTATAGGCTTTTCCAAATTAGCAATTTTTTTTGCGACATAGTCCGCATATTCATCCACCCCCCAAACAACATTCGGGCAAGGATTATTTCCAAAACAAGGCATTTCCAAACAAAAAACCTCAAAATCATTTTGAGCTATTTTTACAAACTCATTCCAGGTTTGTTTTGTGCCTCCCCAGCCCGGGATAATAACCAATTGTTTCTTCATACCCTTTTCTTCTTTGTAGAGCCAAAATATTTAAAAGTTTACTTTTCGTGGCTAAGTATACCCTATTTTATCATAATATTATATTTTTGGTTGATTTCCATTGGCAAAACTCGAAAAAACAGTTAAAATACCCAAATAGTAAACTTCTGTTTTGCCTTTCAACCCGACTCAAGGCAATCCTGAATCGAGTCGTAGGATTGGAATTTGTAATTTTCACCCTTGGAATTTCCGATAAGTTATGTCCTGGTTTACCAAACACCCCAAAACCCGACGAAATTTTTTTCGTAAGGCTCAATTGCTACCTTATCGGGCGCATCGTTTTCAAAATCAAAATTTTCGTCAAAAAACCAAACTGCCAGCTTGGCCGTTAATCATTGTCGGAGCGAGTATTGGTTTAATTATTGCCCTGACCAGTTTCTTTTTTACCTCACCGGTTTTTGTTATTTCAACCGTTCGGGTGGAAGGGGCAGCCACGGTGAATCCGATAGACATCAGAAATATCGCTGAGACTTATCTTTCTTCCAGTTCTTGGTTAGTTTTCAAAAAAAATAATCGTTTTCTTTTTGACACCAAAGATTTGCAAAAAGAATTGGCAAAAAAATATACTTTCTCCTCTTTAGAAATTGAAAGGGAAGGGCACACCTTAGCTATTGTTTTCAAAGAAAAAGTTTCCTCATTTCTTTGGTTGTCGAACGGCGTATCCTATCTTTTAGACGACACCGGTCTGGTTATTCGAACCACCACATCCGAGGAAACCTCGGCTATTATGAATCCACCGATTCTTCAAGGACCAACTTTAGATGGCACTTTGATTCCCGAGCCGGTTAAAATTTTGGTTTTTAAAGATTTGGCTGATATGCCGGTCTTGATTGGCAAAACGGTTCTTTTGGAAAATGAAGTAAAAAACGTCAGAACTTTTTTTGACGCCCTGCAAACAGCTGGAATTTTTATTGAAAGTTTTGAACTCAACAGAAGTGTCGGAGCCTGGCTTAAAGCTGTCACCCGTAACGGTTACAGTATTCTTTTTGACCCTAATAGCGACGTTTCAAAACAAGCCGACAACACCTTACTTTTACTCCGCGAACAAATAAAAGACGTTTCCGTTTTAGAATATATCGACGTTAGGTTTGGAGATCATGTATACTATAAGTAGGTAGAAATTATTTAATTATTGAATTATGGAGGGTTTTTATCTGTCATTCTGAGTGCCTCGCGAAGAATCTTTTCAAATTATTCGTCTTTTCAGTAAGGCTCTGT
>JAGVPA010000050.1 GCA_020052445.1 bacterium
ATGATTATGAAACCTATTTCAGTTTCACCGACCCAACTTTAATCGACAAAACCATAACTTTTCAAAACGCTTCCGGAACCGTGGCTTATTTGACTGATATTCCGGCCGGGGGCAGTCTTTGGGAGGTTGGAATTAATGGGACATATGAAGATGATGTGGCAACAATTATCGGTTCCGATGTCGCTTTTACTCATGCCAGCGGTGAAGCTGGAGATTTGCGTGTAACCGACGAATTTGAAGTGATTGGAAACTCTTATTTTGACGGTTCTTTTGCTCAAACCGGTTTGGCTGGTGAGACTTTTAACATAAACAGAACCTTTAGCGACGGCATGGATGAAAACGGAGTAACTATGTTTTTTTACGGTTCTGATACTGGCGGGATAACTTCATCTCAATACGGTTTATCTTTAAATAATGAGTCCTCGACTCAAGCTCTTGATACGCTTTTATATTTAACCAACCTTGACCCAGCCAACATGATTAGTACAGGTATCAACATAAATTCTGGCGGTGCGGGAATAAACACGGCTTTTGAAATCTCTGACGCGAACAATGGTATTTATATTCTTAATACAAATGATACCGGCGCTTTCACTGGAAAACAAATCGAATTGGATTTTGTTCAAAATTATACTGCCGGAGGCAGTATAGACGATACGGGTAACGGTTTTGCCTTATCCAGAAATATAACCATGAATAATGCCGGCCAAACTCTTACTGTTTCCGGCGATATTTTCTCTATTACTAATTTTGGTGTCCAAACCGCCGGGACGTTAACTGATACTTCCAGTCTTATTTCTTTAAATCAAATTTATGGTTCAGCCTCTGACGCGGTCTTAAAAATGGATAACAATGGTTCCGGACCCGGTTTATATATTCTTCAAAGGGGCGGTGCTCCGGCTATTAGTATTGAATCAACTTCCGCCGCCTTTGATGAACCGCCTCTGGAAATTTCTGTCAAAACTACTGGGGGAAATATTGAAAAAATTTATTATGGTACCGCCACCGGACAAACAGCGGCTATTTCGGGGATTGACCTGAACTTAACCAATCTCACCAACGATAATGTAAATAACATCTATGGTCTCCATGTAAACGATTTTACTTTGGGTGGCGGAACCACTGGAAATCAATACGGAATTTATATTGAAGGTGAGAACTGGGATTATGGTTTGTATATTGAAGATGAGTCTTTTTTGGGTGGAGCAACAGATATTGAAATCAGTTTAACTATTGATTCTCCGGCCTATGTGAGCGGAGTTGGATATACCGATAGACTTTGTGCCAGTATTGTTGGTGGGGATGGCACAGCTTTAGATAATGCAATAATTGTTGATTGTCTAAACGCCGGCCAAGCCGACTACGCAGAAATGTATCCAATTGCTTCAAATATAACTTATGGCGACATTGTTGTTCCCGGATCAATCGAGATAACGACAGAGAAAGGTGAAACTATTGTCCAAATGGTCAAATCGACCACAGCTTATCAAAATATTTTTGGTGGCGTGGTCGTAAACAACTACGAAGACGGAACTTCGGCCGGCTATAATATTGCCGATGTCGATAATCCAATGCCGGTCTCTTTGGTTGGTCGTGTCCCGGTTCATATAACCAACGAAGGTGGTGCCGTTTCTGTCGGTGATCCAATCACTACCAGCTCAACTGCCGGTTATGGCATGAAAGCCACCGAACCTGGCATGATTATTGGTTATGCTTTAAATAATTTTTCTGAAGCCAGCGGCGAAGTCATGGTTTTTGTCCACTCTGGTTGGTACGCCGGTAATGCCATCAGCACCGATGGCTCAGCCACAGTTGTTTCCGATGCTTTGGTTTTAAATTCACTCGATAGTGCCTCATCCGGAACTCCGGCCGTCGCTTCGCAAGTCTTTGCTCTTCGCGGATCCGCTTGGAATGGTTCATCGGCCCAAGCCCTCGACATGAAGATTCAGACCAGTGTTACTGATACAGATAATTATCGTCTTTCTATAAAAAACACCTCTGACGCCGAGGTGGCTTACATTACAAATGAAGGCACCCTGAGTTTAACCGGCGACCTCGTCGTCACCGGCCGCATTTATCCGTCTGATCGCGGAGCTACTCAAACCTCAAAATATATTTACTACGATGGTTCGGCCGGTCCTGGCGGCGACATGATGCGCACCAACGCTTCCGGCTGGTCCACCGGTTCCTACGACTTTGCCGAAATGTTCCCATCAGACGAAAAACTTGAAGCCGGCGATGTCGTCGTCTTCACGGGTTCCAATGAAAAGATTAGTCGTTCTTCCTCAACCTACAACCAACAAATTGCCGGTATTATTTCCACCCGCCCAGGTTTCTTGGCCGGTGAAAATGATCCTAATCACTTCCCTGTCGCTTTAGCCGGACGAGTTCCAACCAAAGTGAACCTCGAGGGCGGCCCAATCGCCGTCGGTGATGCACTTACCACCTCATCAACCGCCGGTTATGCCATGAAAGCCGCTGAAGCTGGCATGGTTGTTGGTTATGCCCTCGAGCCTTACACCGGTTCTGGTAACAATAAAATTACCGTTTTCGTCAGCATCAATTATTTTGATGGTGGCGAAACCTCAACGGTCCCAGGAATTTCTAACACCGCTTCCCTGCTTTCCTCAAATCTTTCCGGTTTGAATCTTGAAGGCGGCCTTTACATGGGCGGCAACGATATTTTGAACATCCGCCGTCTGGCCGGTATGAGTAATCGTTGGACGATCGAGGAAGATGGCACCATCAAAACCGAAGCCACTCTAAAAACCATCATCACTTCTTATCAAAACGAAAAAATCGAAACCACAGCCATCACTTCGTCTGGCGGTACGTTTATAACTCTTGTCGGATCAGCCGAACTTCAGAATGGTGAAGCCACGATTTCTTTCGAAACCGTTGATCCAAACTTCAACGACATCACTTCAACAACTGAACCGATAAGAGTCATTATCACTCCGAACGGTCCGGTCTCGCTTTACGTCTCAGAAAAAAATAATAATGGCTTTATGGTCAAACAAATTGATGGTAACAATTCTGGTATAGATTTTGATTGGATGGCTTCGGCCACCCGGAAAGGTTTTGAATCAGAAGAAGTTGAAATAATTCCTGAGGTGGCTGATGCACCCGAAATATTAGAAGACACTTCAAATGAAATAACAGAGGAAATCACCACCCCAATTCCGCCAGGAGATGATGTTTCAGATGAACCAACACAAGAAATCACCCAAGAAATTCCTGTGGAAGAACCGGTTGAGATAGAATCATCTCTTCCGGATACAGAATCACCCGTTCCAGGATTAGAAGCCATTAGTCCAGATCCAGGCGTTATAGATGAGCCAGCTCCGTCGGAGAGTCCGACGCAAACCAGTGATCCAGTCGTAGCAGGCGAAGGCGGTTTAAATACCGAGCCGCCTTCTACCGATTCGGCATCAATCGATTCTTCGGCGCAGACAGGAATATAAACTGAAATCAATTTCTGTCTGTGTTGACGAAAATGTTCTTTTCGACAATACACCTCTTCTCAAAACTTTCTAAAAGAAGGACTTTGAGGAATTCGGAACGTTTGTTTTGTTCTTTTCGTTCCGTCCGCCCTTCGACCGGGCTCAGGATGTCTGAAGCACGACTGAAGGTACAACCGAATAGCAAAATACGTGAGACCCCACTCTCGCGTGTTTTGCGTATTTGGTTTTTGTTTATATTTTTCGATTTAAAAGAAAAAAAAATTGTGGTATAATTTTGTCAGTCTTAGTTCAGAAGGTCAATTTGTTCAAGGTGTTCAAATTGTTCACTTTTTATTTGGGGTTCGCTCCAATTCCAACAATGAACAAATTGACCATTTTGAACACTTGAACCAAAAAAAACAAACCAATAAAAATATGCTCTATCAAAAAATAATCAACTGGTGTTTATACATTGCGACTTTCCTGGTTCCGGTTTTTTTCTTACCTTGGACACTTGATCCGCTGGAAATCAACAAACAAACTTTGTTGGTGGTTTTAATTCTGATGGCTTGTTTGGCTGCGGTCGGAAAAATTTTATCCGAAGGTGAAATAAAAATTAAAAAAAACCTCGTCAATATTTCTCTGGTTTTTTTCCTGGTATTTTTACTAATTTCAACCCTTCTTTCCAGCAGCCATCTTCTTTCTTGGGCCGGAACTTCTGGGCAAGAATACACCAGCTTTGTCTCCTTGGTCGCTTTTGCCGCTTTATTTTGTTTAGTTGGCAACCAAGCTAAAGACCAAAAAAATTTTTCCGGTATCATCATTTCTTTAATTGGCGGAGCTATAATTGCCGGCGTCATTGGCCTTTTGCAAATCTTTGGTGTTTGGCTGCCATTCTCCTTTGCCCAAACCAAGGCTTTCAACACTGTCGGAACCCTAAATTCGCTCGGCATTTTCTTGGCTATTGTTACAATATTGGCCAATGCCTTTTTTATAATTGGCAAAGGCAAAGAAAATCTCATTGCCGCGCTCACAACTATCTTATCACTCATCACTTTCGTTTTCTTAATTCTAAATAACTACTCGATTGTCTGGTGGATATTTTTTATCGGACTTCTTATCTTGATAGTTCTGGTTTTTTTGCGGGCCCACGAACTTCACCACACCAAAAAATATCTCCTAGCCATGTTAATGGCCGCCGGCAGTCTATTTTTTATCTTCGCGCCAATTCCATCTATTTATCCTGTGCCGGCCGAGGTGACTTTAAATACACAAACCAGTCTCGAGATTGCCAAACAAACCCTAACCAATGATTCATTTTTATTTGGTTCCGGTCCGGGCACTTATTTGTACGATTACGCCAAATTCCGACCACTGGTAATTAATCAAACCAGCTTTTGGAATACTCGTTTTAATCGTGCTTCCTCCGAGGTTCTTACAATGGTTCCAACCAAAGGCCTTCTTTCCTCGCTGGCTTTACTGTTTTTCACATTGGCCTTAGGTTTCATCGCTTTCAAAAGGTATTTCAAACACGAGGAAGGGCAGTGGCGAGCTTTTATTTTCATCCCAGCCTGGTCGGCTTTAACCATTGCTTTCTTTTTGTACACCTCAAATTTCACGTTATCGTTTTTATTCTTTTTGCTCTCTGGTTTAATTTACACTTTGGTTGGTGGAAAAATTCAAACCGTCTCCCTGGCAAAATTACCTAAAGTCAAAATCGCCACCTCTTTTGCTTTCATTGTCTTAGTCATCTTGGTCGTCACCACCTTGTTTTTAACTTTAGAACGTTTCTCTGGTGAATATGCGTTTGCCAAGGCAGTACGAATGGACAGAGGCGGTGGCGGGCTCCAGGAAATCATCAAACAAATCGACAAAGCGGCCACCATTAATCGTTTTGATGATACTTATTATCGAAACTTGGCCGAAGCTCTTTTCTTGGAAGTCAAAAACCAAATCGCCACTTTTGGCACCAACCAACCGACCGAGGAACAAAGCAAGTATCTTCAAGCTTTAATTGCCACAAGTATCAATGCCGCCAAACACGCCACTGATCTTGAACCAAAAAATGTTTTGAACTGGTTGGAACTCGGCTCAATCTACCGATCTTATATTCCGGTCATGAACGAAACCGGACAATTCGCCATCTTGGATTACCAAACCGCTATTACCCTCGAACCAAACAACCCCAGCAACTATGTCGAGCTCGGAAAAACCTACTTGGCAATCGCGGCTGTCCTAAAACCAATGGCCGCTTCGACCGACGCCGCCATAAAACAAGAAGCTGAAACAAAAATTTCCGAGGCTTTTGCCGCAGCTGAAACCAATCTCAAAAAAGCCATCGAACTTAAGTCAGATTACGCTTATGGTCACTATCAACTGGCGATAGCTTATCAACAACAAGGCAAACTCGATGAAGCTATCAGCAAAATGGAAAGCATCGTCAACTACAACCAACAAGATGTCGGCGCCGCTTTCGAACTTGGCGTCTTGTATCTTCAACGTTTAAGCGCTGGTGACCTAACTCGTGCCGAACAAGTCTTAAATCTCGCTGTCAAACTCCTGCCGTCCTACAGCAACGCTCACTGGTATCTGGCCTTTGTCTACGAGCAGCAGGGAAACAAGGCCGCGGCGATCTCTGAAATAGAAAAAGTTCTGGAATTAAACCCGGAGAATGAAATGGTAAAGACGAGGCTGGAAACCTTAAAAAACAGTTTGGTGGTTCCGAGTGCTCCGGAAGAAACGACTGTGGAACCTATCGACGAACCGGCTTCTTGACCAAAAAATAAAAGTTAGGTATTGTAATGCCTGTTACCAGACCTAACATGGGCCGTTAGCTCAGCTGGTAGAGCGCTTCCATGGCATGGAAGAGGTCAACGGTTCGATCCCGTTACGGTCCACCAAAAAACGATCTAAAAAATAGGTCGTTTTTTGTTTTCTCGACACAATCGCCTTAAAAAGATATATTAAGGTCGTTAAACCCCTCACCCCTAACCCTCTCCCGCCGAGAGGGAGAATAAAATCAACAAAAACCAAATTCGTATATTCGTAAAAAATTCGTCCCGCCTCTCTGGCCTCGGACGGGATCTCGCCAAAGGCCTCCGTCGGCGGGATAATTCGTTCCCCCTTTTTAATATGTTACAAGTCGGAATCGTCGGCCTGCCTAATGTCGGCAAATCAACCCTTTTTAAAACCCTGACCAAAAAACAAGTGCCTTGCGAAAACTTTCCTTTTTGCACCATCGAACCCAACGTGGGCATTGTTGAAGTTCCGGATGAACGTCTGCAAGCGCTCACCAAGGTTTCCAAATCTCAAAAGGTCATTACGGCCGCTATTCAGTTTGTCGACATTGCCGGCCTGGTGGCCGGGGCTCACAAAGGCGAAGGGCTGGGTAACAAGTTCCTGGCCAACATCCGCGAAGTCGACATGATCGCTCACGTCGTTCGCGCCTTTAAAGATCCAAATGTTCACCATGTCAGCGGCGACGTTAATCCAATGCGCGACGTGGAAATTATCGAACTCGAACTGGCCATGGCTGATCTTGATACGGTCGAAAAAAGATTAAACAATCTTCATGGCAAAATGAAAACCGGAAAAACCAAGGAAATCGAAGAAGAAGACAGTGCTCTACAAAAAATCATCGCCGCCCTCAAGTCCGGAAAACCAACCAAAGAGGTCGAGCTAACTGACGAAGAAAAACTCGCCATCAAGAGTCTCGAACTTTTAACTCTAAAACCGGTTTTATACATTATCAATGTCGACGAAACCACGGCCGCCGATCCTGATTGGAAAAGTCCTTTGAGCGGTGATCGCCTGGCCCTGCCACTCAGCGTCAAAATCGAATCCGAAATCATGGAAATGCCGGCTGATGAACAAGCGGTTTTTCTGGAATCACTCGGTCTCAAACAATCCGGCCTCGATCGCATGATTATCAAATGTTACGAATTACTCGATCTCATCACTTTTCTAACTTCCGGCGAAAAAGAATCTCGAGCTTGGACTATTAAAAAGGGAACTAAGGCCCCGCAAGCCGCCGGTGTCATCCACACCGATTTTGAAAAAGCCTTCATCTGCGCCGAAATCCTCGACTGGCAGGATTTTGTTGAGCTCGGCGAAGCTGGCGCCCGCGAAGCCGGCAAGCTCCGCGTGGAAGGGAAGAATTATGTGATGCGGGATGGGGATGTTTGTAATTTTAAAGTTGGGGTTTAGGTGGGTGGGTTGAAATTATTGAATTTTCAAATTATTTAATTATTGAATTTTGGAAGCTCGATTCTTTATATTGTCATTCTGAACCCTCGCCGCGTTACTTCCCCCACCCCACCCCAACCCTCACGGCTGGCCTATTCTTTCAAAAAGGTCTAAAATTACGAGGTAAATATTAACCTTGGTCAATA
>JAGVPA010000016.1 GCA_020052445.1 bacterium
GTGGTGGAGTGGTGGAGTGGTGGAGTGGTGGAGTGGTGGAGTGGTGGAGTGGTGGAGTGGTGGAGTGGTGGAGTGGCAGTCTCCCTCACTGTCATCCTGAGCCAGAGAAGGATCTCGCCACGTTACTTCCCCCACCCTCCCCTTCGCTGGGCTTCGGCGGAGCAGGCCAGCCCTCCCCCACCGTGGCGGTGAAGGAGGGAGAACTATATTTTTTGCTGTTGGTTATCTTGAGCTCAAGCTCTTGTGGTTAAAAGACTACCTCGATTATTGAAGATCAAAAAATCGATCGGTTCACACCGATCGATTTTTTACTTTTTACAATTTTTACATTTTTACACCCAACCAAAAACTTAAACAATAAACTTCCTTAATTAAATAATTCAGGAATTCAATAATTCTCCCGCCGACGGAGGCCTTTGGCGGGATCCCGCCAAAATACTATGGCGGCGGGAAATAATTTAAACCCCAACCACCTTCTTCTCCGCCTCAGCAATCATCTTAGCTTCCTCCTGCTGGTGTCGGGCCTTACTCTCGTTTATAAGCCTGATAATGGTTTCCTTAACTCTTTCCGGATGAGGAACGTTTTTAAAAATGAAACGGGTGCGTTCACCGGCGGTTTGGATGTGGACGTTGCCGTAGTCGAGGAAGGTGTGAATAATGCCTTTAACTTCCGAGGTGGCGTCTTCGACAGCTGAGAGGTGAAGCTCGGAAGCGGTGCGAGTGAAAAGACCTTTTTGTTCGATGTTGATAATGCGTTCGTTGCTGACAATCCAGACGTCTAGATAATAGTCAGTGAATTCCAGAAAAGCATAAATCCAAATGGCCAAAGTATAGACGCTGGCGGCCAGAACAATAATTGGACCAAGGTATAGATTAGCCAACCAGATTTCTATTTTTGACCAGAAATACCAAATGCCAAACAGGGGCACGAGATACAAAAGAACCGTGAAAAAAATAATTTCAAACGGCGCAGTCCAGTGGCGGCGCAAAAAAAGATAAACCTTTTCATTCGGTCTGGCGTTTGGTAGGTGATGTAAGTCCATCATATGCCGATGGTTGATTTTAGATTAAAAAAGTCGGCCGGATCCCAAGTAACCGTCCAATCAAAAGTCCCAAGATAAGAAAAAGTCAGCGCTCCGATGATAATGGAACCGCCAAGGAACAAAATGACTAAAATGTAGCTGCCGAAACTGTAAGTGGCAAAACGAAGCAGGTGGTAGATATTGAAAAAACCGTAAAGGACAAAAAGAAAAATGCCAAAAGCATAAGGAATAAGCAGTAGCCAGAGGGGAAGTTGAATGGACGGAAAGTCGAACATATCTGGTGGAAATTTCCGAATTATTTAATTATTGAATTCTCAAAACATCTGTCATCCTGAGCCAGCCATTCGATAGGTCTCATGGCCCTGAGCCGAGTCGAAGGGAGAAGGATCTCGCCTCGTCATTATACCACAATCAACAAAGAAAAATTCACCCCAACTTACTCCCATTCGGCACATCTTTATCCGGCACGGCCAAAACCACCGTTCCATCCGCCCGATAAAATCCGGAACATAAAAATTCTGAGACAAACGGACCGATTTGTTTTGGTGGAAAATTTATCACGCCAATAACTTTTTTGTTTAAAAGATCTTCTTTTGAATACAAATCCGTAATTCGCGCACTGGATTTTTTAATGCCGATTTCAGAACCAAAATCCACCTTGATTTTGTAGGCCGGAATCTTCGCTTCCGGAAAATTCTCCACCTCGACGATGGTGCCAACCCGTATTTCTATTTTTTCAAAGTCCGGCCAGGTTATTGGTTGCATAGGTGTTTTTTTATCTTGCTATCTTTTTTTGCTGCGTATAATCCTGTGACAGCACCAATTAGTGATAATAAAGTTCTCCACGTAAACTGTGATTCTACTCCGTAAATATTTCCTTGTAATAACGATAACGTAGTAATAATTGACCAAACAATGAAGTAAATTAAGAAAAGCGTTACAGCTGTCTTAAATTTATTTTTTGGAGCAAGCTTGTAGCCAACAAATACATAGGTAAGCGCAACCACAAAAGGATAGACAGCGTATTCGATAGATGTGTTTGACCCAGGGGGTAATTCAATAAAACCCAAAAAATTTTCGTCATTATTAAAAGCCAAATAAAGGACTAGGTGTAAAGGAAGTGTTATTAAGAATCCTGCAAGCAAAGCTCCTGGGAAAACTGTAATCCAACGGATCCAATATTTTAATTTTTTCATATTTTTTTATTTTCAATTATTCAATATTTTTTAAAATTTCGTCTGATTGTTTTTTGATTTGGCAGAAAGGCTCGTCATACCTGTCATAATGACTGAATTCAAAGAAAATATTTTTTAATTCAGAGATTACTTTTTGATATTTTGGAACAAGCTCAGGCATAATATACGCACTGGTAAAATCGGTATGCCTGAAACCCCCATCGATATGTGCGGCAATTTTATGACGTAAAGATATTGGAAAAGTTTTTTTAAATTTATCAGAAATTGACGCTATTCTTTCTTTTAAACCGTTAATGTTTTCTTTTGGAAAATCATTTTTATATTTGTTTAGATAGTTTTTTATTGAAAGCTCCTCTTTTTCTTCGGAAAGTAACAAACTGTGTAGTGAGATTAAACCTTTTGTAAAATTCAAGTTGTAATAATAAGGTAAAAAATCTGAACCTCTACCAGGAATAATTTTTATAGATTTGCATATATCAAAACATAATTCACAAAATAGTATCTGGTGTACTATTTCATTTTCAGTGCTTTTTATGTTTCGTTTCATTTTTTTTGCAAATTATTTTTAAAGCTTTTGCCCCGACTTTTAACTTGATAATTTCACACCAACTCTATTATGTGAAAATTTATTAGTTCCATTTAAATCTTTTTATGAATTCGGAACGTTTTTTTGTTGACACGTCTGATAAAACAGATGAAAAATTACCCATTGTTAAATTTTTTATGTCATCGTGAAGAAATTTCTGTTCGCCGATTAATTTATAAGACGAAAAACGATCTGTTATAGCAAATAAACGGAGTTTTATAGAGCCACTGATACGTGGATCGACCATCGTTGTTTTGTCTGTAGGGAGAAAATAAAGATGGTGTTCAAAACTGAAAGTTTTTTTTGGAGGGACAACAAAAGGAAGTGGAATTTGCCCTTTTTGAGCTCTTCCGACCTTATCAGGTCTGTTACCGTCTTCAATCCACTGACGAAGGTCAAATAATACAATAGGTTCATAATGAAAAATAGAACCAGTTTCATCTTTTGTTAATAAATAAAAATCTTTTATTATTAATGGTTTGACCCCGTTGTTTGTTACCGAAATTTTAATAGCAAAAGCTATTCTTGGATAACCATCTTTGTGTTGCATGCCAATAGCTGACCAACTAGAACAGACAAAACTTGGTTTTGCTTTTCTCAAAAAGTTATACCAAAAGTTAATTATTGAGAGAATTAAACCCAAAATACTTAAAATTACAGGCCAAGGCCATGAAAGAAAGATTTTAAAAATTATTTCTAAACTCATATTTTTTTACTCCAACCCCTCCGGCACCCCGATCCCCAAATGTTCATAAGCCTTCGGTGTCGCCATCCGACCACGCGGTGTCCGTTGTAAAAATCCCAATTGAATCAAGAATGGTTCGTAGACGTCTTCGATGGTTTCGGCTTCTTCCTGGGTGGCGGCTGCGAGTGTGCCGATGCCGACTGGACCGCCGTTGAATTTTTCGATTAATACTTTTAGTAAGTGACGATCGACTTGGTCGAGGCCGAATTTGTCGACGTCGAGCATTTTTAAGGCTTCCTCGGCCGTTGGTTTGGTGATTTTGCCGTCGCTTTTGACTGCGGCATAGTCGCGGACGCGGCGCAGGAGGCGGTTGGCGATTCTTGGGGTGCGGCGGGAGCGGCTGGCGAGTTCATGGATGGCGGCGGCTTCGGTTTCGACGCCGAGGAGGTTGGCACTGCGTTCGAGAATTTTTTTCATTTCATCTTCTTCGTAAAAATTCAAATGATAGGTCATACCAAAACGGTCGCGGAGCGGGGAAGACAGAAGTGAGAGCCGGGTGGTGGCGCCGATGATGGTGAATGGTTCTAGTGCTAGGCGGAGAGTTCGGGCGGTTGGTCCTTTGCCAACGACGAGATCGAGGGCATAATCCTCCATGGCCGGATAGAGAATTTCTTCGATGGTTTTGTTGAGACGATGAATTTCGTCGATAAATAAAATGTCGCCCTTAGCCAAGTTGGAGAGAATGGCGGCCAGGTCGCCAATACGTTCAAGAGCTGGGCCGCTAGTGACTTTTATTTGGGCACCCATTTCTTTGGCGATGATGTGAGCCAGAGTGGTTTTTCCGAGGCCAGGATTGCCGTAAAGGAGCACATGCTCGATTGGTTCTTGCCGACCGGTCGCGGCTTGCATGAAAATTGAGAGGTTGTCTTTTAATGCCTGTTGACCAATGAATTCCTTGAGTGACTGCGGGCGCAAACCAACCTCAAAATTCCGTTCCGGTTCGCCGGCTTCGTGAGTAACTAAACTTTCTTCAGTTTCCGGCACCAAAACTTGGTCATCACGTTGAATCATATGGTTATATTGTGGCGGTTTTTGGCTTTTTTTTCAAGGTGCCGGTCATTCATTGTCAAAATTAAAAAAGTTTGTTAATCTTGTGCTCGTGGGCAAGTGGCGGAGCTGGTATACGCGGCAGACTTAAAATTTGCTGGTCGAAAGGCCTCGTGGGTTCGAGTCCCACCTTGCCCACCATCCTTCGCTCCGTGGTGGAGCTTCGGATGGCAGGCCGTTCATTTCGCTTCATGGCAGTGGTTCATAATTGTCAAAAACCAAAAGCCGTGTTATATTATTTTCGCGAAAAAAGTAATGGTTATTGTAAAAACGTAAAATCGTAAAAACGTAAAAAACCAATCGATACCAAGTTTTACACCTTTACGCTTTTACCTATTTACTCCAAAAATGCGGTAGTAGTTCAGTGGTAGAACGTCTCCTTGCCAAGGAGAAGGTCGCCGGTTCGATCCCGGTCTGCCGCTCCATCACGTTAAAGGCTTCTGTTGACTTCGGTCTGAGGGATTTTGGTCGGGTTGTCTTGACTCGAGGTCCTACAGTTAATCAACTTATGCCTTTAACGTGATGTTGCGGATAAATTAAAAAAACTTCGGAATTTTTTCCGAAGTTTTTTTGTTTTGGTTACTAGGCTAATCCGATTTTTTCATCGACTCTTTTTAAATGACTTATAACCGCGGCGGTTTCGCTGTCGACGTATTTTTTTAATCTGGCGAAAGCGTCGTTGGTTTTGGTTACTTCTTCGTGAACATTGTCGATTTTATTTTCCACTCGATCCATTCTTTTATTTACATCTCGAAAACGATCGTCGATAATCGTAAATTTAAAGTCAACAGAATCAAAACCTTCCTTGGTTATTATGGCTAATTCGTCTAAGTCTTCTTTGGTTGCGAATTTTTTTAGATCTTCTTTTAGATCTTCTTTTGTGGCGAATTTTTCCAGATCTTTTTTAGTTGCAAACCCTTCCAGGTCTTTCTTGGTTGCAAACCCTTCCAGATGTTTTTTAGTCGCAAACCCCTCCAGATCTTTTTTTGAAGCCAGGGTATTTATTTTTTTGGATAAGACTTCGATTTTTCTTGGTAGATCTTCAAAAACTGTCATTTTTTTAGCCAAATCTTCAATTGTCATTTTGTTTTTAGCCATAGTATTTTGATTATAACACACCTAGGCGGCCACAGCCTGTGGAGCGGTTACCAGTTTTTTGTCGCCGCCCTGTTTGGCCCAGCGGTAACCTGATTTGCTGCCGCTTATAAATTGATTGCGGGCGATTTTTTCGACAAAATTGCGTAATTCATCCATGTGAAGGTCATCGAGGCCAAAACGTTCGGCTAAATTATTGCAGTCTCTGATGAGGTCACTGTACCAGTTTTGGGTTTTGTTTGATTCCATATTTTTTTGTCGGATAACCGATTGATTTTCCGAAAGTTAATTATTAGAAGTTGCGGGTAGGATATTAGTGCTAAGACGACCGATGGCTTGCAGCCAACCTGAGCGATGTCCGCTTTGCCAGGCCTCGCGAAGCCGTTGGTAAAAGACTTCGGCGAGTAATGTGCAGACGGCTGGTTGAATACCATAAGCGTAGGCCGTGCGTTCAAAATCATCTTGCTGGCGCGAGAGATAATTTACTGATTTTGTCATATTGTTTTGGTTTAAGCCGTAAGCGTTTTTGAACGGCATAAGCGATAAGTCCGGCAATAACCAATGAACCGATAATTATGGCCCTTTTTTGGTCGGCTTGGCCGGCTGATTGCTTTCCGGTCGGTTCGACTGAAGTGGCGGTCGAAATTATTTCTTCGGTTTTTTCGATGACCAGATCTGTTTGTGAACGCGGCAGAAGATAAAATTTTTCAGCTGACTGGCCGACGATGCCGACAGCGGTGATTTTTGTGCCCGGTTTAAAATCCGATAAAACAATTTCTGTTCCAGCTTTGATTTTAATTTGAATCAAACCGTCAGCTGTCTCGATCGTAAATTCCGTACTCGATTTTTCGGTGATCATGCCGGCCACTTTTACCAGTTGACCAGCCTCCTTCTCGGTGATCGCCTCGGTCTCGATAATCGCGAGAGAAATATTGTTTTCAAGAACCGTGATGCCGTCTTCTTTACTAATTTTTACTCGCGGTTCATCGCGAATCAAACTCGTGGTTCCGGTGAGCTCGACACGATCGCCGATAGTGAGTTCTGGAAAATCTCCATCTGATTTGTAGATTTGAATACCGGCTTGATTATCGGTCAGATAAAAAATCTGTTTGCCGAAAATATTTGGCTGGGCCGAGACGATGCCCGTTAGAATTATTTTTGAGTCAGCCGCCAAGGCTCGGGCTTCGGCGATACTTACGCGAAGCGGAGATTTTGTCGCAGTAGTTCGTTGGCTGTCGAGATTGGTGCTAGTTTGTCGAACCACTCCATTATCTTCTGGTTCGACAGTTTGCGGAAAGCTATTCGGTTCATTTGGCGTAAGCTGCCCCGTCCAACGCCAGATGTCGCCGTCACGTGAATAAGTGAATTTTTTTGGCGCGTTTTCATATTGAATTTGGTCGAGCAGTTGTTGGTCAGCCGTGTAAAGCGTTACGGTTTCACTACCCGAATTATTAAGAGCAAATTTGTATTCAGCTCGAGTTACCACGAGAAATTTTCCAGCCTCGAGAATTGTCTGGTCCGGAAATGTCCAACTGTTTCCGGCCGCATCTTCGAGCGAGAGACCAGAAAGATTAACTGCCACCGAACCATAATTTTCCAATTCGATGAATTCGTCAGTGCTGTCAGAACCGTCGGTATTCGGGTAGAGCTCAGAAAGACGCACCGTCGGCGGAACAGAAGTTGTTTCTGGTATTGTCACTGTTTCCAGTGCCGATCCAACTGTTGCCTCCTCGTCTCGCCGAAGCTCACCTTGAGCGGAGGCGGATGTTGCTTCTGGTTCCATCACCTCCGATCCCGTTGTTGTCCCCGATTCCCCTGAAGCCCCTGTCGCACCTGAAGCCTCCAACTCCACCTCACCCCCAACAATCACATTCCCCAACCCTCTCGTCGGCCTCTCGGTCAAGACAAAATTTCCGTCCGTATCTCGAGCCACCGAATTCGGATCGCTGACGGCTGGAATTTCTGCCGAGCCATAAGTTAAACTATCGATAATTTCTCCATTTGGCGCGATAAGAAAAATCTCGTCGCCACTATTGTTGAGAACGTTCGATGAAAATTCTGCGACAGCGATTTGTCCAAAGCCGAGCAGAATTTCTGGGAGCGCCGCAGTTCGTCCGGAAGATTCCGAAACTTTCCAACCAGTGAGTGGAATCACGTTGTTATAAGGATTGATAATTTCCACCCATTCTTTTTCACCACTGATCGGATCGGAGACGAATTCGTTGATGATCAGTGTGCTTTTTGGATAAGAGACAGTGATATTTTGAGGGACAGAGTTTGTTTCGGTTGTTGTAGTTGTCGTCTCTTCATCCGATTCAATAATCTCGGAGGAAGTCGCTGTCTCAACAACAGGATTTTCTTCGACGAGTGATGTATCGAGTGTCTCCTCGATTTCAGAAGTTGGTTCGTTTATTGAAATGGGAATTTCTTCATCGACAAGGGTTTCTGTGATTGGCTCTTCTCCGGTTGTCGATGTCGAGGTGGTAATTTCAACGACGGGAGTTTCTGAGACCGTCTCAATAATTGAAATTGATGCTTCATCTGGAATCGTTGTTTCAGTTTCGGTTGAAGTCTCTGTTATCGAGTTCGGAATTTCTTCCGAGGTCAAGGTTTCTTCGACAACTGTTTCGGGAACCGAAACAGGATTTTCGGTTTGAGCGATCGTGGTTTCTTCTACATCTGGAATTTCCGATGATGAAGAATCCGATTCAGTGGCCGGTGGTTGAGAAATTTCCGTAACCACCGATCCGTTTGTTGCCTCCGATGCCTTTGGTGCCTCTGGTGCCTCCTCGTCTTGCCGAAGCTCACCTTGAGCGGAGGCGGACGTTGCCTCTGAAGCCCCTCCAGCCTCTGATGCTTCTGAAGCCCTTGCTGCCTCATCAACCATTTCTTCCTCAATCTCCGACGGAGGCGACGGTGGTAATGGATTCCAAACAATTGTTCCTGGTGTTCCAAGATCCAATCTGTCGACGTCGAAACCATTTGCTGTCTCGGCCGCCAGCCACGACGTCTCGAGCGAACCGTTTGCCAGCGGTTCGCTTCGAACCATTGAGACCGTGCCGTCTACTCCGGTGCCGCCAATGAACGGCGCTTTGCCATTTCCGGCTTCATCTATCTGGCAGCCTTCTTTATTTTTGAGGGCCAGATGAAAACTGGAGTTGGAAAGTGAGATGGCCGTGTTGATATAGTTTGGCGGAGCTGAGAGAGCCGAGCTCGAGTTTTCTGAACTGTAATTGGCAATCAGATAAGTTGAGCGAGGTGGTAGCCGGCTGGTTTCAGGGAGAGTTAAAACCGATCCGCCAGTGCCCGCGCCTTCAATTGTCCAGTTTGATAAATCCATTTCTTGATCGCTGGAATTTGCGAGTTCCAGCCATTCATCAACCGAATTTTTTGAAGAACCGGCCCAACCGATTTCTGAGATAAAAACCGTTGAGCTGTTTTGTAAGCACGAATCTTCTGCTCCCATGACGCTCGCAGCTCCGAATTGGTGTAAGAGCAAAGCCGCCAGGGCCACGAAACAGATTTTTTGTTTCATAAGTTTAATTGTTAATGATCAAAAATGATTGTCGCGAACAATCACGAGCTCGGCTAACAAAAAAGAAACAACCCCTGGGTTGGAAAAATAAAATTTACATCACATCAACCTGTCATCCCGAGCCAAAGAGGGATCTCGCCGCGTGATACCAATAAGGTAAGCGGCAGATTCTTCTCGTGGTGCTCAGAATGACAAGTGAGGATTTTGAATTTAGAATTTCCAACTCGGGGGAGTTGTTTCTTCTTGTTGCTGATTTAAGTTCAACACATTTTTTTACGTTTGTCAATGGTCGAGTTGGGGAAAAGTTGATAAAAATAAAAAATCTCGGGCAGAAAGTCTGCCTGAGATCGAAAGAGTCAAGGAGAACTTCGATTCTTGTTGTTATTGGAACCGATGGCGCGGCGGACAGCCTCCGTCAAACGAATTTTGCAGAAGCGGAAGTCTCTCCTTCCATATTTCTGCAAGTGTATGGTCGCGAATGTTTCCGTAGCTTTCAGTTTTTCCCACACAACCATACACGTCGCCGCGAATGGTTACATAAAGTCCCAGATATTGTGTACACGTTCGGCCTGATCCGACGAACGGCATTTGTTCGGAATGCGAGATTCCGAATTCCTCTTCGTCGATCCGACGACATTCTTCAAAGAGTCTTCGAAGTTCTTCTGAACTTGCTGCCTGCGCTGTGACTTTCTTGGTTCGGCCCGAAGGAATGAAGCTGGAACAGACGAGGTGAAGATTATTTTCTCGGCACCAGCGCAAACAGCCAGGAATCCACGGCAAGGTTGCTTGGTAGACGATGTTGTCGATGCCAAGTTGGGTTGGTGTTGTTGAATTGAACCCGAGTTCCATCAGGAGTTCGAGAGCTTGATCGCGAAGTTTGGCCGCGCCTTTTCGGCGCACGATGCGATCGTGTAACTCGGCAGGGCCGTGATGTTTTACAACGACAGTTGCTCCGAGTTCCCAAAGTTGTTCTGCTCTTTGACGACCTTGGCGAGGCGAACCGAGGACCGAACCGTTAGTGAAGACGACTGGCTGAAGTCCGTGATTGACCGCGCATTCGATTTGTTGAAGGCAGAGTGGGTCGATGAGCGGTTCGCCGGCGCCGACAATGTCGTAGATTTTGGCGCCGAGATCGGCGGCGGCCTTGATGAGTGCGAGTCGTTCTGTGAGATTAAGTTCTCCTGGAAGTGGTTTGGTGTGGAAGTTTGCGTCGCCGACGGTTTCTTCAACTGTGAAACAGTATTCACAATCGAAGTTACAGCGATTGGTTGTCTCGGCGAGAAGGTGAAACATCTCTCCGTGCGCGAGTGTTTCTTGGCAGGTTTGAAGCGAGTGGCTCCAGCCAAGCATTCTGGGAAGTGTGTCGAGGTCGTGTGACATTTGGTGTCTCCGAATGTTTGAACCCAGTTTTATAGTTATATTTTTTGAGATTTTGTTAAAGGTCGTGGTAATTATTCTTGACAAAATAGGCATTTTGTATTTAAGTTTAGCTAAATTATTGTAGTGTTAAACTCTGACAATTATGGAATTTAAAGAAACTTTAGAAAAAATTGGGTTATCAAAAATCGAAGCGGCGCTTTATTGTGAGGTGTTGCGCCATGTTGGAGTAAAACCAGCGGTGCTGGCTCGTCGCGTCAACGCCTCGCGTCCAGCTGTGTATGACGCTTTACGTACTTTGGAAGCCAAGGGTTTGGTTTATGAAACTCACCAAAAAAAGACACATACTTATGCGGCTAAAGATCCAAGAAATCTTGAAAAACTTATTTCTGAATCTGAAGAATTTGCGAAAACCGAAGCTCAGAAAAAACGTCAAATTTTAAATGAAGCTCTGCCGGAGATTTTGACTTTCACTAAAAATGCTACTTTGTTACCAAAAGTTCAGTTTTTCGAAGGTGAGCAAGGGATTTGGAATGCGCTTCAAGAAACCTTGAGTACAAAAGATATAATTCGAGCTTACGCGAATATCGATTCGATTGTTCGTTCTATGGGCGAACGGTTCGAACAATATTTAAAACAACGCGTTGATTTGGCTATTCGTGCCAGAGCGATCGCACCAGATACGGAAAAATGGCGCCAGCGCGCCTTGTACTCAAAAAAAGAACTTCGCGACGTGCGTTTTATCAGTTCCGGCGTCGAGTATTCTCCGGAAATTAATATTTTCGACAATCGAGTTCTTATGATTTCCTGGAAAGAAAACTTTGCTGTTCTAATTTCTTCAAAAGATTTTGCTCACGCTCAGCGAGTTATTTATGATGAACTTTGGAATAAACTGTCGGAATAGTTTTTTGTTTCAATTACGAAAGTTGATAAAAATACGTTTTTCAGCTAAAGTCTTTGACAGAATAAAATAAAAAAGCTGGAGTGGCGGAACCCTCCTTCGCTCGGGCTACGGCGGGGCGGGTTGGCATACGCGCTAGTCTTAAAATCAAGACGAAATTAAAAAGAACGGGCGGATGGTGAAATTGGCATACACGTTAGCCTTAGGAGCTAATGGGGCAACCCGTGAGAGTTCGAGTCTCTCTCCGCCCACCATTCGACTACAGCTGTATTGTTACCGCTGTAGGCGAATGTCCCGAGCCGAGTCGAGGGGCTCACGGTTTCCGTTTCCCCCCACTCGCTCATGGCAGGCCATAAGTTTTTCCAAACTAAAAATTCAATAACTATAACAATCATCCAAAAATCAATCCCCATAGTCCCCACACCCCAACCATCCTTAGTCCCCCAATCACCCCCCCCAACACCCTATGCGCATAATCCTAATCCACGGTTTCAATGCCAGCCCAGACATGAATTTTCATCCTTGGCTGCGAGCTGAACTTCAAGACAAAGGTTTTGAGGTGATTTCGGTTCGTTTGGATTTGCAGGTTGGTCAGGAATTGAATTTTCCATTAATCATGGAAGAAATTAAAAAGCAGGTTGGTTATTTAAAGAACGACGATATTTTGCTCGGTCACTCACTCGGTGCTTTACTCATGCTCCAGTATCTCCAAGCCGCCGAAATGTTCGAAACGCCGCGAGCGGTTATTTTAGTCGCCGCCCCGTGGAAAGTTTCTCGTCCGGAATTACGCCAGCTTTTTGTCGATGAACTTGATGCTGATGTAATCATGTGGAAAGCGCGCGAGTTCGTGGTGGTTCATTCCAAAGATGACAAAATGGTCCCGCTCGAACACGGTAAAAAATTAGCCGAAGTTTTGCGCGCCAGATTTATTGAAAGAGAAGCCGACGACCATTTCATGGCCACCGAATACCCAATCCTCCGCGATTTGATCGTCGAGATTTCTAACACCCCATTCGAATTCGCTCCAGGCGAAGGTTTGAAGAATGATTTTGAGTAGTAAAAAAACCCGTCATCCCGAGCCAAAGAGGGATCTCGCCTCGTTACCCACCCCTCACCCCAACCCTCTACCGACGGAGAGGGAGAATACATTTTTTCAATAGAAAATCGATCAGCTCACGCCGATCGATTTTTACTTTTTACAATTTTTACGCTTTTACACCTTTACGCTTTTACTTCTTATATCCAACTCCCAACCAAATCCTCAATCCTTCTTCTGCTCCGTGTTTTCTCATTAAAGAAAGTTTTCTCTGAACCGCTTGCCTTATATCTTTTATTTTACCTCGGTCCCTTACGGCCGCTAGATGAACAATCAAAGCATTTTTTTCCCGAATCCGAATAGCTTCCTTATGATATCTGGCAAACGAGCCGTCGAAATCGAAGAAAACGCATTTTGCTTGGTTTTTAAAAATTATTTTGGCTAGTTTTTTAATTCTGTCAGTTCTGGTTTTTTCAGCAAAAATTATTACCCTGCCTTTTGCAAATGGTTTAAAGTTTACGAGATTTTCCAGAGTGCTGAGAGCTTTGTTGTCCAGAATAATTTTCCAAGGAATTTTTTGACCGATTTCTTTTTCAGCGCTTTTTATTTTTTCCACCAACCAACGTTTCGTTTCCCGAGCCTCAGTCCGTTTGAACGGCGGAAAACAATCGGTTGGCCCACCACTTAAAAAAACGGATCCCTCAGTGTCTGCAAACCGATCAAAAAGAAAATTAAAAACTTGAGTCAGATAAGAAAAGTAATTTTTGTCAGTCATTATGTCTTCAGGAATTCCGTAGCCACAGACGAGAGCGGAGAATCGTTGGGTTTTCATATGGCAGGATTATAACAAAAAAAGTGATTAGCCAAAATTGTCCGAAGCTGACCCGGACGGATGACAAAAAATGACTAAAAATTTTAGCATAAAAAAATTCTCCCTCCTTCACCGCCACGGTGGGGGAGGGCTGGCCCGCTCCGCCGAAGCCCAGCGAAGGGGAGGGTGGGGGAAGTTACACGCTTTTACATACTCCCCAAACAAGCTAAAATAACTCTATATGAAAACCTGGCAAACTCTCGAGCTTAAAAAACTAGCCAAAGCTTTTTTGGTTTTAGAAAAAGAATCAGACGTGCTCAATTTTTTGCGAGACCTTTGCACTCTGGAAGAACTCGAAGCATTTTCAAGACGCTGGCAGGTGGTTGAACTTTTGAATAAAGGAATTTCTTATCGTCTAATTGCTGAAAAAACTGGAGTCAGTACAGCCACCGTGACCAGAATCGCTCATTGGCTGACGAGTGGTGAGGGCGGTTACCGCGCAGTAATAGAGAAGTTGTTGCTAGAGACTGGTAAATCTCGACAACCTTGAGAATATTCAGACTGAGCTGGTTAAATGCCGACGCGGGGATAAAATAACAACCTTACGTTTTTTAAGAAGTTGTTGTCAGCTGTAGTTAAAACAGAAAAACAAGGAGAATATTCGAACCAAATTGGTTAACTGCCGACGTGGGGATAAAATAAGACAACAACTTCTTGACATCTTTTCCTCCTCGTGTTACTGTGTTAATACACTAAAACAACGGTATGAAAAAAGGCTTAACCAAAAATCATCATTCCGGCGACCCAAGCTAATTTGCCTGGTGCAGGTTTAGTTTGGGTCGAAAATCGCTTGCAAGAGCGGTTTTTTGTTTTAGAAACAAGGAGAAGACATGACAGAATCAAAAAGATGCGAGTGCGGAAAAGAAATCGAACGAAGTTATTTCATGTGCTGGAGTTGTGCTTTTGATAAAGCGAAAAGAAACAGAGAACAAGGTTTGGAGATGGCCGTCACCTTCAAACCGAGCACATCGGTGGATGCCGATGGACACATCCACACAGAGGGTTCTTATTAGAGGGAGAAGGACGTGAGTGAACCTTTTGATGTCGGCCTTCCAAATAAACCTGTGGTTCCAGTTTTGGAGAAGAAGTGTTTAGAACCACAGGTTAAGATATGCGAAATGTGCAATCAAGAACCTGCCACGACTGGTTTGTCAGGCATAACTTGGTGCTCAAAATGCGCCGGGGAGTGGAGTGAGCGGATGAGACCGTTTTACGACGGAGTCGGTTAAAAAATGGTTGGCCTCGGGGCGCGCCAGCTTCAAAGCGCCCCAACTATTTTTTCTAATAATCAATAAAATTAATAAATTAAAATTCATATGTCTAACAACACCGTTACAATCAATGGAAAAAATTTAACCATCGAGCAAATTAAAAGTGTGGCTCGGGATAATTTTTTGGTGGCGGTTGATGAGTCAGCTTGGGGGAAAGTTAAAAAAGGTCGAGAGATTCTTGAGACCAGAGTTAATCAAGAAGAAAAAATTTATGGTGTGACGACTGGTTTTGGTGCTAATAGTCAAAAATTTATCAGTTCGCAGGCGGCCGCCCAGTTACAAATAAACTTGGCCAGATCTCACGCCGCCGGGGTGGGGAATTATGCCTCCGAGGAAGTGGTTAGAGCCACTATGCTTATTCGCGCCAATTTGATTAGTTCTGGAGTAACCGGAGCTCGACCGGTGATTCTTGAAAAACTTGTTGAGCTGATAAATAAAAATATTATCCCGGCTATACCGGAACTTGGATCGGTCGGTTCGTCTGGAGATTTGGCGCCGTTGTCTTATATTGTTTTGGTTTTAATGGGTGATTGGAAATGTTTTTATAATGGCGAACTTTTGGCAACGAAAGAAGCTTTTCAGAAAGCTAATTTTGTTCCGACCGATATTCAAGCCAAGGAAGGATTAGCGATTATGAACGGTGCGACTTTTATGGCCGGGATTGGCGCTTTGGCGGTTTATGATGCTCAAGAACTTTTAAAAGTTTCTGATATTGCTTTGTCATCAACCTTCGAAGCGATTCGTGGTGTTACAAAAGCTTTGGATGAAAGAATTGCCACGGCTTCTGGTTTTGCTGGGCAGATTGCCACCGCGGCTAATATTCGGACCTTGATTGCTGGCAGTGAAATTGTTTATGGTCCGAATGAACGGATTCAAGACGCTTATTCCATTCGTTGTTCGCCGCGAATTCTTGGGGCCTCGCGCCAAGCTGTGGCTTTTGCTCGCCGTGAATTGGAAACTGAGATTAATGGGGCGGCTGATAATCCTTTAATGATTCTTGAAGATAACGATATTGTCGCCGGTGGAAATTTTCACGGCCAGCCGATTGCTTTGCCGATTGACTATTTGAAACTGGCGGTTTCAGAACTTGGTAATTCTTCGGAGATTCGGGTTGAGAGAATGATCAACCCGGCTTACAGCGAGTTTCCGGCTTTTTTGGTAAAAAATCCGGGTTTAGAATCTGGATTTATGGTGGTGCAATACACTCAGGCCGGTCTCGTTAATATGAATAAGAGTCTTTGCTGGCCAAATTCTTGCGATTCGATTTCAGTTTGTGGTGGACAAGAGGATCACGTTTCGATGGGTACAAACGGAGCTTTAAATTTGCAGAAAATAATTTATAATACGCAATTTATTTTGGCCGGCGAGATTTTTACCGCTTGTCAGGCTTTGGATTTTCGTAAACCAAAAAATCCCGGGGTTGGCATTAAGGCGGTTTATGATTTAGTGCGGACAAAAGTACCTTTTGTGGAAAGTGATTCGATTATGACTGATGGCTTAAACATCATTCGAGATTTAATTAAGGACGGAACCTTGGTCGAAGTGGTCGAAAAAGCCTTGAAAGAGAAATTACGACTCTTTGAATAATATGAACATTAAATCTAAATGTTTTGGTTGCGGAAAATTTTTTGATCTCTTAAAACAATTCACTTTTTGTCCGATTTGTTCTGGGGCCTTAGTGTCGGAAGGTCAAGAAACGAAAAAATATTTTCAATATTTGTTGAAAAAATATCAATGGTTGTCTTTAGGTGAAGGGAATACCTCATTGATTTGTCTTGAGAATAATTTATTCGCTAAATGTGAGACACAAAATCCGACCGGGAGTTTTAAGGATCGCGGCAGTCTTTTGGAAGTGGCTTTTGCTCTGGAAAATAACTATAAAACTTTGGTTTTTGCCAGCACTGGCAATATGGCCGTGTCTCTGTCGGCTTACTGTGCAAAAGCGAAAATAAAATGCCGAGTTTTGGTGCCGAAAAGTACTCCGCCGGAGAAAATCGAGTTACCAAAATTATATGGAGCGGAAATTGAGGTCGTTGATGGTAATTATGATTTAGCCGCTTCCTTGGCCATAAAGGAATCTTTGACCGGCAAAAAAATGTTGGTCGGGGATTACCTTTTGCGTCGGGTTGGGCAAGAGAGTTGTGGTCGAGAGATTGCTGGTGAGGTTTCAAATGTTGATTGGCTTATTGTACCGGTCGGGAATGGCACGATTTTTAGTTCCGTGACTGATGGATATTTTGGTTCTGCCAAAAATCTTTCCACTAAAATGATTGGTGTTCAGGGAAAAAAATGTAATCCGGTTTTTCGAGCTTGGAAAAATAATGAGCAGATCGTGCCATTGGTTCAACCGGAAACCGTGGGGGCTTTCTTTAAGGTCGGAAATCCCGGCGATGGAAATTTGGTTCTTGATTGTCTTAAAAAAAGTGGTGGAGTTATTATTGAAGCAGGTGATGAGGAATTGATAAAAGCCAAAAAAGATTTGGCTAGAAATTATGGTCTGCTAGTTAATTATGCTTCGGCTAGCGTTTGGACAGCTTATGATAAGTTACTGAAGAAAAAGGTGATAAAATCCAAAGATAAAGTTGTTTTGGTTTTGACCGGGAGATGAATGGAATTAAAGAAAAAATGTCATCTTAAACCAAAGACCTGTCCTTCCGTAGCCCAGCGAAGGAGGAAGGATCTCGCCACGTTACTAACAAAAAATCACCGCAAAAGCGATGGTTTTTTGTACGATCAACCTTGCAAAGTGGCCGGCTGTGTCCCTCGAAGCCCAACGGAGTGGGATCGGTCACTTTACGAGGTCGAGATTTTTTACAATTTTTTTCATTTTTACGATCTAACTCGACGACAATAAATTTACATTTCTACGATTTTTACGTTTTTACCAGGCAGTTGCCTGGTTTACACCTTTACGTTTTTACCTTTTACACCTTTACCCCGATTCCTTTTCAAAACCGTCCTAAATCCACCCACATCACTCCGTAGCCATTTTGCCACCCGAGCCACCGTGGTTGAACTGAGTCCTGTCTCCTCAATGATTTTTGTATAAGGAATTTTAGCAGATAACATTTGAGCCACTCGTAAGCGGCGAGCCAAATCTGATAATTCCTGCTGAGTCAAAAGATCGTGGAGAAATTTTTTTATTTCACCTTTGGTTTTCAGGCCAGCCAGAGCGGTCTGTAAATCGTCGATCATTTTGATTTCTTTCTTTTCCATGAATTTATTTTAACATGGTTTTTGCACTTTATGCAAATAAAGCGAGACTTATTTTTATTCAATGTTTAAAAGATCTTTATTTCTTTGAGCCCAGTGCCAGACGGGATGGTTATTCTGGCGATTCCTTGATTGCCAGTCAATGAACAGCTTTCGTTTTTTTTCTGCGGTAAGTCTGTGAATTTGATAAGATAATTTTTTTCTTTCAAATTTGGTTTGTTCCACTCTTTGATATTCTCCAAAATTTTCGAACATTTTTTGGAAAAGAGCCGCGGCTAATTCAATCGTTTTTTCCCCAGCCATTTGCTCATCGAGAGTTTTTAACATTGTTTTTAGGTCGTCAATTTTTTCGTTCATGATACTATTAATCTCGGTTTCTGATTTGATGACAGTTCGTCGTTCTACCCGTAGTTCAGCCCTTTTTTGTTTATAAGATTCGATTATTTCATTTCTCTGTGGCTCAGGCATTAGTTCAAAGGCTGGTGAATTAATCATTTTTTCATGGTCTGTTTTTAGTTCGTTAACCGTTCGATCAATATCACTCAAATTTTTTCTTGGTTCCACCAGACTTTTTTGTACTGTGGCAAATCTTTCCTCGATGTTTCTATAAATCAGAATGCGTAAGGCTATAAGTAACTCATTTTCATCATTAGAAAACGGGCTGTGTTCAGTTTTAATGGCGGATTCCAAAAATTCGGTTACAGCCTTAATCATTTCGGTAAAGTTTGGTATTTCTAGTCTTTTTTTAAATTCAATCAAATCTTTGTCCTCCAACTTTTGTTCAACAACCTCCCAAAAATTATTGGCCAAAAATTCTTCGATTAATCGTTTTTCGAGAGCGGTAATTTGTTCTGAAAACCAACCTCCAAAATCTTCGCCAGTTTTATCAGTGGGTATATTTTGCCTTTTTGCCCATTCGATTATTTCCTCAAGGCATTCTTTAATTTTTTTTCGGCTCGATATCTTAGGTGATATCTCTCTTACGGTTTTTTCAATAACTCACCTTACGCACCACCCCAGGGCAAACGCACCAACTATTGATAAATTTGGCTTAAAATAGCAAAATATAACTAGGCTAACCACTAAAAAGCCTAGTTATGAACCAACAAAA